>CALYAR010000101.1 GCA_944393585.1 uncultured Clostridia bacterium | reverse complement strand
TTGACAAGATAGGAAAGTACAGGTAAGATAGAAATAAGATACAGGGAATATCGGGACGGTTAGCCATGCTCCGAAAGGAGGTGGCGTTATGAGAAGGTACATAGCAAAAATAATCGTTTGTATTATTTTGATTATCGTCTTCCTCTTAACTTTTACAACAAACGTAAAATAACCGCCCCTCGCCAAAGGTAAAGCGGTTATTTTATATAACTGATTTTTGGCTAACCGTTCGAAACGGTAACCCTGTATCTTTATTATATGCAAAAAGGAATAAGATGTCAAGCGCCTTGTAAGCCTTTTGTCTGTATTAGCAGCGTTGTAATTCAGACATAACAGGCAGTCGATGGAAAAATAGAGGAAGACCAATGAAGAACGTTAAGATTTTGGTCCAAAATGATGAGAGGAACATAAAATATATAGGGACAGATCGTTATTGGAGCATATCATCAGAGTGTTTCAATGAAAATGATCGTTTCCCCTTTGGAAAGGATTGAAATCATGGAAGCCATCTTGAAATTCATGGAAGATTTATTTTTGACAAATGGCATTGTCATTGCAGTTGGATGTTTTGTATTGGGTGAAATCATCAAACATACTTTGAATTTTATTCCCAATCAATATATTCCTCTGATTAGCGGTATAGCAGGCCTATCCCTTGGGGTATTTGTACCATCGATTATGCCGGAAACGCATCCGGTCATACGTGCGATTGAGGGGTTAGCACTTGGCTGGGCCGCGACAGGCGGCGTCGAGACGGTAAAGAAACTAAAAGAAAGCATTTGCAACAAACAAAAAGAAAACGAACAAGAGATTACAAAATAGCAGTTTTATAACAAGGTGTATCCGTGCAGAGTGCTCCCTGCATGGATACACCTTTTTTATGATAGAGTACCGATACCCTCCGGCGTATTTTTAGTCAGTTTATTATACGACCATAAGCGAAAAACTTTTACCGGAATATCGTATGACGGTTTTATACATTTCCCCCAGAAAAGTTTATTCGCTTGCTGTTTTTATAAGCTTATTCATTCCAAATAAATCAAAGCTTTTGATGACAAAATACTATAGAATTCCAATTTTCATCATCCGGGCGAGACGGCGTTTCGTACTATTTTTATGCTGCGGTTAGGGAATGTTTTATTTTCTTCTCATCCTTTCATGCAGATAAAAACACAGCTTAAATGAATACCTGCTCGGATTTTCCCATATCATCATGAGAAGCTGGTGAAATTTCCAAATATTGAATTGTGTTGGCATAGCAGATATTCCGAACAACGCCTCCGACCAATTCAAAATCCATAGGAAGCTCTCCATCTTCCATCCACTGTCCGAGCAGATTGCAGAGAATCCGCCGAAAATACTCATGTCTGGTATAGGAAAGGAAGCTGCGCGAATCCGTCAGCATGCCAATGCAGTTATCCAGCAGGCTCATGCCTGCAAGCAGCTTGAGATGGTGTTCCATTCCATCTTTCCGGTCATGATACCACCATGCAGCGCCAAATTGAATTTTCCCTGGATAACTCTGCTGAAAGCATCCGGCCAGTGTCAGAATTTTTTCGTAATCTCCAGAAGTGAGTGTAAACAAGACGGTTTTGGGGAGCTCATTGGAGGAATCAAGCGTATCGAATAAAGAGGCCAGCGATTGCTGGGAAATTCCATCTCCAATGGAATCAAACCCTGCGTCAGGGCCAAGCTCCCGATACATCCGGCTGTTGTTGTTGCGGACAACACTCAAATGGAGCATCATAATAAATCCGTGCTGGTAATACTCTCTTCCCAAAAACAGCATTAATTCCGACTGGTACGCATTGAATTCATAGCTGGAAAGCATTTCTCCCCGGCAGGCTTTTTCAAAAGCAGCTTCTGCGGCAATCGGATCCCTCTGTGAGAAATCCGGAGTGAAAAGTGATTGGTCTGCCAGCCGGCAGCCACACTGTGCAAAATAGTCCATGCGTTTGGTGAGTGCGGATTTGAGATCATCCAGCGTATGAATCTGCACCCCTGCAGAACGGGAAAGCGCCGAAATTTCATCCAAAAACCGGGGATCTTCCGGATGTAGGGCTACTTCCGGCCGAAAGGCAGGTAAAACTTGGATAGGAAAATTCTCGTCTGCCAATTTTTTATGCCAGTATAGATCGTCGGATGGGGCATCGCAGGTACAAAGTGCCCTCACATGAAAATGTGTTAAAAGAGTCTGCGGACGAACAGCTCCCAAATCTAAAATTTTCTGACAGCGATCCCATATTTCTTTTTGATTCTGAACGGTGATGGGCAAATCAATCCCAAAACAACGTTTTAGCTCCAAATGACTCCAGTGATAAAGCGGGTTTCCAAAAGCAGTTTGGAGTGTTTCCACCCATTTGCAGTATCGTTCATAAGCCGGAGCGTCACCTGTAATATATTTCTCTTCTACGCCATGTGCCCGCATGAGCCTCCATTTATAATGGTCGCCGGCCAAAGCACCGTTGTTTTTTCCGCCCAGCCACAGCTCAGTCAAGCTCGTAAATGGTTTATTTTCATATATTTCTTTCGCACTCAGATGGCAATGATAGTCACAGATCGGCTCCTGCTCGGCGTATTGATGATATAATGTGCGCGCGGCGGAGGTCCGGAGCATAAAATCGTCGGTTAAAAATCCAGTCATTTGGTATAATCCTTTCTATTGGCAGCCGCAAGTGTGTCTGCGCTTGTTCAGTTCTGCTAAAAATAAATCTTCATCCAGCGGCAGTTCAACCGTTTGGTTCAGCCAGTCTGAGAGATGCATGGCATTGGACAGCATCAAGCTGTTAATTCCCTCATATCCTTCCGCGATCATCGGTGTGCCATGAAGAATATGAGCGGCAAACGCGCGCAGAACGCCGGGCTGCTCGGAATATTCCCCGTCTGTTTCAACCTCTTCGCAGTCGATTTCTACTTTGGGAAAAGTTTCTTCGGTTTGGAAACACAGCTCTCTTTCGCTTTCCGGAAGCAGCCAGCGCTTTACCTTTCCGTCTTCACAAACGAGTTTTCCCCGTTCCATCATAATTTCAAATCGGTTTGTTCCCGGAAGATCTGCCGTCGACGTGACAAAAACGCCGGTTGCTCCATTGGGAAATTCCAAATAAGCCGTTACATCATCTTCCACCTCGATATGGTGCCATTTTCCATAATGGCAGAATGCACGTACGCGCGACGGCATACCGCAGATCCATTGAAGCAGGTCAAGGTTATGCGGGCATTGATTCAGCAGCACGCCTCCGCCTTCGCCGTCCCAGGTCGCGCGCCAGTCCCCGGAGTCGTAATAAGCCTGCGAGCGGTACCAATCTGTGACAATCCAGTTGACCCGCTTAATTTTTCCCATCTCTCCTGAGGTAACGATTTCGTGCATTTTACGATAAATACAGTTGGTGCGTACGTTGAACATCATACCAAATACCTTACCGCTGGCTTTCGCAGTTTCATTCATTTCACGAACCTGCTTGGTATAGACGCCCGCCGGCTTTTCGCTCAAGGCATGAAGTCCCGCTTTGAGTGCTTCACAGACAAGGGGGGGATGCTGGTAGTGCGGCGTGGCAACTACAACGGCATCGCAGAGCCCGCTGCGGATCAAATCGCTTCCCTCAGAAAAAAAGCTGACGGATTCAGGCAGATTTTCCTTTGCCCATGTCTTCCGCTCTTCGCGCCGGTCGGCCACAGCTGTTAAGAGCATGCCGGGGATTTCCCCGTCTGCAATGCACTTGGCATGCTTGCTTCCCATGTTGCCGATTCCTATTACTCCTACTCTGATTTGCTCCATTTTCTTTCCTCCTAACAAAGTTTCATGCTGTGCAGATAGTCAAAGCTTGCTTGGAGGCAGGCGAAAGGATCTCCATAGCAATCGTCCTGCTCCACTAAAAGGTGAGAGATGCCGCCTAATTCTTCCACTTTTTTTAGAATTGCCGGAAAATTCATATTTCCCGATCCGACCGGTGCCATGCGCTGCTCCTGGCCGCAGACGGTCATATCTTTCAAATGGATGCAGGGAGTGCGGCCCTGTAAATATTCCAGCCACCAGCAAACATCGCCGCCTGCAGCCTGTACCCAATAGGTATCGAGCGTAAAGCCCAGCTCTTCCGGCGAAAAAGCTTTTGCCAGCACCTCAATCAGTCTTGTTCCATTCACTTTTTCGAATTCAAACGCATGATTGTGGTACATTAAAAGCATGCCCGCAGCTGCAATTTTTTGCGCTGGCTTTTGAAAATCTTCCATAAACTTTTGAATCCACCAGGGATTGCGGTATTTTACCGGCATACTGCCCAAACCGATGTAAGAACAGCCTAAAATGCGGTGTTCCTCGATCAGCTGATCTGTATCGTCTATAATTCTCTCCCAGGGATTATGCGTCAAAACGATCTGAAGATGCAGTTCGTCACAGATAGAACGAAGTTTCTTTGGATCAATTTTTCCCATAGCAGAAACCTGTATGGTTTGATACCCCATTTGAGCAACCATGCCAAGCGTCCGCTCGATGTCTTTTTCTGTCTGGATGTAGTCTCTAACCGTGTAAAGCTGTGCTCCAACCTTTATCATATTACATAGCCCCTTTCTTCCGATATGGTCTGATAAGGATAGCATACCATATCCTGCAAAAATGAGAATGGGAAATGGGCACTGTTCTATTGTAAATATTGAGCTTTTTTGCTATACTGTTTTTAGAATATGGAGGAAAGAGAAAAGATGGAAAACTGTGTATTCAATACGGAATTGTTTCAATGCCACCACCAGATTACTTTTGAACCTTCGGAAGGTTTTCAGCTGCATTGCCATAATTCCTATGAGGTCTATCACTATATCAGCGGCGATGTCAGCTATTTGGTGGAAGGACGCCGGTATGAGCTCAAATCCCAGTGTGTTTTGCTGCTGGCTCCCCATGTTTTTCACGGCGTCCGCATTGAAAGCAGTCGGCCATACGAACGGTTTGCAATTCACTTTCACCCCGCCGCTCTATCACAGGAGAACGTGTCTCTTTTACTGCATCCGTTCCAATCAGCTTCCAGTGGAGTGGGGATCTATTTTGCCAATACGGAGCTGTTTTGTATCAGCAGCTATTTTGAAGATATCCTTTCCTCTATTTCCTTGGAAGAAGATATCCGAAATCTGGCCGTACAGATACGACTGGAAAACCTTCTCATCCAGATTCTCCACATGAGCAGGAAAGAACGCGGGATTTCCCTTGCACCTCAAAATGACACGATTTTAAAAGTTCTGCAATATCTTAACGCTCATTTAGACCAAAAAATAACGCTGGACTCCCTGGCGCAGAAATTTTACTTAAACAAATACCATCTTAATGCCATGTTCCGCCGTTCGACCGGTACAACAGTCATCGACTATTTAATCCATAAGCGCCTGGCCAATGCACATCAGCTGCTCAGCGAAGGCATAACCGCTGCAGAAGCGGCAGAACGGTCTGGATTCCGTGATTACTCTACTTTCTTTCGGGAATATAAGCGCAAATATGGAATTGCACCTTCGGATACCGTTTTATTCTATGGAGACAAACAGAATAAAATTTAAATTCGGGAAGAATAGACCAATTCATAGGAAGCGGTTTGCAGGATATGAGTTTAAAAACAGCTTTAAAAATTTTCTTGAACAATATATCTGCCATCTGCCCCGCATATCAGAAAAAGGACAATATGTTGATGAAATTGGGAATAGTCATGTGCCTTGCTTTAAAAAAAGAATAGACGATTAAATCTCTTTCGGCTATAATACTTATAAATAGGACATTAAGAGGAGCAGAATTATGAAAGAAATTGATTCGAACAAAGAAGCCTGGAGCAAAATTTCTGAAGATCATTATCATACATTTTTAGCAGAATTAAAAAGCGGAAATCACCAGTTAAACGACTATATTCAAAAAGAGCTGGGAGATATTTCAGGCAAAAGCATCATCCATTTGCAGTGCAACACCGGTGCCGACACGATTGTATTGGCAAATCAAGGCGCCAAATGTGTTACGGGGGTCGATTTGGTTCCGGAAAACATTTTTTATGCACGAAAGCTTGCTTCCGATCTGGGAGTAACCAATGTAACATTTTTTGAATCAGATATTATGACTTTGTCACAAGTTTATAGCGGTAAACACGACGTCGTATTTACATCAGAAGGTGTGCTTGGCTGGCTGCCTGATTTAAATATATGGGCCAAAACAGTAAGAAATTTGCTGCACGATGACGGCTTTCTATATGTATTTGACTCCCATCCGTTTTTTCTTTCTCTGGATGAAAGCAAATTAAGCGGCGAAATTTACGAGATTAAATACCCGTATTTCGGAAAAACACCTGATATTGATGATTCCATCGGCGGCTATGCTTCTGAAGCAAAGCATGGAGTGAAAGCTTACTTTTGGATGCATACCATTTCCGATATCATCAACTCTCTCTCGTCCGCAGGAATGTATATAGAATTCTTCCATGAATATCCCGAGAATTTTTATAATTCGGGAAATATGCTGCCTTCCGCCAAGACCGGATTATTTCAATATCCGTACAATGCGGATAAATATCCCATGTCTTTTAGCCTGAAGGCCTCAGTTTACCATTCAAATCAGACCAATTAATCTGTGCCCGGCAGATACAGTATTCCATGATTTACTCTGCATCCACAATATTTAAACCTCAATTTTATCATGTACAATAGCCATTTTGAGATGATTTGTATCTATAATAGCAAAACGATCGAAAGCAGCTCAACTTTCGATCGTTTTCATTTCAATTTAAACAAACAATTTCATGATATCAGAAAAGCTCACCACAATAATAAATAAGATCAGGATAGCAAAACCAATCATATGAACCAAGCCTTCCCGTTCGGGAGGAACCGGTTTTCTGCGGATCGCTTCCACAATCAAAAATATCAATCTGCCGCCGTCAAGTGCAGGGATCGGGAGCAGATTAAAAATTCCCAGGTTAATCGTAATCATGGCCAGGAAATTCAGCAAAGTCAAAAATCCGCTCTGCGCCGCTTCGCTGATTCCGCTGATGATTCCAACCGGACCGGAAAGCTGGGACAGAGGAAGCTGACCTGTGATCAATTCAAACACGGAAACGTAGACAACCTTACAGATAAAAATTGTATTATAAAACGCCTCATATAACAGCCCCCCGATACTTCGCTCCTGCGTCTGCGGCGTAAAGCCCAGAAGATATCGGCTGGAGCTCTCTATCGTACCGGCTTTGTCCCGATAGGCTTCAATTCCCTCTGTTATGGTTTGCGTGTCGACAATAAACCCATTTTGTTTCATGGTATAGACTACTTTGTCTTCAAAATATTCATAGGACTCTTCTACCTTAACGGGGGTCACTGGAACAACTACCTTTTCACCATTTCGCTCTACTGTGACATCAATGGCAGATCCATCGGCGCGCTGCATAAAAAACAGGACGTCGTTATAAATATGAACGCTGGTATCGTCCAGTTTTACAATACGGTCTCCTTCCATGATTCCGGCCGCCTGAGCCTGTGACTGCTCTGTAAAGCTTTCCACTACCGGGACTGTATTGGTCGGATTAATCCCGATAATAATCATATAGAGAATAAAACCCAATATCACATTAAAAACAGCGCCGGCACATACAATAATCATTCTCTGCCATACCGGCTTATGGTTCAGTGCATTGGGATCCTCTGAATTTTCGTCTTCTCCTTCCATCGCACAAAATCCGCCGAATGGAACAGCACGGACAGAATAAAGGGTCTCCTTCCCCTGTCTTTTCCATATTTTCGGGCCCATTCCAATGGCAAATTCATTGACGCGAACACCGAACAGTTTCGCAAAAATGAAGTGCCCCAATTCGTGAATAAAAATCACAATGGCAAAAACAAATATAGCTGCTATGATTGTAATAAAAATTTGCATTCTCTTCTCCTTTATGCCAAGTAGGATGAAATATATCCTTTCGTCCATTCATCCGCTAACGCAATGTCATCCAAAGACGGGTGGGAAATTTGGGGAGCATGTGCGACCGCCGCCTCCAGCAGCTCTGCAATTTTCAGAAACGTAATTTTCTCGTCTAAAAACAACCGGACCGCCTCTTCATCAGCCCGATTGAAGACACAAGGTGCAATTCCACCCATTCTCGCCGCCTCAAATGCCGTTTTCAAGGCAGAAAATGTATCAAAATCCGGCTCTGAAAACGTGAGCTCCTGCGCTGTGAGATCCAGTCTTTTTCCGCCAAGATGATTCCGGCCGGGATATGTAAGCGCATATGCGATAGGCAGCCGCATATCGGCCGTTCCCATTTGAGCAATTACAGCCCCGTCGCAGAATTCCACCAGAGAGTGCACAATGCTCTGAGGATGGATCAGCACCTTGATACGCTCGGCCGGAATTTCGAACAGCCGCATCGCTTCTATGACTTCGAGCCCCTTATTCGCCAGCGTAGCGGAATCAATCGTGACTTTCGCCCCCATTACCCAATTGGGGTGGCGCAAAGCCTGCTGCTTGGTTACCTGGTTCAGCTCTGATTTTTTCTTTCCCAAAAAAGGGCCGCCGGAAGCCGTCAGAATTAAACGCTCCACTTCAGAATGCCGCCCGGCCTTAAGCGATTGAAAGATGGCACTGTGCTCACTGTCTACCGGAAGAATGGACACGCCGCTGCGCCTGGCCCGTTCCATTACCAAATCTCCCGCCGTTACCATTGTCTCTTTGTTTGCTAAAGCAACGTCCTTTTTGTGCTCTATGGCATATAAAGTCGGCTTTAATCCAGCTACTCCTACCTGCGCGTTCAAAACAATGTCTGACCGAAGGATCGCCTCCTGTGTTCCGCTTTCTCCGCATGAAACCGAAATCCCCAAAGGAGCCAGACGCTCTTTTAATACAGGATACAATTTATCGTCGTAAATGCTGACAAGTTCCGGACGGAATTTTTTAGCCTGCGCCTCCAGCAGCACAACATTGCTGCCTGCTACCAGACTCGCCGCCTGCAGCTGATCATTTTTTTCAATTACGTCTAATGTCTGTGTGCCGATTGATCCGGTTGAGCCCAATATACACACTTTTTTTGCCAAATACTCCACCTCATTTAATTTGCCGTGCCCATTCATATCAAATTACTATCTTATTCTATGACAAAAGATTGCCAAACATACAGATAAAATAGTATAAAAACGGGCCGATCAATACAACGCTGTCACAGCGGTCCAACATGCCGCCGTGTCCCGGCATGATATTTCCAAAATCCTTAATGCCGCACTCTCTTTTTATCATAGATGCGAGCAAGTCGCCGATTTGCCCCAGGACCGACCCAACGATTGCCGCAACAGCAATCAGTCCATAATTCACATCAAAATCCATAATTGCTGCCAGTCCCCAGCCATAGAGTAAACAAAAGACAAGGGAGGAAACAACTCCTCCAACCGCACCTTCCACTGTCTTTTTCGGGCTGATCGTAGGAGCAAGCTTATGCCTTCCAAAAAAACGTCCGGCAAAATATGCACCGGTATCCGACAGCCACGCGGCGATAAACACAAAAATCAGAGTAAATTTTCCATGATTGGCCGTTTCCAGTATCCGCGGCAAAAAGGAGGTAAAAATCCCGACATATACTACAGAAAATATAGCTTCTATCAGCATACGGATGTGATATTTTCCCGGTTTTACGATCACAAAACCGCAGCAGACAACAGCAAACAGGAAAATCCCTGCAAACATATAATCATATGCAAAAACGCATAATGCCGCAATTCCCATAGAAAATGCAACACATACGCCTTTGAGCCAACGATCAAATCCAAAAGCGCGTGTGAGTTCAAACACAAGCATTCCCGCCAGCACTACAAATGCAAGATTAAAATACAAATCCGGCAGGAACATAATTATCAAAAAAATCACGACCGCCACAAAGGCCGACAAGACCCGCTTTGACAATTCGTTCATAGCCAATCTCACACACCTCCGAAGCGTCTCTGGCGATGGGAATAGTCCTCCAGCGCCCGCATCAATTCTTTTTTATCAAAATCAGGCCAATATACTTTAGAGAAATACAGCTCTGCATATGCGCTTTCCCACAGCAGGAAATTGCTGATCCGCATTTCTCCGCTCGTCCGAATAATCAGATCCGGATCTGGAATATCCGGATTGTACAGATTCTGCGCGATTATTTCTTCCGTAATTTTTTCCGGCTCCAGAATACCCTGCTTCACGCGTTGCGCCACTTTGCGGACTGCATGAACAATTTCATCTTTCCCGCCATAATTGAGTGCAATCGTAGCAGTAATTCCATCGCGCGCTTTGGTTCGTTCTACCAAATCTGCAATCATATCCTGAAATTTTTGATCCAGCCGAGTCATATCACCGCTGACTCGGATTCGCACCCGTTCACCGCCAATGGTTTCATCCGCATTGCACAAATAGTCGTACAACAGCTTCATCAAATCGTCGACTTCTTCCTTTGGGCGTGACCAGTTATCCGTAGAAAAAGCGTAGAACGTGATATATGGGATTCCCAATTCGCCGCAGATCCGTGTAATACTTTTTAATGTATTAGCACCGGCCCGATGGCCGGCACTGCGAGGCAGGTGGCGCTGTTTTGCCCAGCGCCCGTTTCCGTCCATAATAAATCCAATGTGCTGAGGCAGCTGATTGGATGGCACTTCCATCTCTTTTTTCTTAAAAAACATCATATATTTCATTTTCGTCTGTCCAGACGACTCTCTCCTAAATGATTCTTCCTATACTGCAAAGGAAAATTTCATAACCGTCAGATAAACAATGTGGGATTAGAGCGTTCTAATCCCACCGCTTTTTATGTCAGTTATACTTCCATAATCTCCTTTTCTTTTGCCGCACTGAGCTTTTCCACTTCTTTGATAAACTCATCCGTCAGATTCTGAACATCGCGTTCCGTTTCTTTTAAATCGTCTTCTGTTAGCGTCCCAGCTTTTTTCTGCTTTTTAAAATCCTCCACTGCATCGCGGCGGATCGCCCGAATTGCAACCTTCGCTTCTTCCGCGCGTTTGGACAGTTTTTTTGCTAACTCCTGGCGGCGCTCCTGGGTAAGAGGCGGAAAATTCAAACGGATCACTTTGCCGTCGTTGGTTGGCGTGATTCCAATATCCGAAGCTAAAATCGCCTTTTCAATTTCTTTCAGCAAGCTTGCATCCCAAGGCTGAATCAGCAAAGTACGCGGCTCTGGGGTTGAAATTGTCCCTACTTGGGCCAGCGGAGTCTGGGCGCCATAATAGTCAATTGTAACTTTATCCAAAACTGCGGCGTTTGCCCGGCCTGCCCGGTAACCTTTTAAATCTGCTTCAAATACTGAAATTGTCTTTTCCATTTTTCCCGAAATCTCAGGATAATCACTTCTTTTCGCCATTGCAGTTAACCTCCTGTTTCAATATTATATTATTCGGAAACCAGTGTTCCGATTTTTTCTCCGCTGATCGCTTTGATAATGTTCTCCGGCTCATCCAGCCCAAACACCAAAATCGGTATTTTGTTATCCATGCACAGCGAGGTCGCTGTTGAATCCATAACACCAAGCCCTCTGCTCAGCACATCCATATACGAAAGCTGGTCGAACTTTTTGGCATCCGGGTTGAGGTTCGGATCGCTGTCATAAACTCCATCCACTTTCTTCGCCAGCAAAATGACGTCTGCGTCAATTTCCGCAGCGCGGAGCGCCGCGGCTGTATCGGTCGAGAAATACGGATTTCCCGTGCCGCATCCAAAAATTACGACACGTCCTTTTTTCAAATGGCTCATAGCGCGCCCGCGAATATATGGTTCAGCAATTTGACGCATTTCAATCGCCGTCTGCACGCGCGTCTCGACGCCTTCTGCCTCCAGTGCATCGCACAAAGCCAAAGCATTCATCACTGTTGCAAGCATTCCCATATGATCTGCTCTTGTCCGATCCATTCCCTCGCTGCTTCGTCCGCGCCAGAAATTTCCTCCTCCAACAACCACTGCGATCTGAGCACCCATCTCGACGCATTTTTTAATCTGCTGAGAGACCGTTTTTAACATATCCGAGCACAGTCCGAAGCCCTGCTTTCCTGCCAGCGCCTCTCCGCTCAATTTCAGCAATACTGTTTTATATGCACAATTCATAGCTCACCCTATCCGTTCCATAAAAGGGAACACGGATTGTGTTCCCCTTTATTTTACACTTATCGATTCAATTTTGCAATTTCCTCTGCAAAATTTTCCTCACGTTTTTCCAAACCTTCGCCCTTTTCATAACGGGTAAAGCTTACAATTTGAATCGATCCGCCCAATTTTTTAGCCGTTTCCTGTGTGAATTTCTTTACATCCATGCTGTCATCTTTGAAGAAAAGCTGATCTTCCAGGCAGATTTCCTTATAGTACTTCGCAATTCTGCCATTGACCATCTTCTGCGCGATTGCTTCCGGTTTTCCTTCATTGAGCGCCTGTGCAAGCAAGATTTCCTTTTCTTTCTCAATCACTTCGGCCGGAACGGCAGCTTCATTGAGGTAAGAAGGATTCATTGCAGCAATTTGCATTGCCACATCTTTTGCATATACTTGGAAATCTGCCTGGTCCGCTAAATCCGTCTGGAACGATACTACTACGCCGATGCGGCCGCCGCCATGAATATAAGTCTGTACATAGTCGCCTTCGAGGCAGGAAAATCTTCTGATATTCATGTTTTCCCCGATTTTGGCAATGTTTTCTGTCAGCATTTCACGAACAGTAGCTTCACCGCACTTTTGATCCATCAATTCTTCCACACTCGCCGGTTTTACTTCCACAATGTGGCTTACGATTTTATTTACAAAATTGAGAAAGCTTTCATTTTTTGCGACAAAGTCAGTCTCAGCATTGACTTCCAAAATAGCAGCTGTCTTATTGTCTGCACTGTTGCAGGCGCATACAACGCCCTCTGCAGCAATACGGCCTGATTTTTTCGCAGCCGTAGCCAAACCCTTTTCTCTCAGTAATTCAATCGCTTTTGCTTCATCGCCATTTGCTTCGGTCAACGCTTTCTTGCAGTCCATCATACCGCAGCCTGTTTTTTCTCTTAAATTTTTTACATCCTGTGCTGTAAATGCAGCCATTGTAAATTCCTCCTTTGGTAATCTCTCACTTTTCTCAAAAAAAACGGTCTTGACGAGCCTTTTCTATGTAAAGACTGAAAGACCGTTTTATAACATCATTCGAACTGCTAAATCAGGCTTCTTCTACAGCTTCAGTTTCTTCTTCTGCTGCTTCCGCCTCAGACGCTTCCGCCATGGATTCTCCCTGACGTCCTTCCATAATTGCATTTGCCATTGTTTCCGTAATCAGTTTTACAGCACGGATTGCATCATCGTTTCCAGGAATGACATAGTCTACCTCGTCCGGATCACAGTTCGTATCAACAATCGCAACAATCGGAATTCCCAGCTTGCGTGCCTCTGCAATCGCAATCCTTTCCTTTTTCGGATCAACAACAAAAACCGCACCCGGAAGATCCTTCATTTCCTTGATTCCGCCGAGATACTTTTCCAGCTTTTCTGCTTCTGCTCTCAATTTGATTACTTCTTTTTTGGGAAGAAGGTCAAACGTTCCGTCTGCTTCCATCTGATTGAGCTGAGCCAGTCTGGTTATCCGCTTTTTAATTGTATCAAAGTTTGTCAGCATACCGCCGAGCCACCGTGCGTTCACATAATACATGCCGACTCTTTCCGCTTCTTCCTTAATGGAATCCTGCGCCTGTTTCTTCGTTCCAACGAACAAGACGCTCTTACCTTCCGCAGCCAGATCGCGGATAAAATAATACGCTTCTTCAACCTTTTTTGCTGTTTTCTGCAAATCGATGATGTAAATCCCATTGCGCTCTGTAAAAATATACGGAGCCATTTTCGGATTCCACCGTCTGGTCTGATGCCCGAAGTGAACACCAGCCTCCAACAACTGTTTCATTGCAATTACATTTGCCATTATTCATACACCTCCATGTTTTTCATACCTCCATCCGGCCGTTTTTGCTCCGCAACCCGCTTTACGGGCAACACTCAAAGCTGGCACAGATGTGCGTATTTTGACTCTTTAGCAGTATAGCATAATTCTTGCGTCGAGGCAAGGGGGTTTTTCATTTTTTTCTTTTCTTTCCAAAAATAATTTTGTCCATTATAATAAATATGGATCGATTTTCTGGGAACAGGCGATTGCAAGAGCTCCCGGCCCAATGTGGCATGCGACGCTCAGCGAAAGCGGATCGCAGAACGTAACCTCCAATCCAAGCTCTTGTTCAATCCTCTTTGAAAACTCTACGGCGGCTTCTTCATTGTGTGTATGAGCCACATAAACCCGAACCCGGTCTGTCCCTCCGAATCTGGTTTCAATATCCTTGCGCATAGCATCGATCATGATGTTTTTGCCCAGCTTTTCACTTCGGGCTTTCGCAAAGGCATCCAGTTTTTCCCCCTGGATCTGCAAAACAGGCCGAATGCGCAGCACTGTCGCGACTGCCGCCGCAGCCGGCGTAATCCGGCCGCCTTTTTTCAGATACTTCAGCGTGTCCATCATGATGTAGATACTCGACTCGTATTTCACTCTTTCCAAAATATCACGGATTTGGGCGGCAGATTTTCCCGCTTTGGCCAGCTCCAGCGCATCAAGCACCGATTGGCGCAGTGTGACCGAAATGCGCTGATTGTTCACTACAACCACTCTGCCGTCATAATCTTCAGAGAGCGTCAGCGCAGTTGCACAGGAACCGGACAGCCCGCTGGACATGGGAATATGCACGATGGCATCATAATCCTCTAAAATCCGATCCCATAAATCGACGACATCGCCTACCAGCGGTTGAGAAGTTGAAATCTCCGCATCATTTGCAAGCTTTTCATAAAACTCTTCCTGGGTGAGACTGATGTCCTCATAAAATGTGCTTCCATCGATCAAAAATGGCATTGGAAGCATAAATATCCCATACTCCTGCGCCTGTTTCTGTGTAATTCCGCTGTTACTATCCGTTACGATTGCTATTTTTTCCGACATGCAGTCTTTCCTCTCCTTGTTCATTTTGGAAATTTTTCTACCATCTTCCGCCTACTCTGCCGTTTTCGGGTTTTTTCGCAACAGCAGATCCCTTCGGATTAAAGCTTTTTCTTTCAGTATATAATTTTGCAGCCTTCAGGTCAATAGAAAAAGTTTCATTTTATATACTCTAGCATTGTGGATATCGGTGTCTAATACCCTACACTACTAACGAAAACAGCAATCAACCCTTCAATTTCTCAAAAATTATCGTTGCAAAAGATTTTAGATGGACAACCCAATTTAGATTCTATAAAATGAGATTGGAGGGTTGGCCTATGAAACCTAAAACAACCAAAAAAGAATTCCTTGACTTCTTCTACTCACTCTCTACTGACGAGGCATTAAAGATAGTCAAGGAATACGATAAGAAACACAAAGTTCATATTGCAGCAGAAATTGAAAAACTACAATTATCAGAAGTTGAAAGAAAACTCCTTGAAGCAGGAATAAACTCAACCTGTCCTTATTGTGGCTCTGCTAAGATTGTCAAGAGGGGCAGAGATGTAAATTTCCAAAGATACCTCTGCAAAAACTGTCAGAAGTCATTTACAGCGGTCACGAACACTTTCCTTGAAAGTACCAATTTTCCTTGGAAAGTATGGGTCTCTATTCTTGAAATGACTATACACAATGAATCTATAGCTGATATGGTCAACAAGTTAGAACAAGACTATGGATACTTAGGGATAACTGAAATCACAGTCCTTTTAGCAAGGCATAAAATTCTTTATGCTGTCTCTCAACTACCACAGCCTATATTAACAGGGGTTATCCAGATTGACGAGACCTTTTTCAGAGAATCACAAAAAGCAAGTAAGGAACTGCAAAATTATATTCCTACTGTTGCTGAATACAGAAAACCCCGTTATGGAGTACAGCCCTCGCTTTTAGGAACTATGGGAAGTGAATTTGCCAATGTACCCGTTGCTATTGATAGCACAGGACATGTAGTAGCAAAGGTTGCTTGCCTTGGCAGACTTACCATTGAGATATTTACAGACCTTTTCCACGAGCATATTGATAAACCCGCTTATATCTGCACGGATGCAAATCCTATCTACAAGAGATACTGCAAATTATTTGGCATCCCTCATTACATCAGACCCTCCACATACTACACGGACATTAGAAAAGCGGGATACGACCAGCCCTATTATCCTGACGAAGAACTAAATAAAGCAATATCAGCAGAAAACTATAAAATCCTTGAAAAACTGTACTCCACAGAGTTATCCGATAGGATAGTCAATAAAGGATATTTGACTTTTAAGGAATTCCAAAATCTTAAAAGGACTTATGGATTAAGTCTTGGTGCTGTCAACAAACAGCATTCCGAACTGAAAAAGATGATAAATACTGGAATGACTAATCTATTCAAAAATAAACTCTCAGTCTTTTTCTCTGCCATACAGAACTCCCCCCTTAAGTATTTTTCAGTTTCTTCATACTTAAAGTAGGTTTTTCTGTCATAAATTTTTGCATTTATGTCTTTTGT
>CALYAR010000100.1 GCA_944393585.1 uncultured Clostridia bacterium | reverse complement strand
AATGATAACATCAGAAGTACAGGAGGAATGTTTTATGGCTATTCAGACTGTTTTTAAACGATATGAGCTGAAATATCTGCTGACAGAAGAACAGAAGGAAAAGGTATTGCAAGCGATGGAACCATATATGACTCTTGATCAGTATGGACGCACCGTCATACGCAATATTTATTTTGATACTGAAAATTACCGTCTGGCCCGCCATTCGATTGAAAAGCCCGCCTATAAAGAGAAACTGCGTGTCCGCAGTTACGGCCGGGCGAATCCCGACAGTACGGTGTTTGTGGAGCTGAAAAAGAAATATCAGAATGTGGTTTATAAACGCCGGGTTTCCATACCGGAAAAAGAAGCCATGGAATGGGTACTTGGCCGGCATCACTGCCATGAAGATACGCAAATATCCGAAGAGGTAGATTATTTCTTGAAGTATTATGAAGTTCTGCGTCCAGCGGCGTTTCTTTCCTATGAGAGAGAGGCATTTTACGCCAAAGACCAATCCGATTTCCGTATAACTTTGGATGATACGATTCTTTGCCGGCAGGAAGATCTGTCGCTGGAATCCGAAGTTTATGGTACGCCGCTTCTTCCGGAAGGTATGGTGCTGATGGAAATCAAGTGTTCCGGCGGTATTCCCCTATGGATGGTTCATGTCCTTTCACAGGAGCGTATCTATAAAACTTCTTTTTCCAAATATGGAACCGCTTATCAGACAATGATTTTCCCTCAATTTAGAAAGGAGGCGGCAAACAATGCTTCAGACATTATTTCAGGGGCTATTTGATTCCGATCTTACCACGGTAATCAGTGTAGTAGACTTTCTGCTATGCCTAGGGTTTTCACTTGCGCTTGGTCTTTTCATGGCATTTGCTTATATGTACCGCACCCGCTATACCAAAAGCTTTTTAGTCACGCTGGCGCTTCTTCCCGCCGTAGTCTGTGTTGTAATCATGCTGGTCAACGGCAATGTGGGGACCGGCGTAGCTGTTGCTGGGGTGTTCAGTCTGGTTCGTTTCCGTTCTGTCCCTGGCACGGCAAAGGAAATATGTACGCTGTTTCTTGCTATGGGTGCCGGGCTGATCACCGGTATGGGATATCTTGCGTTTGCCGTTCTGTTTACAGTTGTCATGTGCGCAATGTTCCTGCTATACAACCGTCTGGATTTGGGCTCGAAAAAGAATGCCGCAGCCTACAAAACCTTTGCTATCACAATACCGGAAGACTTGGATTACACTGGGGTCTTTGACGATATCTTTCAAAATTATACCACTTCACATGAGCTTGTGTGCGTTAAGACCACGAATATGGGAAGCCTATTCCGGCTTACCTATCATGTGACGCTGCGCGATATAACAAAAGAAAAGGAAATGATTGATCATCTCCGCTGCCGGAACGGAAATTTGGAAATATCCGTTTCCAAACAGGAAACAACTGTATCGGAGCTTTGACAGAAAGGAGGATTTGTTTTATGAAAAGAAGAATATCCATAGTTTTGGTTTTGGTGTTGCTTCTTGGGATGTTTGCCGGCTGCAGAAACACCGGTACAGCGGAGCCGGAGAGCAGTGCTTCCGTCATATCAGAAACACCGGCTGGTACGGGCGAACAGACAGGGACGGATACGACGGTACAGGCAGATACTGAAATGTTCACCGACCGGGATTATAGAACAGAATATGATGTAAACAATAGTATACAAATCGAGCTAAACGGCAGTTCAGCTGCTGCCAGCTCCGACAGCGTCCAGATTTCTGGTACCACGGTTACCATTACGGAAGAAGCCACCTATATCATTTCCGGAACACTGGAGAATGGAATGATTATAGTGAATGCACCCGATACTGCAAAGCTCCAGCTAGTATTTAACGGCGTCAGCATCAACAGTGAAACATCTGCTCCGTTGTATATCCTGGAGGCGGATAAAGTGTTTGTTACGCTGGCAGACGGCACAGAGAATGTCCTTACCAACGGCGGAACCTTTACTGTGATTGATGACAATAACATTGACTCCGTTATCTTTTCCAAACAGGATTTAACGCTCAATGGTTCCGGGTCTCTTACCGTGACTTCTCCAGCAGGACATGGGATTGTCTCAAAAGACGACTTAGTGATTACAGGCGGTTCTTATACGGTCACTTCTGCTTCGCATGGTTTGGATGCAAATGACAGCGTAAGAATCACAGGGGAAACATCCATTTCAGTAGATGCCGGAAAAGACGGCATTCATGCGGAAAACAACGACGATACTTCTCTGGGATTTATATATATCTCCAACGGCACCATTCAAATTGAGTCGGAAGGAGACGGTATCAGTGCAGGAGCATATCTGCAAATTGAAAATGGAACGTTCCAGGTACTTGCAGGCGGCGGCTATGAAAACGGGTCCAATGAATCCTCCAGTTCTTGGGGCGGATTCCGAGGCGGCCGTCCTGGGCAGGTTTCGACTTCTGCAGATTCGAATGATGACAGCAGTAGCAGTATGAAAGGACTGAAATCTGTAGGAAATATGCTGATTTCGGGCGGCAGCTTTACCATTGATTCGGCAGACGACTCAATTCATTCCGACACATCGCTTACAATAAACGGCGGTACTTATGAAATCGCATCTGGAGATGATGCCATCCATGCTGAGGAAACTCTGACAGTTACAGCAGGTACCATACAAATCACAGAAAGCTATGAAGGTCTGGAAGCTCTGAATCTCGAAATTCAAGGCGGCGATATTACACTGGCAGCCAGCGATGACGGTCTGAACGCAGCGGGAGGTACCGATTCCAGCGGTACAGCCGGCGGCAGAGATGGTATGTTCGGCGGACACAGAGGTGGCGGCATGTCCTCCGCTTCCAACGGCAGCATCGTAATTTCCGGCGGAACACTGTATATCAATGCTTCCGGTGACGGCATTGATGCAAACGGCTCTCTCACTATTACCGGGGGATATACGGTAGTTGTCTGCCCTACACAGGGAGACACTGCAACACTGGACTATGATACCAGTGCGGTTATCACAGGCGGAACCTTTATTGGAACAGGCGCTTCCGGCATGGCGCAGAGCTTCAGCGATTCTGAACAAGGTGTAATTGCGGTCTGCATGGGAAATCAGTCTGCGGGGACCACGATTACCCTTACCGAGCGGGACGGGAATACGCTCATTACTCATACGCCGGAATTATCCTTTAACGTTGTAATCCTCAGCAGTCCGGAAATCGTATCCGGTGAGACCTATACCATAACGGCAGGATCGGTTTCAGGCGAATCGACAGCAAGCTGATGTTTTTTGGCAGGGGCCTGCCAGCACGGTGTGTCCCTGCCTCGTTGATATGTGATCAGGAGTGGAGGTGATGGCATTGCAAAATAAATATATTGCATTGATTCCAGCATATCAGCCGACAGAAATTCTTGCCAAGCTGGTTCGGCAGCTTTATTTGTCTGGATTTTGGGTTGTTCTGGTGGATGACGGCAGCGGAAAAACGTATCAATGGCTGTTTGATCGCTGCGTTCCCTATGCAAAGGTACTGCACCATGAAGTGAATGCGGGAAAAGGCCGTGCTTTGAAGACCGGGCTTGCCGAAATCATCCAACATTACGATTTCAGTTATGTTGTCGTCACAGTTGATGCCGATGGCCAGCATTGCTTAGAGGATGTAATAGCAGTATGCCGTATTGCCGACCGAAATCCCGGCGCACTGATACTCGGCAGCCGAACGTTAAAAGAGAGGGTTCCGCTGCGCAGCCGATTCGGAAACACGGTTACACGTCTGGTGTACCGGATTTCCACCGGATTAAACGTACACGATACCCAAACAGGGCTTCGCGCGTTTCATGTTTCCCTCATTCCAGTGCTGCTTTCCATTGCGGGGGAACGGTATGAATATGAAATGAATGTACTGCTTTATTGTGCCCGTGAAAAAATCAAAATAAAGGAACAGGAAATTGAAACCATTTATATTGACAACAATGCTGCTTCTCATTTTGATACGCTGCGGGATTCGGTACGAATCTACAAAGAAATTTTGAAATTTTCTGCGTCTTCTTTGATTGGATTTCTTGTTGACTACGGAGTATACAGCCTGCTTTTGCTTTTATCCAATAATCTGAGGTTTTCCAATGTTGCTGCAAGAGTCATCAGTGCAAGTGTCAACTTTGCTCTGAACCGCAGATTTGTATTCCAAAACAAAGACAGTATGGTAAAATCAGCTGTACAGTATTTCTTGTTGGCTTCACTGATCCTGTTTGGGAACACGATAGTACTGGAATTATTGGTAAATACCTGCGGAGTTCCTCGGATGCTTGCAAAAATACTCACGGAGATTTTGTTTTTCTTTTTCAGCTGGCTTGTACAGAAGTTTATCATTTTTAGAAAGAAGGGGAGCAAATGATGAAAAAGTATCTCTGGGGGATTTTGTATGGCGTACTTTTAACAGCATTTACCGTTTATGTGCTGATGGATACTTTTGTCATAGCCCGTATTTATCAGACAGTGCCTTCTGAAGAGGAAAAATCCATTTCTGATTTTGATAATCAGGAAGAACCCGAAGCGGACGAGGAAAATATTATAGAGGACGATACGGCGGTGATAACCGCAAATTCCTATCAAGACGGCAATATTTCTATCACCATTACCGAATATCGGGAAAATGATACGGCCATCTATGTCGCGGACGTACGCTTGTCCTCGGCAGAGTATTTGAAGACAGCTTTTGCAAAGGGGGCCTATGGGAGGAATGTTACAGAAACGACTTCCGAGATTGCAGAGGAAAACAATGCAATTTTGGCAATAAACGGAGATTACTACGGTGCCCAGGAAAATGGATATGTCTTGAGAAACGGCGTGCTTTACCGCGATACTGCGTCAAATGATCAAGAGGATTTGGTCATTTACGAAGACGGTTCTTTTGGAATTGTCACGGAAACGAGTGTTTCTGCCGATCAGCTTCTGGATGATGGAGCCAAAGAGATTCTTTCTTTCGGGCCGGCGCTTGTGACAAATGGTCAGATTGCAGTAACCGAGGGCGAAGAAGTCGGCAAAGCGAAAACAAGCAATCCCCGCACGGCAATCGGCATTGTGGATGAACTGAATTACCTTTTTGTAGTTTCCGACGGCAGAACGGACGAAAGCGAAGGGCTTTCCCTTTATGAGCTTGCAGAATTTATGCAGTCCCTTGGTGCACAAACGGCCTATAATTTGGACGGGGGCGGTTCTTCTACTATGTATTTTAATGGGCAGGTCATTAATAACCCGACAACGAATGGAAGGACTATCAAGGAAAGGAGCGTGAGCGATATTGTATACATCGGATACTGACCAGATCTCAAAAATGGCGGCAAAAACAGCATTTGTGTATCTGCTGGTGTCATTGTTCTGCGCAGTTTTCGGGGCAGTATATGAGATTTTCAGCCATGAGGTTTATTCCTTCTACATGATATATACATTTGCTTTTCCGCTTGCGGGCGGCGTTTTGCCGTTCTTGATATTGAGCTTGTCGCGTGCGGGGATCTATCCCAATGCGCTTGCTGGAAATCTCTATCACTCCGGCATTGCAACGCTCACGGTGGGAAGCATTGTACAGGGGGTGCTGGAAATTTACGGAACTACCAATGTATTATCCGGCTATTATTGGAAAGCAGGGATTGCGCTTCTTACTGTGGGCATCATTGCATACTTGATGCAATATATTCGGAACGAAAATGACGAAAACCGCAGATAGGATTTTGCCAAAGCAGGAAAGGATGGAATAAAAACAGATCGACGTATAAAATGGAGGAGCGGCTTTCGGCACATTAAACAATCATACTCGCCGAACGGATAATAATTCATTCCCTTTCCCCAAAACTGGCATACTGGTGCCCTGATTGACGGCCGACGATTTCAAACTATTTTAGCAAAAAGAAAAGGGATACACATGATGGTTTTTCATGTGTATTCCTTTTTTGCATTCTTTCCGTCACCGGCAGTGATAGGGAATAAGCGGACAGCTTATCTGCCAGTGCAGATTTCGTCCAAAAAGGCATCGATATTTTCCAAAGGAGTATCTGGCATAATCCCATTGCCTGCTCCCAATAAAAGTCCGCCGTTTTTATGCTGGAAAAGACTCTTGATACGCCTCACTTCGTTTCGCACATCCTCGGTTGAGCCGTTCGGCAGTAACTGCTGAACATCGATTCCATATAAAAAGGATATGGAGTCACTGTACTTTTCAAAGATTTGCTGCTCGTCCATACAATGCTTTTGAATGGGATGGAGTACGTCAAGCCCTGCTTCAATAAGATAGTCCATAAGCAGTGTATTATCACCGCAGGAATGGAGCCAGAAGTGCATGTTTTTCGAATGCGTAAAGCCAATGAGCTCTTTGTAGAGCGGCAGGTACAGCTCTTCAAAAACGGCAGGCGACATCAGCGGGCCGCTTTGATGGCCTAAATCGTCTGAAGAGAAGATACCGTCAAATCCCAGCTGCGCATACCGGGATATGATCCCCTTGTGAAATTCCAGAAATTTGCGGCCCATGATTTTGAGTTCATCCATATGTTCATAGTAATCTACCATGAGGTTTTCCATACCGCGGATTTCCCAGAATTTCTCGTGAAAAATCGACCAGAAACAGCCTAATTTATACCGGCTGCCCGCATTCGGCAAATCTTTAATAATATGGTCAAAAATTCCTTTTTCGTTGGGATCAGGAAAGTCATTGAGAAACTGATCGAAATCATCCCATGAATCCATTAAAACCATATATTCGCCAATGCTGTGCTTTGCCGCCTGGGAGTAATCCTCTTTGTATCCAAAACGGTAGTTTGGATTATCTGTTGTGCTTTTGTCAAAGCCAGGCTGGGTATGCCATGCGGCAAAGACGTCATCTGGATATTGGGAAGCGAGTTCTGTTAAGCTGTTTCCATATTTGTCTAATAGTCCGGCTCCCCAGAACTTGTGAAGGAACATCGGAGGAATTGTAAATTTTTTCCGTTCAATCGCATCGATGACTTGCTCTTTGGTCAAGGGTTTGTATTTTAATTCGCTCATTTGTTTCAGCCTCCTAACACGGTTTCAATCATTGCCTTTAGGTTTTCCGGATTGACATAATCCGTTAAGGTGTTGCTGCTGCCAACGCAATAACCGCCGTTATAGCCCAGCTTTTCCATATTCGCCTTGGTGTATTGGATGACTTCTTCGGGTGTACCGCGGCTCAAAAGATCAAGATCGATATTACCAACCAGGCAGAATTTGTCGCCCCATTTTTCTTTCACTTCCCGCGCATCCATAGAATTTGGCTCCAGCGGATGAATTGCATTGATTCCCATTTGGTAAAAGTCTTCGAATATGCTCCACAACGCTCCATCCGAATGGTAAATAACAGGAGCATCCTTTTCATGGGCCATGTCACAGATTTGCTTGACATAAGGGAAGAGATATTTGCGGTAAACGTCTGGATTTACAAAGGTACCCGTTCCAAACGCGAGATCATCGGTATACCAGAAAGCACCGAACTTGTCTCCGGCGGCTTCAATCGCCTTTTTTGAAATATGGACAACTGCTTCTCCGATTTGGCGGAATACCTCCGCTACAAATTCTTCATCTTCAAATAAAGCTTCACAGAAATTTGTGAATCCAAGCGCTTCCCAAACATGGGTGAAAATATCAGCAGTTTGAACAATTAGCTTCATATTAGGCGGACAATTTTCGGCCAGGTCCTTTATATTTTCCACGCAAAAACCATCTTGTTTTTGCCAGGGCCACTGTCTGCTGTCCAAAATTTCCCGTGTGGCGATCACGCCGACGCCTTCAATCTGGCGGGAATCCTCATGATCTGTCACGCTTCCCAGGTTGAAATCGTACATCGCACGCGCCATAACATAGTCGTACCCTGCGGCTGCAAAAAATTCGCATTGATCTTTTGCAGCCGGATGCTGAAAGACTTTGTCACCGGCTTTGTATTCCACAAGCTTGATTGGACGGTCCAAAATCCATTCCATCAAAGACCAGTCCACGAAAAAATCCATTAAAGGCAAATGGTCTGGTTTTTCCTTTAACAGCAATGTGTTTCGAATCCTGTTAAAATCGGGGGAGGGGGTTATATTAAGTCTGCTCATCCTTCATTCTCCTCGCTTTATTAAACCCTATTTATTATAGTAACAATATAACATGTACAAAAGCAGATTTCAAGTAGTCATGTTGCTAATTTTTGTAGAATTTTCGCTGTCATTACTTCATTGTTTGATAGAATGGAGTAATAATATGGATACTGCAATGGAATTTGTGCTGATACTGTGATATAATAATTTATATTGTCCATCCTAATTTCCAAATGATGAAAAGAAGGAAGATTCCCGGAAAATCAAGTCTGGAAAGTCATTTGCTTCCTAGGGATATTTTAAATTTACATTTCTTGCAAAATCTAACTAATATAAATAAAACTATGTAGGTTTGTCAAACATTTGTTACAGTGAATTTAAATACTCCCGAAGTACCTCGTTAGGTGTTTTCCATCCCAGTGGCCGCATGGGGAAATCGTTATAGTCCTTACGGTTATAAGCCTTGAGCT
>CALYAR010000099.1 GCA_944393585.1 uncultured Clostridia bacterium | reverse complement strand
AGCTCAAGGCTTATAACCGTAAGGACTATAACGATTTCCCCATGCGGCCACTGGGATGGAAAACACCTAACGAGGTACTTCGGGAGTATTTAAATTCACTGTAACAAATGTTTGACAAACCTACATATTTCCAATTTATTTTCTGCGGCGCGGCCTGTTCACTTCACGGAACCTTCTGCTTTCTCCGCCGCCGGACAAACGGCCGGAAAACTGGAATTTATGCGCTTCAAGTGCTGCTAATGTCGTCCGCAGATCCTGCGAGAACCACGGGATGAACGTCGTCTGCGGATCCTGCGAGGACAGCGAGTCCTGCGAGGACTGCGAGTCCTGCGAGGACTGCAGGGCGCGGAGCGGACGGATGCTTTTGCGGTCCGGTATATTTCCGCAGGCGATAAAAATTAAAAAATTTATTGTAAACTGTTTTGCAATCCAGTAAAATAAGTACAATGGTAGGATTTAAAAACCATATATACAGAAGGAGGATCAGCATATGGCAAAAAATATTCCCTGGAATGCCCGAATCACCTGGTATTATCTGCGGGACCCGCAAATGTTTGACTATACCGACGAGGATTTTGAACGCGATGCAAAAGAACTGCATGAAATCGGCATTGACATCATCCTGCTCGGATATAAAGTTCATTTCCGCTGGAATTATTACCCCTACTGGAGCGAAATCAGCGATATGATCGGCAGAACGGTAAGAGCATTTCATAAGTATGGAATCAAGGTTGTGGAACACCACAGCACCAGCCTGACCGATAAGCCGGCTTCCGATTATGAGGCAATCGCGGAACGAATCCGCGGAAGCAACCCCAAATATGACGGCAAATGGGGCCGCCTGCCGGCGTACATTGAGGCGGATGATGAAATCGACGGCACCCTTTATTCTTCTATGCTGCAAATCGACGGGCGGACCGGGAAACTCGCCGTCTCACAGTATGATAACCACACATTCTGCTACAACAACGAGGACTTCCGCCGCATTTACTTTCACTACCTGGAATCCCTCTATGCGCTGGGCGTTGACGGCATAATGACAGACGATATTCAGTTTTTCAGCCAGGGAAATGCCTGCGCGTGTCCGGCCTGCCGCGCCCTGTTCCGTGAAAAAACCGGACGGGAACTGCCTGCCAATGGGGAGGCGTGGAGCAAATTTTCCGGAAACTATGACGATCCGCTCTATGTCGCCTTTGACCAGTTCCGCCGCGACAGTGCCATCCGTTTTCAGCGTGATGTGCAGGAGCATTTTCAAAAGCTGGGCTATCGTATGCTCCGCCCCAATTATATCTCCAATGAGGTTTTATCCAATTATTCCGCATATCCGTTTGACAACTGTGCGGATCTCTGGGATGTCATGTTCCAGGAAAACTGGAATTCCACCATTGCGAAATACAGCTGGCCGGCTTATTTCTGTGAAGCTGCGCACCGCTATGCGTTTGCAGACCGCAACGGAATCCCCTCCATGTCCATGTTTTACGACCGCTCACCGGATAATTTCTATTTTTCCTGGGCACTCGCTGTCAGCTGGGGGCAGCTTTTCAATTCTTCCTTCACCCGTACGCAAGCAATGGTAGAAGCGGAGCGGAAATTCCGCGGCATGGAAAAACGCTATCCCGAGCTTGTCTACGACCAGAAAAAACAATGCGATTATGCCGTCTATTTCTCAATGAAAACGCGCGACCTCATCGGCGACGCCGTCCGGCGTTCCACCAATGCCATCTATACCTGGCAGCAGGGCGGTCTGTTTACCCAAAAAACACATGCGCTCGCTTTGGAAGAACAAAGTGTTCAGGAGCTGGCACAGTACCGGCTTTTGGTACTTCCCCATGTGATTATGTTAGACGATGCGGAGCTCTCCCGATTTGCCGCCTATGTCAAAGGAGGCGGGAAGCTCGTATTGGCGGGAGAATGCGGCATTAAGACGGAAACAGGGGAAAACCGTTCCTTCCGCGAAGTGCTCTCCCGTCTGGGAAGCAAAATAACGCCAAAAAAGCTGGACCGTCCTGTCTCGGCCAAGGCCGTCCTTTTGGGAAAAGAATTGGAAGAAATGCAGTACAATCTGATATACGAAGGCGGCACTTCGCTTGCGGCGATATCAGAAGGAACGGTCCTGGTCTCCGAAAAGATCGGGAAAGGAGAATTGATCTGTCTGGGCGCACAGACCAATCTGATTCCCAACCACCAATACACTTGTGCGAAACGCGATCTGGGAGATCCTGCAAATCCTGTCTTTGGCAAGGCGGCAGCCCCTCCCTACTGCGTGGATATCCTGCGCGGCACCATCGGTGTCTTGCTGGACGCGCTGATCGAACATCCGCTTGCAGAGGCAGACCACATTGACCATTATCAGCTCACCTTGTTTGGCAGTGCCGATGGAAACCATCAAATTGTGCACCTGGTAAACTATGAGGATACGCTCTGCAAAACGGAAGGAACACCGCTGTCTCACTTGGATCTGCTCACCAACTTTGATCCGGGCAATGCGAAGGCAAAAAAGAACCAATCCATTTCCCTCCGGTTTGACTGCCCCTTTGTTCCCTCCTCCGTCCGCCTGATTACGCCGGAAGCCGATGATCCCGTCGTTTTGGAATTCGCCTGCGCAAACGGCCGTATCACCGTTTCGATTGAAGATGGAATTTTCTCCGGCTATGCAATGATTGATGCACAGAAGTGAAGGCAAAGATAAAAAACGGTTCCCGATCTTATCACGAAAATTCCCCCAAACGGATATGCGCGCCGGTTTGGCAAACTGACTGCAGCGCAAACAACCTCCTTGCGTGCACAAGCCGATATATCTTCTTTTACAGAAAATCAAGGGAAAGGCCCCGCTTTTGCAGGGCCTTTCCCTTCTGATATTTTCCGCGCCAATCCGAATTTGCCCATGGGGAATCGTCTTCTAAATTAGGGCGATGCCAGGCGGGATATTGAGCAAATCCATATGGAATATACGGCCGATTCCTCTGCAATATTGTTTCCTTCCCAAAAAATCTCTTGTCATAAACTATTGATTTCAAAGGATGTTCCGGTTTATACTAATATCATTCTTTTTGAAAACGGGAGGTTTGTCATGCTGAAGAATTTTTTCCGGTATATGGTGCCGTCCATGCTGGCATTCGTATTTTCCGGACTGTATTGTATTGTAGACGGCTTTTTTGTGGGCCAGAATGTGGGAGACGCCGGCCTGGCTGCAATTAATATTGCCTTCCCTCTTGCCGCGCTGATTCAGTCGCTTGGGACGGGAATCGGCATGGGCGGGGCTGTTCAGCTTTCCATCTGCCGCGGAAAGGGTGATCCTGCGCTCGAACACAAATTTCTGGGAAATACGCTGGTTCTGCTGGCGGCAGTAGGAATTGTACTGATGGGGATTTTATTTGCAATAAGCCGTCCTGCTCTCATTTTATTTGGCGCCGAAGGGCTGGTTTTGGAGTACGGGCTCCGGTATATCCGAATCTTTATTTGCGGGACTTTATTTCAAATGATGGCGACCGGGTTTATTCCGATTCTGCGCAACTACGAGGCGGCTACACTGGCAATGGGAGCTATGATTGCCGGTCTTGTGGCCAACATTATTCTGGATGCGCTGTTTGTATCCGTCTTTGATTTCGGCGTCGACGGCGCCGCCTGGGCCACCACCATCAGCCAGGTCATTACGACGATCCCCTGCATTGTTTTCCTGGCCAAAAAATTAAAGCAAATGGACCGTTCGGTTTTTCGTCCGCGAAAGAGCGTCCTGACTCAAATTTTAAAAGTGGGCATTTCCCCTTTTGGACTTGCGATGTCGCCGAATCTTGTATTGATGATTATGAACAAGAGTGCCGCAGTCTACGGAGGAGATGTCGCCGTCGCTGCTTATGCTGTAATTGCCTATGTCAATTCCATTATCCTGCTGATGTTCCAGGGAATCGGCGACGGAAGCCAGCCGCTGATTAGCTTCCATTTTGGAAAAGGGGAATGGCGGGAGGTCCGGATCATCCGAAAATGGGCCTATCTTTTTGCCGTCATTGTTGCGGCCATTTATCTTGCCTTGATCTATCTGCTCCGCGGTTCTATTCCTGCATTTTTCGGCGCATCCGATCAAGCGGCCGAGATTGTAATACAAGTACTTCCCCTGTTTGCCATAGGCGCCGCTTTTGTAGCCGTTTGCCGGGTAACAACCTCCTATTTTTATGCCGTACGCGATAACATTCCGGCCTATATCCTGGTGTATGGAGAACCGATTATTCTGACGGTTCTGCTCGTGTTTGTTTTTCCGCACTTCTGGAACATCTGGGGCGTCTGGATCTCTGTGCCGGTTTCCCAATTTTTGCTGATGCTTGCGTCCCTTCTTCTTTTAAGACGGGAAAAACGAACCGCGGGGCGCAAAGAAATGCCGGTTCCGCAGGAAACAACCCGTGAAACCAGCCGCAGCTGATGCAGAAAGGAAGAGTAAACAAAATGGCCGGGTGTGAACTGTGTCCCAGACTGTGCCGGGCAGACCGTTCTGATCAAACGGGATATTGCCTGGCCGGCAAAAACATAAAAATCGCAAGGGCTGCGCTTCATCTGTGGGAGGAGCCTCCCATCAGCGGGACGAAAGGTTCCGGCGCCATATTTTTTTCCGGCTGTCCCCTCAAATGCTGTTTCTGCCAAAATTATCGGATCAGTCATGAAAATTTTGGAAAGGAAATCAGTGAAAAGCGGTTGGCGGAAATCTGCCTGGAACTCCAGCAGCAGGGCGCGCATAATTTGAATTTGGTCAGCGCGACTCCCTATGTGCCCGCAGTCAAACGGGTTCTGGATCAAATCCGGGATCAGCTCCGGATTCCGGTTGTCTGGAATTCCAGCGGCTATGAGCGCGTGGAAACGCTCGCACAGCTGAACGGAAGCGTTGACATTTATCTGCCGGATTTGAAATACTGGGACGAGGCCCGATCCGCGCGCTATTCCAATGCACCGGATTACTTCGCCGCCGCCTCCCAAGCCGTCCGGTACATGGCAGATCAAGTTGGAAAACCCGTTTTTGATTCCAACGGACTGCTGAAAAAAGGTGTTATGCTGCGGCATCTGGTGATGCCGGGCGGGAAGCAGGACAGCCTGCGCATTCTGGAATGGATCGCCGAAACCTTTTCGCCGGATGAAATTTTAATCAGCCTGATGAGCCAATACACCCCTTTTTACCGCAGCAAGGATTATCCCGAAATTAACCGGCGCATTACTACACTGGAATACCAGACCGTTTTAGACCGGCTGATTGAATTGGGATTTGTAAACGGCTATATGCAGGAAAAGAGTTCCGCAAAAGAAGAATATACCCCTCCGTTTGATTTAACCGGAATTGAACCCGCCGCGCATGGGGAAAAATTCCCCTGCTGATGCCATAAAATACGGCAGCAAAGGGGTTAAAATTCGTTCTGTAAACCCGATTTTCGAAAAAGTTTACAATGCGGCATGGAAGTATGAGAAAAAATGTGCTATAATAAGAAATCATTGCAGGCAGTGCCGAATTGGAAAAACACATCGGACTGCCGCAGATTTTTTGGAATTTTCATACAAAGGAGAGAAACGAATGGGCGGATTTTTTGGAGTTGCATCAAAGACCGATTGTGTATTTGATCTTTTTTTTGGTACGGATTATCATTCGCACTTGGGAACAAAGCGCGGAGGTATGGCGGTTTATGGAAAAAACGGGTTCCAGCGTGCGATTCATAATATAGAGAACTCACCGTTTCGGACGAAGTTTGAGCGTGACGTGGAAGAAATGAATGGGAATCTTGGAATCGGATGTATCTCCGACAACGAACCTCAGCCCCTTATCGTCCGCTCCCACCTTGGGAATTTTGTTATTACAACGGTTGGGCGGATCAACAACATCGAAGAGCTGGTCAAGCGGGCCTTTACAGAAGGCACGACTCATTTTCTGGAAATGAGCGGAGGGGACATCAATCCTACGGAATTAACGGCTGCCCTGATCAACCGCCGCGATTCCATTGCGGAGGGAATCCAATATGCGCAGTCGATGATTGACGGTTCCATGTCTATGCTGATCCTCACTGCGGACGGAATTTACGCGGCGCGCGACCGGTATGGAAGGACGCCGATTATCATCGGCAAAAAAGACGGCGCTTACTGCGCTTCGTTTGAATCATTTGCCTATCTCAATCTTGGCTATCAGGACTGCAGGGAACTGGGTCCGGGAGAGGTTGATTTTCTGACGCCCGAATCCGCAGAAGTCATTGTCCCGCCTCAGGAGGAAATGAAAATCTGTACGTTTTTATGGGTCTATTACGGCTATCCTTCGTCCTCCTATGAAGGGATGAATGTGGAAAAAATGCGCTACCAATGCGGCGACATGCTCGCCCGGCGCGACAGTGTGGAAGCAGACAGCGTTGCCGGGGTTCCCGACTCGGGAACGCCTCATGCGATTGGGTATTCCAACCGCTCCCAGATTCCCTTCTCCCGGCCGTTTATCAAATATACTCCGACCTGGCCGCGCTCGTTTATGCCTCAGAATCAGAGCCAGAGAAATCTAATCGCCCGGATGAAGCTGATTCCGGTCGATGCACTCATTCGCGGCAAACGTCTGGTACTCATTGACGATTCCCTTGTCCGCGGCACACAGCTTCGGGAAACGACGGAATTTCTGTACAACAGCGGCGCGGAAGAGGTGCACATCCGTCTTGCCTGCCCGCCGCTTCTGTATGGGTGCAAGTATTTGAACTTTTCCCGCTCCTCTTCTGAGCTCGATCTGATTACACGGCGCGTGATTGCCAAATTAGAAGGCAAATGCAAACATCTGGATGAAAAGCTTGCGGCCTACGCCGATCCGGATTCTCCGGAATATGCGGAAATGGTAGAACAGATCCGCCGCGAGTTAAAGTTTACAACACTGAAGTACCACAGGCTTGACGATATGATCGCCTCCACGAACATTTCACCCTGCAAGCTCTGTACCTACTGCTGGAACGGGAAAAAATAAAAAGCAGGAATGAAATCTGCACTCACAAAAGCAGCATTGGAATCACACAAAAACGGCATACCCTTTTGATTGGGTATGCCGTCGATTTTTATGATTCAATTCCGTTTATTTTAAGGCGTTTCCCGCTGTATCCTTCAGAATAACGTCGTGCGCACCGCCCTCCACCAGAGAGGTTGCCGATACCAAGGTAATTTTCGCTTTTTCATGCAAATCCGGAATATTCAGTACGCCGCAGTTGCACATGGTAGAGCGGACTTTGCTTAAAGTTTGGGAGACGTTGTCTTTTAGGCTGCCGGCATAGGGAACGTAGGAATCTACTCCCTCTTCAAAAGAAAGTTTCTTATCTCCTCCCATATCATAACGCTGCCAGTTGCGTGCACGGCTGGAGCCTTCTCCCCAATATTCCTTCATATAAGTGCCGTTGATGTTGACCTTATTGGTCGGGCTTTCGTCAAACCGGGAGAAATACCGTCCCAGCATGATAAAGTCAGCTCCCATGGCCAGAGCCAATGTAACGTGATAATCATGCACAATGCCGCCGTCGGAACAAACCGGTACATAAATTCCGGTTTCCTTGAAATATTCATCACGGGCCGCTACCACTTCAATGAGCGCTGTCGCCTGTCCGCGGCCGATTCCCTTTTGTTCGCGCGTAATGCAAATGGAACCGCCGCCGATACCGACCTTCACGAAGTCGGCACCTGCTTCCGCCAAAAACCGGAAGCCGTCCCGGTCAACAACATTGCCCGCGCCGATTTTCACTGTATCGCCATAGGTTTCACGGACGTAGTTTAAAACAATGCGCTGCCATTCGGTAAACCCTTCGGAAGAGTCAATGCAGAGCACGTCTGCTCCGGCTTCATGCAGGGCCGGAATCCGCTCCTTAAAATCACGGGTATTGACGCCTGCCCCTACAATATAGCGTTTGTTCGCATCCAAAAGTTCCAATTTGTTTTCCTTGTGGGAATCGTAGTCCTTGCGAAAGACCATGTATACCAGGTGCTGATTCTCATCGACCAGCGGAAGCGCATTGAGCTTATGATCCCATATAATATTGTTGGCTTCTTTGAGGCTTGTCCCCTTGTCCGCATAGATAAGCTTGTCAAACGGGGTCATAAATTCAGATACTTTAACGTCGGGACTCATCCGGCTGACCCGGTAGTCCCGGCTGGTGACAATTCCCAAAAGCTTGCCGGTAGCGGTACCGTCCTCTGTTACCGCAACAGTGGAATGGCCGGTCTTTTCTTTGAGGGCAAGAACGTCGGCCAGAGTTTGGTTCGGACGAATGTTGGAATCGCTCACCACAAACCCCGCCTTATAATTTTTTACCCGGGCAACCATTGCCGCTTCGTCTTCAATTGTTTGAGACCCGTAAATAAACGAAATCCCGCCTTCGCGTGCCAGTGCAATCGCCATTTTGTCATCGGAAACAGACTGCATGATCGCGGATACCAGCGGGATATTCATCGTAAGCGGAGATTGTTCGCCGCGGCGGAATTTAACGACTGGAGTTTTGAGGGTAACATTCGAGGGAATACATTCAGCCGAAGAATAGCCGGGTACCAGCAAATATTCACTGAAGGTATGGGAAGGCTCAGAATAATAAAACGCCATGAAAGTATCAGCTCCTTATCTTTTTTCTGCTATTTTTTATTACAAAGCGGGTTTGCAGAGCAAACGAAGCGGAGTAACAAAAAACTTAAATCCTGTGCCCGCAGAGATGACGCTCATCTCCAAGATGATGCTCGTCCCGCGGGCACGAATTTAGATATTTTTAATAATTAGATTCATTATATCGGTCTTAAACGAAGATGTCAACTCGGCAAAATTCACAATTCCAAGCGGCTCTTTTCCTTTTTCTTAGCGCGGGATGCGGATTTTGCAGCAAAAAATATCAGATCAAACTTTTTTGCCTCTTCGTTTGGGGGTTTGCCCTTCTTCCGTGCTGAGCAGCCCTTCTTTTTCTGCATTGGCTCGTTTTGGATATTGGGGCGGGAACCTTCCTTTCTTCTATTGTTTTAAAGTGAAATGATTCTTCTTTTTCCATTCTCATGCTTGGCTGCCGGAGAACACTTTCGTTTCCAGATATTGAATATTGAAATGATTCTGCTTCCATGTTATCCTTATTGACGAACTCCCAAGCGACATTATGTAAACTACGAAACGCGTCCCCCCTGAGAGCTTTTGTGGCGGATTAATGAAATTAGGAGGAATGAATCATGAAAAAAAATCGTCGAATTTTATGGGCATTCGTTGCTTTGACCCTGATTGTATCATCTATGTTTTACAAGCCGGGCAGCGCATCAGCGGCAAAGACGCCGATTGCAGATATACCGATGGATATTATGGTAAACGGAAACTATTTAAAAACCGACGTCGATCCTTATGCGGAAAATGGTACGACTTATGTGCCAATCCGGTTTGTGGGGGAAGCCCTCCAGGCAACGGTGGAATGGAGTCCTTCTGCATCCAATACTGTTTTTATTAAAAAAAATGGTACAACCATTGAACTGACTTTAGGAAGCACCACTGCCAAGGTCAACGGCAAAACAGTATCGTTATCCGGTCCGGCACATCCGCGGCAGAACCGCACCTTTGTACCGATTCGGTTTGTGGCGGAGCATCTGGGTGCTAAGGTAGTCTGGGATCAGACTTACTACACAGTAAAAATAACAAAATCGGGAATTACAGTCCCATCGAATTTGATCCATTGGGATTACACGGAAGATGAAATTTTCTGGCTGGCCCGCATTATTGAAGCAGAAAGCAGCGGTGAGCCGGTAGAAGGAATGATTGCAGTAGGAAACGTCATTTTGAACCGAGTCAATAGTTCAGAGTATCCGAATACCATTTACGGAGTAATTTTCGACCGGAAATACGGGGTTCAATTTGAACCTACGATCAACGGCGCCATATACAACAATCCGTCTCTGGATTCCATCTCTTCCGCAAAACGCGCGCTGCGCGGAGAAAGTTATGTAGGGGCATGCCTCTTCTTCTTCAATCCCACTACTGCGCAAAGCAACTGGATCAGCAAAAACAGACAGTACTATAAATCGATTGCAAACCATGACTTTTATTTATAAGATTGATATAAAAAACAGGCAAAATAACCCCCACGCCGAATCTGAAATGCCCCCAAAAAGTTAGACAATATTTCAAAGTAAAAATTGTTCAAGCAACCGAAAGGGCTTGTTGTCTGTGAATGGCAGGCGGCAAGCCCTTTAGCTTTGTCTTAATGCGTTGGTTATTGTA
>CALYAR010000098.1 GCA_944393585.1 uncultured Clostridia bacterium | reverse complement strand
GCTTGTGGGCCAGATAGTCCTCGATCTCCGGGTCGGCCAGGGGGGACTTCTTGGCGTTGATCTGGTCCACCTTGGCCTGCACCAGGTCCACCGCGGTCACCTCGTTGTGCTGGGCCAGTAAAATGGCGTTGGCCAGGCCCACATAGCCAGTGCCGGCAATGGCGATTTTCACCTTAGAACACCTTTCTTTCGGGAATGGGGCTTTTCGGGGGGAGCTTAATCAAGCTGCCGTAATATTTATTCTGTTCCTCATCTTCCCATGTTCCTACACCACTTTGAGAAGTAAATGTCATTTCTCCAAAATAAACGTGGCCATTTACCGAATAAAAATCCACTCTCACAAAGGCAAATTCTTTGCAAAGTTTTTTGACGCAATTTATCATCTCTTCCAACGTATCAGGTTTTGGCGGATAAGGAATAATTTGCGGATAATTCACTTTATAATTTTGAAGGTTCCACTCCAAATCATAAATATTCCTTTTATGATGAGGAGTACCACTGCCAACGTCCAGCCAAATATACATTGGGTCTCCATTGAAGCAAAAAAATCTATAGTCGTAAATATCCCCATCTAACCCAGCAATATATTTTTCGGCAATAATTTTTGGGGGAATATTCATATATTGTAGTTCAAGGCCCCAAGCAAATGCGTAATTTTTGTGCATCCACGTATCAAATTTTTCTTTTGCCTCTTTATAATTAAATTTACTTTTATCACGTACAATAATATTCCATCCACAACCATGATTAGCTTTTAAAACAAACTGATTCGGCAAACTCTCAAAATCAATGTCCTCAAATTTATCCCAAACACCCAAAAGTGGAATCAGATATTTCTCTCCTATCGTATTCTTAATCCAATCCCGAACAAGATACTTATCTGCCAAACTTGTCTTGATTGGGGTACTATCATATAATTTGAGCCATTGTATTTTTTCATTAAACGTTTGTGGACTTAAAAGATCTAACTCTTGTTTAGTAACTCTTTTATACCATAAAGCTAACTCATCAGCGTATTTATCCGGGGACAAATTGCGATAAAAATTGTAATCTTTTTTCACCTTTTGCGGAGAAGCTTGCTTTTGAACAGTTTGTGATTGTTTATCAGTAGTATTATCTGCTGAAGAAGACTTTGTGGCAGTTTCTTTTTGACTATGAGAAGTTTTGAATCTAAAATGTTCGCGAATTCTCCATAATGTGTATCTGAAACCATGTTCTTGATAACAGCGAACACATCCGCGCACATTTCTAGGAAGCCATGTGATAAAACGACCAACTTTATATGTTACAGATGCATGAATCCCTTCAATTTCTCTAATTAATTGATAAATAGTTGCTTGTTGCGACTTTATTTTTCTCTCTAATGCAGCAATATTTTGATCCGTACTTCCTGTATTAATGACTGGGCTACTTGAAATAGTCACGTTAATCGAATTGGAAATGAAATTCTCGAATATCATATCCGATATTGGATCCTCAATCGAAAATTTCCGTTCTGCAGGAGATAATTGTTTATATATTCCTTTAACTGCTCGTTGCATCCCTTCGATAGAACGTCTAATTTCCTCGCTTTTTTCATAACCCCATTCTTGTCGTAATGCATATCTAAACATTTCACGCAAACAAATGAAATAACCTTTTGCATTTTTTTCCGTTTTTGGGGTTGTCATAATAGAGTTTTCTCGAACACGTCGATAATAATACTTTTTTCCAACATGGGTGACTCTCTTGGCATCCATAAGAACTAAAAAGCAAAATAATTCATCTTCGTGAAGAATTCCTCTATAAAAAGAAATATTATTTTGGAGCAGAAAGTCTCGATTTAAAAGTATCAAACACGCACTTGTAATATATGCCTTATCTTTTCTTAAAATATGCATAAACGACACGCCGTCATAAATATCCGAATATTCATGCCGAGTAATTTTGGACGGCAACAGTTTGATATTTAAATCCGCTCGGTCTTCAAAACTAATTAAATCAAAAAAGACAGCATCTAGTTTATTGACCTTACTTAATAAATACAAATACTTTAAAGCATCTTTTTCCAAGTAATCATCGCTATCAATAAAGTAAACAAACTCACCTCTTGCCACTAAGAGTCCTGAATTTCTCGCTGCAGAAAGGCCTTGATTAAGCTGTGTAATAATTTTAATACGCTGATCCTTTTCTGCATATTCTTGCAAAATATCAGGTGAAGAGTCTGTCGAACCATCATTGACGCAAATGATTTCAATATTTGTCAATGTTTGTACAATGATACTATCTAAGCATTCTCGTAAATATTTTTCCACATTATACACAGGGATAATTACAGTGACACATGGTATTGGTCCCTGTAACTCAACCTCTTTAATCGGCTCTGCTCTTTTAGGAAAAGTTGAATGAAGTACCTCATCTTTTAATTGATTAAATGCCACAGTACAATATAAGCGATTTGGTCTATATAAATCAATTCCAAATTCCTTAAGATATGTGTTTTTAAGCTCATACACCAATAAATTATGAGCATCTGTGTTCGAGGAAAGTTTCTTTAAATTATAAATGCATTGTGAAATTACGTTACGAATAAAACTAATCTCCACATTATCAAAAATATATTGCTCTTGCAGTTTTTGTTTAACTGCTACTAAAGCTTCACAAAAAGATAAGGGAGATAAAGCATTATTAGCTTGTAAATTAGTAACCATCCCCGTGCGATAATGAACTAAGACTTTATCAACCGCAACAATCCTATCTGCTAAAGCAAGAGAAACCATTGAGAAATAAACATCGTTAGCCCTCGGAAGGTCCTGAAATCTTAATTGATGCTTATGGATAAATTCTGCTGAAAACATTTTTGTCCACGGATTTGTACCTGTAACGAGGAATAATTCGTCTCCAAGTAATTCGCGATTAAAAGGTTGCTTTTTGATTAATCGTTTAGATAAAAACCAATCTGCACGGACAAATTTTTTCTCTAATTCTTGAAAGCAATCCGCTGAACAAAGGCCAATATCTGCACTATACTTCTCACATTGATCATACTGTAATTGTAATAAATTTGGCTCAAAAAAATCATCAGAATCAAGAAAAACATAATATTTACCACGAGCCACATCCATTCCCGCATTTCGGGCTACTCCAGCATATAAATTCTTTTGAGTGAGAATTTTAATTCTTTGATCTTTCTGTGCGTACTCACGCAATATATTAAGAGAGTCATCAGTAGAACCATCATCTACACAAATAATTTCAATATCCTTTAATGTTTGACCTATAATGCTATCTAAACATTGTTTTACATATTTTTCCGTATTATATACGGGTATAATAACAGAAACTAGTGGCATATCTGTTTTCATTTTTCAGCTCTCCAAACACAATTAAAATTAGAGTCAAAAATATTTCAAAGAATTATACAGGACTGTTGCCACCTCCAAGCATCTTCACACATATCCTCCAAAGTGAGTTTTGCTTGCCAATTTAATTCCCTATATGCCTTGCTAACATCAGCATAGCATTCCGCAACATCTCCCGGTCTTCGGGGGTCAATAACATAAGGAATCGACCTTCCACTTGCTTTTTCAAAGGCGGCTATCATTTCCAGCACACTGTGCGGTGTTCCTGTACCTAAATTAAAAGTAGATACTCCTTTATGGTTACAAACATACTCCATAGCTGCGACATGCCCTTTTGCCAAATCGACTACATGAATATAATCCCGCACACCGGTGCCATCTTTCGTTGGATAATCGTTCCCGAAAACATGTAGTTCATTGCGAATCCCTGCAGCAACCTGAGCCACATAGGGCATTAAATTATTGGGGATACCATTGGGAGATTCTCCAATCAGCCCGCTTTTGTGCGCCCCCACTGGGTTAAAATATCGCAGCAAGCTAATCGACCAATCAGGAGACGCATTCCCAACATCCCGCAGAATTTGCTCTATCATGAGTTTGGTTTGCCCATAGGGATTTGTTGCAGAGGTTGGCATATCCTCTGAAATTGGAAGATGATCCGGAATACCATACACAGTTGCAGAAGAACTGAAGACAAATTTAGACACCCCATGCCGGTCCATAGTTTCCAAAAGCGAAAGCGTAGTATCCAAATTGTTGCGGTAATACATTAGCGGCTGTTGTACCGATTCTCCAACCGCCTTGTAGCCGGCAAAGTGAATCACAACATCAATATTGTTTTCTGAAAAAATGCGGTCGACATCTTCTACACTCGACACGTCAACATCATATACCTTAGGGGATTTCCCTGTGATCTGAGAAACCTGCTGAATGACATTCGGGCTACTGTTGGAATAATTATCCGCGATTATAACATTATGTCCAGTATTTAAAAGTTCAACCGCAGTATGAGAACCAATATATCCGGCTCCTCCTACAAGAAAAATTTCCACGAAAAAACTCCTCCATTTATTTTACATGGCACGGAAGTTAGCTCAAATTATTTCAGAAAGTAAAAGAATTTCCCCGCTGGCACTTCCATAGGTAGGTTTATGAATGCTGAAATGATACCCTACATTCCAACTTTCCAACAAAGGCTTCAATTCAAAAAAGTCATGTGCGTTATGGTAAATACTCAGTAAAAGAATCGGCTTTTGTGTGCAGATAGTCTTTTTGGCTCCCGCCAGGAAGTTGGGCTCCCCGCCCTCAATATCTACTTTAATGAGGCCAATCTCCATGGGGTGTTCAGCCACATAGTCGTCCAGTGTTCGCACCGGAACGGTAATATCCTCTCGATACTTCAAGCCAGGCCGTTTAATAGAAGTAGAGCCGCTTCCGCTCACGTGCATAGTCAAGGTGCCCTTCTCCGCTCCCAGCGCCACATTTTCCGGAACCACATTGGGAACATGGTTTAACTCCACTGTCTGTTTCAACAATTCAAAGTTCTCCGGCACCGATTCAAAGGTGTAGATAGCAGACGGGGACAACTCGGACAATACCAGCACGGAATCCCCGATAAAACCGCCTACGTCTATAATGGATTTCCCCTTTACGGTATCCAGTGTCTTCAGCTGGGACAGGCCATGACGGTAATAAAACACGCTGGATTCAAAATGGTTGATAGGCAGAAGATAATTTTTGTAGGCAAACAGATGGTCGGAGACCTTCATAATCTCAGAATTGAAGTTCTCCCGCAAAAGGCGCAGTTCCTCCTGTTCCTTGCGGGTGAAAAAGTCGAACTGCTCCTGGTCCTTGGTGAGAAATTGCTTCTGCCGCATGAGAATGCGAATGATAATCTCCACGCTGTCTGCGTCCAGTCCGGAAGTCAGACGCACAAATTTTTCTGGAAAATCAGGCTGCTCTGTAACGTCGCCCCAATTTTCCCGCACGATTCGCCGCTCAAACTCATTGTTCCAATAAATCGGTTTGTTGGGAATCGCTCGCTCAATTTGCTTGAATTGGGCGGCTTGGTCTTTTTTCAGTTGATCCAACTGCCCTCGCACCGATGACTGTCCATCCGCCATCTGCTCCCGTCCGGCGGCGAAGGCCTCCGCCAGCGCGTCCGTCTGCTTTTGCAGTCCGGCGGCGGACTGCTCCAGGGACTGGGACAGGGCGGCCAGGGTCTTGGCCTGGCCCTCCAGGGCCTTGTCCAAGGCGGCCTGCTGCTGCGCCCGCCACTCGTCCCGGGCCTGGGACTCCCACTGGAGGCGGCGCGCCCGCTCCGCGTCCAGCTGGCGGCGGAGCTGGTCCAGGCTGTTCCCCTGGGCGGCGATCAGCTCCCGCAGGGCGTCGGTCTCCCGGCGGCTCTGATCCACCGCGTCCAAAATCCGGGCCACCTCTCGGTTGAACGCGTGGACCGGGGGCGGAAGAATGCGTTTGAGTAGATCTTTAAAACTCACGAGGACTCCTTTCTCATGGGGCCGCCTCATGCCGCGCGGCGGCCTTTGACGGCTTTGTAAAACCGCAATATAGCGGAAAAAACCGGATACGGCGCATACTTGGCCAAGCGGTACTTGGCGAAAACCGTCCGGTTGGAAAAATAACTTCGGGGGTACCGGTCAAAGTGCTGCTCCGGAAGCCAGCTCTGGCGCAGGACCCGGAAATACCGCCGCTGGACCGCCCGGTCTCCGATGCTGCACACGTGCCACACCAGAAACTCCATGGCCCAGTTGAGGAAGCTCTGCCGGTAAATCTCCATCAGCCCGCGCTCCTCCAGACACGCCTCCACCAGCTTCAGCGCCTGATACGAGGCCTCCGGCGTTTTTGAACGGGAGTTGGATACCGATGCGAGCCGGTTCACCCGGTGGTGGATGAGCACCCGGTCCAAAACAGCGATGCGCCCGGCGCAGAACACGCTGGGGTAGACGAACACCAGGTCCTGAGACACCGCCAGGTCCGGATACCGGAACTTCTCCTTTAAAATATAGTCCCGCCGGTACAGCTTGTCCCACGGCCAGCCATA
>CALYAR010000097.1 GCA_944393585.1 uncultured Clostridia bacterium | reverse complement strand
TGGGAATCAAGTTTACATTAGACTAATACAATTGAGTTAATTATGCAGAGGCCCGCCGTTTCATCTTCCTAAAATGGCGGGCCTCTTTTTGCTTGCTGTCGGTTTGAATTTTGTGGTATAATGAGACATAATATCTTAGATGGACAAAAATATTTCTATGATTTTGTGCTGTCAGTAAATATTTTGTTGCGAGTTTCAAATGCATTGGAAAGGAGAAATTGAAATGCCTTTCTCACAAAAGACATTGGATTTTTTGGTCTTAAACCACATAAAGGACAGCCGAACTTGGTTTGAAGAACATAGGGGAGAGTACCAGGATGTTGTGTTACAGCCGCTTCAGGAATTGGTCAGGGCTCTGACGCCGCAAATGCTTCAGATTGACGATGAATTTGTGACAGAGCCGCGGGTGGATAAAACAATCTGCCGAATCCGAAGAGATACACGCTATTCTCATGATAAGACGATTTATCGGGATCATATGTGGATTATTTTTAAACGCGGCAAGATGCATGGAACGGAGCTGCCCGGCTACTATTGCGAGATTTCGCCGGATGGATTTCATTATGGATGTGGTTTTTATTGGACATCTACCGCCTATATGCAAACCATGCGGGAATTGATTCTGGGAGATGATCCTTTCTTTACGAAAGCACAGGCTGCATTTGCCGGCCAGGATATTTTCCAAATAGAGGGCGACTGCTTTAAAAGGCCGCATTATCGAGATCAGCCGGAGGAGAAACGGCAGTGGCTGGAGAGAAGAGGGATTTGCTTAACAGCGGATAATCCCGATCTTTCCCTGTTGTTTTCCGACCGCCTTGCCGAGGTACTGGCAGAAGGATTTGAAAAGCTGGCGCCGGTTTACTATTTTCTGCTGCACGTCGCAGAGATATTAAAACAAAAATCTGCTTTGTTCGGACAATAAATTCAAAGAACATCCGCCAAAATGACGATATTGTACAGCCGCTGATATGTGGCAGGGAAGCTATTTTTATGAAACAAGCGCTTTGGATCATAGCCAAGAATGTTTTTGGGCAATGAATGAAACAGTGAAAAGCTCTATGTATTGGCTACATCTACATAGAGCTTTTTCTGTTATGTCTTGCATGTGCTGAAATGATTGAATGGATTCGGATCAGTTTTCCATTTGTCTGCCCAGAAATAAGGCGGCCGTTTCGGCCAGTTTCATTTCTACTTCGCCAAAAGAAGCCGTTTTATCGTCACCGGCAATCATGACACAGCCGATGCAGTCTCCCTCTGTAATGATTGGGGAGAGTGCTCCAATGAAATATTTGTCATTGTCATCTATGATACTGACAGGCTCCCCGTTCTCTTTTTTGTATAGATAGTTTGCCTTGTTATCAATCAGTCCTTCTGCATCGATTCCAATCCTGCGGTCAGAGAGTTCTTTTTTGGGCGCTCCTGCTGTTGCAATGATGTTATCTTTATCCGTTATGATACAGATTTTTCCGCTGGATTTATAGATGCTTTCTGCATATTGTGCGGCAAAATCAGATAATTCACCAATGGGGGAATACTTTTTAAAAATAACTTCTCCATCTTTTGTAGTGAATATTTCGAGCGGATCCCCTTCGCGGATACGCATCGTGCGTCTAATTTCTTTTGGGATTACGACTCGTCCCAAATCATCAATTCTTCTGACGATTCCCGTCGCCTTCATTTCGTTTCCTCCTTAATTTATACAAGTAATTTGCCGGATCCTAATTCTTGTTGTGTATATTTGTATTATTTACATCCAGTCCAGTTTTATTCTTCCAATTTTGAAAAATCAAAGGGTATTTTGAATTTTGTGATATAACCATTGCCATATCTAGCATGATTATTTATCAAGGCAGGTAAGTTCTATACGCGCCTTCTAATTTTAGATCAAAGGGGCATTATTTGCCGCTTCGTTCACTGCCGAGAAAATAGATTGAATTGCGGGCTTATTCACGCAAACAGGAATGAGGGACAGGCTTTTTGTTTTTTTGCGGAACAGAAATAAGCTGAATTTCTTAAGGAAAAACAGCTGATTTTCTGATAGCGTTGTGTTCCAAAAGGCCCGGAAAACTGTTATTTGACAGACTTTTTTTCTTATGTTAAGATAAAATTTAACAGAAAGCAAAAACTGGATACTGATTTTAGCAAAAAAGGAATCATTGGAAGGAGAGGGAATGAAAGTGAAAATCAGCGAGATTTTAAACAGCGGACGAATAACGATTTCATTTGAAATTTTTCCGCCGAAAGCAGATGCAGATTATGAAAACGTACGCTCTGCGGCGGAAAAAATTGCAGAGTTGCGTCCGGATTTTATCAGTGTTACCTATGGAGCCAGCGGCGGAACGTCGAAAAATACGGTTGGAATTGCATCCTATATTCAAAATGAGCTTCATTCTACTGCGATTGCACATTTAACATGCGTTTCTTCTACTAAGGGAGAAGTCGCACGAATGCTGGATCAGCTTGCAGAAAACAAAATAGAAAACATATTGGCGCTTCGCGGTGATATTCCCAAGGATCATCCTTTTCCAATCGAAGGCGGCTACCGATATGCCTATGAGCTGATTGAGGAAATTAAATCCCGGGGGGATTTTTGCATTGGAGCCGCCTGTTATCCAGAAGGCCACATCGAATGCCCGCACAAAGAGGACGACATCAATTTTTTGAAACAAAAGGTGGACAGCGGCGTTGACTTCTTAACGACACAGATGTTTTTTGACAACAATGTCCTCTACAGTTTCCTATACCGCATTCTGCGGAAAAATATTACCGTTCCGGTTCTGGCAGGAATCATGCCGCTTACTAACAGCCGGCAGATCAAACGAAGCTGCGAACTCTCCGGAACTACGCTTCCTCCTCGTTTTGCCGCAATTGCTGACAAATTCAGTGACAATCCCAAAGCGCTCAAGCAGGCGGGAATTGCCTATGCAACGGAGCAAATTATTGACCTTATCGCCAACGGCATACGCGGCATTCATATTTATACCATGAATAAACCGGATGTTGCAGCAAGTATTTTGCACAATATTTCCGATATCGTGGGAAAATAACCATGACCGAATGTGAGTGAGGCCGAACAAATTGATGTTCGGCAGTCTGCGGGTGTTTTCCAGGAGCATTACCGCAGCCAGTGGACGGATCATCAAACTGGAATGAAGATCGACAGCTTTTGCTGCCGCGTCCTTTATTTTATATCATGAAAAAGTCTGTTCGAAATCAATAGCAGACTGGAAAGGAAAAACAATGGATTTTTTAACTGAACTGGGTAAGCGGCTTCTCTTTTTTGACGGTGCAATGGGCACCATGCTGCAGGAAAGAGGGTTAAATCACGGCGAAGCGCCGGAGGGATGGAACTTTACCCATCCTGACCTCATCGAATCCATTCATCGAATGTATCTGGAAGCCGGTTGTAATATCATCAAAACCAATACATTTGGAGCCAATGGCTTAAAAGTATCGAACGTCTGCCAAACTGTTGCAAAAGCAGTACAAATTGCCAAAAAAGCCGCATCCGGCTTCCGCGACGCCTTGGTTGCATTGGACATTGGCCCGACGGGACATCTTTTGGAACCGATGGGGGATTTGTCCTTTGAAGAAGCTTACCGCTTGTTTCGTGAAATGGCAGAGGCAGGAGAGGCCGCCGGTGCAGATCTTGTCCTAATCGAAACCATGAGCGACACCTATGAACTAAAGGCCGCTGTACTGGCTGTCAAAGAAAACACCTCTCTTCCGGTTGTTGCAACGATGATCTTCAATGAATCCGGAAGACTGCTGACTGGGGCAGCACCTGCTGCTGCCGCCGCTATGCTGGAGGGGCTCGGTGTTGCCGCACTGGGTTTAAACTGCGGTATGGGACCAAAGCAAATGCTTTCACTGCTGGAAGAGCTGACCTCTTTTTGCAGCATTCCGATTGCCGTCAATCCCAACGCCGGTCTGCCGCGCTATGAAAATGGAAAAACCTACTTTGATATCACACCGGAAGAGTTTGCACTGGATATGGAGGTGATTGCGCGCATGGGAGCACAGCTGATTGGGGGATGCTGCGGGACCACTCCTGCTCATCTTTCCAAAATGATCGAACGCTGCCGAAATATTGTTCCCGTTCCTGTGCAGGAAAAGCAGATCACCGCTGTTTCCTCCTACTCGAAAATCGTGGTGTTTGGAGAAAAACCGCTTTTAATCGGAGAACGCATCAATCCAACGGGAAAATCACGGTTAAAGCAAGCTCTGCGTGAGCAGGACATCGACTATCTGATGGAAGAGGCAATAACCCAGCAGCAAAATGGAGCCCATATTCTGGACGTAAACGTCGGCCTGCCGGGAATCGACGAAGCAGAGGTCATGGCCCGCACCATTCAGGAACTGCAGAGCGTCACCAATCTTCCGCTGCAGATTGACACATCTGACGGAAAAGCACTGGATCGAGCTATGCGTCTTTACAATGGAAAACCAATGATTAATTCCGTTAATGGGAAGCGAGAGTCTATGGAAACTGTATTTCCGCTGCTGCGGAAATACGGCGGTGTTGTCGTTGGACTTACGCTGGATGAAAACGGCATTCCCGATACGGCAGAAGGCCGCACAGCCATTGCGGAAAAAATTCTTCGCACTGCAAAGGAACATGGGATTTCAAAAAAAGAAATTATCATCGATCCTTTGGTTTTGGCTGCGAGTGCGAGTCCCGGCAGCGCACGCGTCACGCTGGATGCCCTGCGGATGATCCGCGAACGGCTGAATGTGGCCACCAGTTTGGGGGTCTCCAATATCTCGTTTGGCCTGCCGCAGCGGGAAAATATCAATACGGCATTTTTTGCCATGGCGCTGGAAAACGGCCTGTCCGCCGCAATTCTCAATCCCAATTCAGAATCCATGCGGAAGATTTACGATTCTTTCTGCGCGCTCACGGGAAAAGACCAGAATTTTGAAACCTATATCTCCCGCTATGCAAAAGATGCACCTCCGGTCAAAAACCAGGCGGATTCAGCTGCAATGCCGCTTCGCGATGCGGTCGTTCAGGGGATGAAGGAAGCGGCTTATCAAGCGGCAGAGAGCGATTTTCGCCCTCCTCTGACCGTGATAGAAGAAGAACTCATCCCTGCGCTGGATACGGTGGGAAGCGGCTTTGAAGCGGGTAAGCTGTTCCTGCCGCAGCTGTTAATGAGCGCAGAAGCCGCGAAATCCGCATTTGAAGCGCTTCGGCTGAAAATGGAGGCGGCAGGAGAGAAGCGGGAAAAGAAGGATAAAATTATTCTTGCTACGGTGAAAGGCGACATTCACGACATTGGGAAAAATATCGTGAAAGTGCTGTTGGAGAATTACAACTATGATGTGATCGATTTGGGCAAGGATGTTGCTCCCCAGCGTATTGCAGATATGGCACAGAAAGAAAACGTCCGGCTGGTCGGACTCAGCGCCCTGATGACGACAACGACTCCCAGCATGGAAGAAACCATCCGTCTTCTCCGAAAGGAGTGCCCGGACTGCAAGATTATGGTTGGAGGCGCTGTGCTGACAGCTGAGTATGCCGAAAGCATTGGAGCGGACTTTTATTCCAAGGATGCAATGAGTTCGGTTCACTATGCGCAAGAGCTGTTTGGATAGTGAAACGGGAAAGTTTTATCAAATGCAGCATAAATATTTGATCTCATGCCTGTAATGTGTGTGGGGTTGGATTTTGAGAAGAAATATACTATTAAGCGAAAGGCGGCTGTCTTAGTGATAGAATACATACTTTTGGCTCTTTCTGCGGCAGCGGTTATTCTGCTGATCGTACTGCTGGCAAAGCAGTCGAAAAACAGCGGCGGAGCAGATTTCAAACAGGAGCTGCTCCAGGAAAACCGGCAGAACCGCGTAGAAACCAGCCAGGCCATTACCAATTCCATCAGCGGCCTGCAAAATATGATATTGCAGGCGCAAAATCAAACTGCGGCTATGCAGGACCAAAAACTTGCAGAAATCGGCACTGCCATGACGGAAAAACAATCTGCTCTGCAAGAGAGCATTACTAATATGGTAGCAGGGACAGACAAGCGGATGAACGACTTTACCCTGCAAAGCCAAGCCGGTTTCGAGACTCTGCGCGCCAGTCTCGATCAAAAACTGCAGTATATGCAGCAGCAAAACGAAAAAAAATTGGAAGAGATGCGTCAAACCGTCGATGAAAAGCTTCAAAAGACTTTAGAGGTACGCATCAGCGAATCCTTCCGGCTGGTCAACGACAGACTGGAGCAGGTATACAAGGGCTTGGGAGAAATGCAGACGCTGGCCGTCGGTGTAGGGGATTTAAAAAAGGTGCTCTCCAATGTGAAAACGCGCGGAACGCTGGGGGAAATTCAGCTCGGCGCTATTTTGGCGGAAATCCTCTCGCCTGAACAGTATGATACTAACGTTGTCACACAGAAAGGGTCGAAACATTTTGTTGAATTTGCCGTGCGCCTTCCGGGCAGCGGCGATGAGCCAGTCTATCTCCCCATAGACTCTAAATTTCCCACCGATACCTATCAAAACCTCTTAGATGCCTACGACACCGGTGATGGAAAGCTGGTGGAAGAGGCAAAGCGCGCATTAATCCGGAACATCAAAGATTCCGCGAAAGAAATTCGGGATAAATATATCGATCCGCCCAATACCACTGATTTTGCCATCCTGTTCTTACCTGTGGAAGGTCTCTATGCCGAGGTCGTAAAAAACGGTTTGGTGGAGACGCTTCAAGCTGAATACCGGATCAACATTGCCGGACCAACTACGATGGCAGCTCTCTTAAACAGCCTGCAAATGGGATTTCGTACATTGGCGATTCAAAAGCGTTCTGCCGAAGTGTGGGATATTTTGAGCGCCGCGAAAACGGAATTCAATAAATTTGAGGATGTCCTGCGCAAGGCACAGGGACAAATTGAAAGTGTCAATAAAAGCCTGGATCAGCTGGTGGGCACGCGGACACGGAAAATCCAGCGCTGCCTCAAAGCCGTTCACACTATGCAGCCGGAATCGGCGGATGCTCTCATTGAATCGGCTGAATCAGAGGAGGAAGCATAACATTAGAAGCTTCATTCGGGCTTGATCATCATAATTGTATTATGAGAGGAGAGATTCCATGAATTTAACCAACTTTATCTGCGAAAATGGTACTTATTCCCTGCAATTCGGCCGCGGCGTCTCCATTGCGGGAGCCGGCGTTTTCCTGGAGGTAGACGGGAGGGCTGAAGATTGTCTTAGCGGCGGCGAAGTTAGAAGGTCGTCTGTCCAAATGGGTGAATTTGGCGAATACAGTGTCATTACCAGCAGAAAAGAAATTCAGGCTGGGCTTGCAGCAACCGTTCGTTTTGAGATCTATGAGGATAAGCTTTTCATTTCCCTCCGGGTCAAAAATACTGCGCTCTCTCCAGTCGTTTTAGGCAAATGCAGTCTTTTGTCCGCAGATACCAAAATAGACATGGGCGGCAGTACAGATTCCCTTCGGATTTTATGCCGCGATGGATGGCAGCACCACAGTGAGGTGCGTATGCTCTGTGACGATCCGGCAAAACCAATTTTCGGCGTGTTGAATCCTGCGGCTGAGGGAAACAGCCTGATCGATTCCTCCCGTCACCGCAGCATCATTACCGGCGACCTCTATGAGCCGCAAACTGGAGTGTGCCTGAATACCAGCTTTTTAACCTTTGACCGTGCGAATTGTGTGATCTATTACTCCGCTTCGGAGGGAGCGGCCAGGGCGGAATGCCTGTGTGATTTTGCCGGATTTCAGCTCCCGGCAGGCGGCGAACAGAGAAGTGAAATTCTCCGCCTGGCGGCAGATGACTCTTATGACCGCTGCATGAAGGGATGGGCAGAGGACGCGGCGCTCTATTACAAACCATCTTTTATACAGGACGCGGCACGCGGAGCTCTCTGTGTCTGGTCCTGGAAGAGCGGACGTGTGGGCGACTATTGCTTTGAAGATTTGGCACTGCGCAATGCAAAAGCAATTTCAGAACGTTTGGCGGGTTTCGGCTTTGAATATTTCTGGACCAGTCTAGTCAATTTAAAGGATCAGGTTCCCGGAAATTGGCTTACCTGCGATGAGCTTCAAATTCCGGATGGGCTGGCTGAATTTGCTAAAAAACTGGAGGCTTATGGCATGAAGCTGGGACTCTGGATGGCTCCTTTCTGGATTCCTGACCGTTTCTCCGACCAGGCCGATCATCAAAAAGATCAAATCCTGCGGCGCGATGGAGAGCTTGTGAAAGATCAGGCGCGCTGGCTGCGGGGTATTTCCGGTACTTATCCGCCTGAGGAACGGCTGAATTTTTATTGCCGTGACGGAAGCAGTCCCAATGCACAGGAATACATCCGACAGGTATTTTCCGCATATCGCCGGATGGGGGTGCGATATTACATGCTTGATTTTCTGCGTGCCGGAGCAGGAGGCTTATACGGCCCATTTTCCTATGACGGTTATGCCGATCCGAATCAAATTGCCGGGCCGGAGGTATACCGCTCGCTGATGCGTGTGATCCGGGAAGCAGCGGGGCCTGACACATATCTGTTAAGCAGCACAGGCCCGGGCTTTATCAGCGTTGGCTGCGTCGACGGTTCCCGGACCGGCCCCGACATTGGCGAAGGCCGGCCTTCTCTGCCGGGCTATGCGGATTATCCTGCCACCTTCTCGATCCACAACACAAACATGCTCCGCAATGCCTGCCGTAACTATGCGGCTGTTTATCATACAAACGGCCGCTTGTTCCATGCAGATTCCTTTAATGTTGTCACAATTGATAAGCCCATTCCGCTGGGAGAAGCGCAGACAACGCTAAGCCTTGCCGCGCTGTTCGCGAGTCCTATGATGCTGGGCGATGACGTGTTCGATCTTGACGAGGAACGTCTGGCATTGCTCAAAAAAGCACTGCCTCAGAACGATGTAGCGGAAACTGCTGTTCCGCTCGATCTCTTTGACCGGCTGGCGCCAGACTGTCCTCGCGTTTACTATCTGCCCGTTCATCGAAGCTGGGGAAGCTATGGAGTTCTGGGGCTGTTAAATCTGGAAGATACAGCCCAAAATCATGAAATCGATCTTAGATCGCTTGGTTTTCGTGGTGAGTGCGCATTATATGACTTTTGGGATGAGCGTTTTTTGGGTGTGCAGGAAGGACGGTTCCAGCTGCAAGCGCCTGCACACGGCGTGCGGATCATTCGGATCACTCCTTATCTGGCACATCCTCAGTTAATTGGGACGGATATGCACATTTTACAGGGTGCTGTTGAGGTTTTACATACCTCTTACCGGGATGGTATTCTTTCGGTTTCCTGCACAAGACCGGCCGGTGAACGCGGGACTGTTCGTATTTTAGCGCCCCGCCGTTTTGTACCCACATCCTTCGAGGGAATCCACGTTACGCGGGTTGCCGGAACGGAGTGGCTTCTGATTTCTAAGGAGCTGCATTTTGATACAACGACGGCAAGCCTGGTATTGACCTTCCATGACAGCGCAGAGGCCGCCGGGAATAAAAAAGATGCCGGCGACGAGCGATTTTAAGCAAAAAAATCGGGAGAATAAAGAAATCCTCATGTATTTTCATTGGGGAGGGCATATCGGAAGATATGCCCTTTACTTTTACTGGATCTGAAAAAGAAAACCGGCCCCCAAACGGAGCCGGTACAATCAAAACAACGGCGTGCGGTTTTGTTGTTTAGCAAGAAGATTCCGCTATTGTTTGAATGGATTGGAAATAACAATATCCAAATGCAGCCCGCAATTTCCAGCATCGCCGATACCAAAATGGCAAGTATTTATGATGCTTTCATCGGCGCCATTGCTGCAATGCAGTGCTGAATTTTATAGCAATCACCTCATACCAACATGAATATGGTTAATTCTGTTATTCCAATATTATTTTTTCGTGCCATCAGGCCGTTCTGAGAATGGCTATTCACGTTACTGCCTTATAAAAACTTCAAGAAAAATACAGCAGAATTAAGTTTCCTATCTGCTGTATTTTAAATCGTTTTGTGAATTAAGATTTATTATTTTTGCATTCTGTTCCCCAAGCTGCCATAGCATCTAAAATTGGCTTTAGGCTATAGCCTAACTCAGTAAGCGTATATTCTACGTGCAAAGGTACACCTGGAAAAACTTTGCGGACCAGTAACCCTTTTTGTTCCATGGCCCGAAGATTGTATGTCAGAACTTTTTGTGTGATATTTCCAATGCTCTGCTTTAATTCTCCAAAACGTTTGGTTCCGCCCAACAGATTTTGTATGATCAAAACTTTCCATCTATCACCAATGTACTGCAGAGTTGTTTCAACAGGGCAGTCTGGCTGCGCGTTTTCCATATCGTTTTACCTCCTGCGATGCTTCATATTAATAATATTATACAACTGTCGAAATAAAAAAGCAAGTAAATATTACTGCTATTGTGCAAAACATATTACAGATAGCGGTAAAGAATCTTTTATTTGATTATTTGTGATATAAAGTGACTGAAATAGGAATAATTTGAACAAAATTAATGGTTTGATAGCATGATCTTATGGAGTAAATAATTGAAGCCTTATTATTGGCTTTCTAAAATTCCTTCCATGTTTCCTTAAATTAGTAATTGGAAGTGAATTTTAGTCTGGAAATGCTGTTCATAATAAACAATATAAAATATGAGGGGGCAATATGCAATTTTTTAAAAGTTTCTCAAAATTTTTCATGGAACTTATCAAAAGAAAAAATTCCATTCTCATTAAAAACTTATATTCGCATAAAGCTGGGCGTGACAGCCAACCGACACCAACATTTGCGATCAGGCCAAAAATAGATTTTATAAAAGAGGAGACAGTATAGCAAGAAGGCGATTTTTACGGCATAAAAAATGGAGTAAGCAATGCTTACTCCAAACCTGGAGGCGCCACCCAGATTTGAACTGGGGAATAAAGGTTTTGCAGACCTCTGCCTTGCCTCTTGGCTATGGCGCCGAATATGGAAAAGAGCTTTCGGTAAAAACCTTATGCTCTATTATATTCAAAAAGACGCTGGTTATGCGTCTTTTTTCTTGGAGCGGAAGACGAGATTCGAACTCGCGACGTTCACCTTGGCAAGGTGACGCTCTACCACTGAGCCACTCCCGCATATAATTGGTGCCTCCGGGCGGAATCGAACCACCGACACGAGGATTTTCAGTCCTCTGCTCTACCGACTGAGCTACAGAGGCGGATAATGGCGACTCGGAAGGGGTTCGAACCCTCGACCTCTAGCGTGACAGGCTAGCGTTCTAACCAACTGAACTACCGAGCCAGGTGGTGGGCACAATAGGGCTCGAACCTATGACCCTCTGCTTGTAAGGCAGATGCTCTCCCAGCTGAGCTATGCGCCCTTGTTGCCCAATTATCCGCCGTTCAATAACGACATGGTTTATTATACACAAGCTGGTTTCTCTTGTCAACACTTTTTTTAAAATTTTTCTAAAATTTTATTGATTCAATTTTTTTGTCATTCTGCAAAGCGGGATTACAGGTTTTTAGTTATGAATTTTTTCCCGATCGGAACCTTAAATTGCTGGTGGTATTAAAGCGGACGAATGCAGAACGACACTAGAGATACACGTCGGCAATTATTCTTCTCTCGCTTTGATTTGGAAATCATTTTCATTTGTGTTTGGAAAAAGAGAACATACTATGGTACCCATGTGAGCGGGTCATTTTTCTCGATTGAAATTGGCAATTGTTTTTCTAAGCCGCCTTTTTAGCGGAGAGGACGGCATGTTTTCCATTTGCCGTGCAGTCTGCCCGCTTCGCAGACTTTCGTACTTTTGTACGTATCAGCTAGGCTCGGTATTTCTCCGACCCAAAACAAAAACCCGGTCCTTTCAACCGGGTTTTATGTTCTTATTTGGATATAGCGAGAACCTTAAACTGCATCGCACCGCCAGGTGCATCTACTGTCACAACGTCGCCCACAGACTTTCCCATCAGCGCCTCTCCAACCGGAGATTCATCTGAAATTTTTCCCTGAGCGGGAGCTGCTTCCGTGGATCCAACGATAGAATATTCTATTTCTTCTTCAAATTCCTCGTCATAGAGCTTTACCTTGGAGCCGATTGTGATCTTATTTACATCTACTTCTTCTTCGTCAATGACTTCTGCGTGTTTGAGAATGGATTCTATCTGCAAAATACGCGTTTCCATCTGTGCCTGTTCGTTTCTCGCCTCATCATATTCAGCATTCTCAGATAAATCGCCAAAGGAACGCGCATGCTTAATCTTTTCCGCTACCTCTTTTCTTCCCACAGTCTTTAAATGTTCCAGCTCATTTTCTAATTTTTCAAGTCCTTCTTTGGTTAAAAAGACCTGTTTTGTATCTTTCACCGTTACGTCCCTCCTTTGCGCCACTGCGGCATTTGCGCCCTAATAGCTGTATATTATAACTAGGAACTATGAAAAAGTCAATATCTATCATGTATAATTTTTCTACATTTTACGGCATTTCATATGAAAAAATGCAATAGTAGTAATATAGCCAAAATGCATTCTTTTATGCTACAGATTTATATTCCATAATATTCCTTGATTAAATTGGAAATAATCTCATCTGGGGTCTGCGAAGGCTCGGAATTCTGTACTTCCTGCTCTGATTGACCCGTTTTGTCTCCTTCCAGGTATTTCATCACTCCCGAATAGATGCAAACTGCAACCTTTTCCTGATATTCCTCATTTCGCAGATTCGCTTCCTCTTCTGGGTTAGACAAAAAGCCGCATTCGACCAAAACGCTGGGAACGTATGGACTTTTCATTAAATAAATGGAAGAATCCGCCTGTTTTTCCTGCCGCTTATTGTCCGGGTCCAGCACACTGACAAATTCATTTTGAATCAGACGGGCAATTTCTTTAGAAGCGGGGAAGGAAGCGTCATAAAAAGTCTGTGCCCCTTTTACAGAAGTACTGGAAAATTTGTTCATATGAATGGATATCAGCAGATCTGCATTTTTTTCTTTCGGCATTTCTTTTCGGAATTTAAGGTCATTTCGTTTTCGCTCCAGCGGAGTCTGATCCTCAGGGTATTCCAAATCAATATCATCCCCTGTTCGGGTCATCACCGTTTGGATCCCGGCGTCGGCGAATAAGGCCTCTAGTTTCTGTGCAATCGCCAGGTTGTACTCTTTTTCGCAGATTCCTGTAACACTGAGTGCACCGCCGTCAGCTCCGCCGTGCCCTGCGTCAATGACGATAACAGATGATTTATCCATCGTGACATTTTGCGATACACTGGGAACAGATTTCAATAGCATTCCCATTACGACTGCCGTCAAAATCAGCAGAAAAAAAATCACAACTCCGATTTTTTTTAAAATAACGACCATTCAAATGCCCCTCTCCAGATCTATCAGCTTTCTAAAAACAATTTATGTGGCCGGACTGCATTATATGTATTGATTTTTCTTCGGTCTTGCGATAAGATTTTGAAGGAAACAGAATCCCATACAACAAACACTTTTTTCTGATTTCATTGAAAAAGAGGAGAATGATTTGAAATGAAATTGCTGATTACAGGTTTTGAGCCATTTGGGGGAGAGGCACAGAATCCATCCTGGGAGGCCGTTTGTGCTCTGCCGGATAGACACAGCGGTTTCTGCATTATAAAACAAAAACTGCCCACCGCATTTCAAACAGCGGGGAAGCTGCTTTGTGAAGCTATTTGTGCAAAGCAGCCGGATGTTGTTCTCTGTGTAGGACAGGCCGGCGGACGTTCCGGTATTACGGTAGAGCGAATCGCAGTTAATTTGGCGGATTTTTCGGCCTCTGACAACGAGGGAAACCAGCCGGTTGACCAGCCCATTTGTCCAGGTGCGGAAAATGCCTATTTTTCCAATCTGCCTGTCAAGCGAATCGTAGAAAAAATACGGGAACGTGGCATTCCCGCTTCCCTGTCTCTCACGGCAGGAACGTTTGTCTGCAACGAAGTCATGTACCGTCTTTTGCACCTGGCCGCAACGAAATATCCTCATTTGAAAGGGGGATTTCTGCACGTGCCTTACGCACCCCAGCAGGCGGTCCAAAAGGGGGCGAACACTCCCAGCATGTCTGTTTCGGTTATTACCGAAGCCTTGCTTGCCGCCGTCGAAGCACTGGCGGAAGATGCGGAGTGACCGACACAAAAAGCTGATCTGGAAAGAGAATGAGTCAAGCGAATATTTTTTCACTGTGTTTCAATTAGGCAATATTCCTGAGGGATAAACAAACTCCAATAAAGCTAAAAACAGCCCGGCAAACATTTGTTTTGCCGGGCTCATTTTCTATTTCTATTCGCTGCAAATCTCTCCGTTGATAATAACAAGTTCGGGTTTGTTATAAAGATCCAAAATATCACCGGAATAAAGACACATGTCTGCGTCCTTTCCTATTTCCAGAGAACCGACACGGTCAGCAATCCGGCAGTTTTCCGCTGCATTGATTGTCAGTGAACGCAGTGCATCTTCTCTGCACAGGCCGTTTTTCACTGCGAGCGCGGCGCTGAGGGGAAGGTATTCGATGGGAATTACTGGATGGTCAGTAATCGTCGCGATGCGCAGTCCCGCTTCTGCCAATGTTTGATATGTTGCGTAAGTCATATTTTTAAGTTCGGGCTTGGAACGATCGGACAAGGTTGGGCCCAAATTGACATTGACATTGTTTTCTTTTAAAATATCAGCAATCAAATGTCCTTCTGTCGCATGTTCGATGGTAAAATCCAGGTGAAATTCCTTTGCAATGCGGATTGCCGTACAGATGTCGTCTGCGCGGTGAGCATGAATTTTTACTAACAGTTTTCCGTCCATTACATCAAGCATGGATTCATATTTAAAGTTATAGTCCGGTTCCTTATTCTTTTCCGGATCGGCCAGATGTGCCTCTTTTTTCCGCTTGTAGTTCAGGCTGTTCTGCAAAAATTCCCGCAGTATGGCAGCGGTTGCCATCCGCGTCGTCGGCGCCTGATTTCTGGCTTTATAGGCCTTTTTTGGGTTTTCGCCCAAAGCAACTTTCATCGCAAGCGGCGCTTTTAGAATCATATCGTCAATGCTGCGCCCCCGGGTTTTAATCGCGGCAAATTGACCGCCTACGATATTTGTACTGCCCGGTCCTGTTACGAGCGTTGTGATTCCCGCCTTGCGTGCGTCCGCAATATAACGGTCGTAAGGATTTATTGCGTCAATGGCCCGAAGCTGTGGTGTCAGCGGTTCAGTCGCTTCATTGCCGTCAGCTCCTTCAAAGCCCATTGAGTCTTCCCACATTCCCACATGGCAATGGGCATCGATCATTCCCGGAAACAGTGTCTTTCCCTGCGCGTCAATGGCCGGTTCTACTTTTCCTTCTAATGTGCAGTCTGCCATTGCGCCAAGTTCAGCTATTTTGCCGTCCCGCGCATATAAAAATCCATTTTCATACGTCTTGCCCGCCATCGTTACGATACGCGCATTGACAATCAGCAATTCGCTCATAATAATCCCCCTTAAAATTCATTCTCTAACATGTAGTTCTGAGCCGAATAAGCCGCTACAGCCCCATCTGCCACAGCCGTTACGATTTGACGAAGCGGCTTTTTCCGGACGTCACCGCAGGCAAACACCCCCGGAATGCTGGTACACATGTTTTCATCCGTCACAATATATCCTGCCTCATCTGTTTTTACCAGTCCCCGCACAAGCTCACTCTGCGGAAGATTTCCCACCGCAATAAAGATTCCCGAAACGGCCAGTTCCGTCGAAGCCCCGCTTTTCAGGTTTTTAATCTCTACGCCGTTTACGCTGTCGTCTCCTGTGATTTTTGTTACCGTACTGTCGTATAAAATATTGATTTTATCAGAGTTTACGACTCGGTTTTGCAGTACTTTGATGGCACGAAACGAATCGCGCCGGTGAATCAGTGTAACCCTGCTGCAGAATTTTTCCAAAAAAAGAGCGTCTTCCAGAGCTGTATCGCCTCCGCCGACTACACATACTTCACGTCCGCGAAAGAAAGCCCCGTCACAGGTGGCACAGTATGACACGCCCATTCCGCGCAGGCGTTCCTCTCCTTCCGCACCAAGCGGTCTGGGTTTTGCTCCCATTGCAAAAATGACCGTTTTTGTCTCATAGGTCTGCCGGTTTGTTCTGACCGTTTTGATTTTACCTTCCAGCGACAGCTCTTCTACCGTTTCGCTTTGGATCTGTGCGCCGAATTTCTGGGCATGGCTGCGCATTTTTTCCGTCAAATCGCTGCCGGACGGCGTTTCATCAAAGCCGAGATAATTGTCTACCTCATAAGTGGTTGCTGCCTGTCCGCCAATGAACATGCCCTCTAAAATTAATGTTTCAAAGCCGCCGCGGCTTGTATAGAGGCCGGCGCCCAATCCGCCCGGACCGGCTCCAATGATAATGACATCGAACATATCGCTACTCTCCTTTCTATACTATCTTTCCATTGTCCTATGGATTTATCCATAAAATGACTCTCTTGCTAGCCGAATCCTATTATATCATATTGCAGACTCCCTTTCCAGCCGCAAATCCTTTTTTCGTTTTCTCTTAACCCGGTGAATCCAGGAACAAGCAAAAAGGCTTAAAAGCTGTGTAAAATGCAGGTTTTTGCCTCAAACAAGCTGTTTGCATGGATAATGATAGTTAAAGCAAATAAAATAACATTTACAACATTGGAAATCAGAGGTATACTTAACATATCATCCCCAGTATGGGAATCATATCAATTTTAAGGGAGGCTTATTGAATGAAACAGCTCAATCTAGCTATCATCGGTCAGGGCCGGAGCGGAAGAGATATCCATGGAGCTTATCTCCATACCGATACCGAACGCTTCCGCGTTGCCGCGATCGTGGAAATTTCGCCGGAACGCCGCAGTAGGGCGAAGGAAGAGTTTGACTGTGACGTGTATGAAAATTACCGGGACCTTTTTTCGCGCACCGATATTGACCTGGTCATCAACGCAACACCAAGCCATCTGCACTTTGATATTACCAAGGACCTGCTGGAACACGGGTTCAATGTGGTTTGTGAAAAACCGCTTGCAAGGCATGCAAGTGAAGTAGACGAACTCATACAAACCGCTGAAAAAAATGGGAAACTGTTCGAAATCTTCCAACAGTCCCGCTTTGCCCCCTATTATCAAAAAGTCAAATCTGTTATGGACTCCGGTGTATTGGGACGGATTGTACAAGTCAGTATCCGTTTCAATGGTTTTGCTCGCCGCTGGGATTGGCAGTGCTGTCAGGATATGAATGGGGGAAGTCTGCTAAATACCGGCCCCCATCCGCTGGATCAGGCGCTTAATATATTGGATATGTACGATTCCATGCCCAATATTTTATGCAAAATGGATCGGGCCAATACCTTTGGGGACGCAGAGGATTATGTGAAGCTGATCCTTACAGCTCCCGATAAACCGCTGATTGACTTGGAAATTTCTTCTTGTGACGCATTCAGCGATTATACTTACTCTGTTTCCGGAACACGCGGCAGTCTGAAAGGGACGATGACCAACATTCAGTGGAAGTATTTTCACGAGTCCGAAGCTCCCTTCCAAAAGCTCACCCGTGAACCGCTCTGCAAAGCGGACGGAACGCCGGCTTACTGCGGTGAACAGCTCTATTGGTATACGGACAGCTGGTCTACTCCTGCGGGAGATCCCGGTACCTTTACAGTTGCAGCGCGTGCCTATTACAGTATGATCTATGATTATCTGGTTCACGGCAAGCCGCTTACGATTCTGCCAAAGCAGGTACGCCAGCAAATCGCTGTAATTGAGGAATGCCACCGGCAGAACCCTCTCTCTAAACTGAACTAAGATATGGTTTCACTTTCACCCCTTGGCAGTGCGCCGAGGGGTGAATCTTTAAACTCCTGGGTTTTCCGCCGGTATTCATTCGGTGTCACATCCTTGTACTTTTTGAACAGGCGGATAAAGGTGTTGACATTGAAAATCCCCACACATTCCGCTACTTCCTTAACTTTTTTCGTCGTATCGAGCAAAAGCGACGAGGCCCGTTCAATCTTATAGCGGTTGATATAGTCCATTAAACCTATGCCTGTCTTTTCCTTAAAGTAAGAGGATACATAGGCAGGACTGAGCTTTAATTCTTCTGCCAGCAAGTTTAAATAGATCTCTTTCTCATAGTTTTTTTCAACATAGGACTGAAGAAATGATATAATATAGTCTTCTTTTTCTTCTGTCCCGGCCATTTGGAGGGCATGGATCAATGACATGATTTGCCTGAATGCAATTTCAATAAAATCTTCTGCTTCTATGGCATTCTTAAACTGGTCGCGCACTGAAATCATATTGAGCTGTGCGTTGAAATTTAGTGCAATAGAGCTTTTTCCAAAGAGCTCCTTGGTGCAGAGCGACAGCAAATGTTCGGTCAGCAGTCCCAAATACAAACAATTCACATTTTTCCTGCTGTTGTATTCATATATGCCCACCAGTGCTTGGCGAATCTTTTGTTCTTCCTGAGTTTGAAGCATTTGAAGCATTAGCTGCGTCTGCTCCATGGAAAGATAGAATTTTTCCACGCTTTTTTTATAGGCCTTTTCATCCACAATCTGCGAAGCCGCAAGTGGAAGCCGGCGCTCTGCATACAGTACCGCCTGATTGTATAAGAACTGAATTTTCGTGATATCTGCCTGGTCTGGGCATGCTGCTATTGTAAAAAAAGCGATTTCCTTTTCACTGTCCAGCTTTGCCAGTACTGCCTGCAGCATGGTTTGGACTTCTTCGTCGGTGTGAAACGCGTGGAAAACGCAGGCTATAATGTCCTCCTCATTCTGAAATACAACTGTTTCCGGAAAGAATGGCTTGACGTAGAGTGCAATCAGTTCTTTCAGCATAAATGTATAGCGGGCATTGTTTTCATCCTCCCGGTTTCGATAATGAATCTGAAACAAAAGAAGCCGGTATTCTCCTTCAATTTCCCTGGAAATGCTCTCATAATCCATATAAATGTTCTGAATTCTTGATTTGTAAAACATCTCTTTGAGAATGGACTGCTGACTCTCAATGTCCTGGCGGTACTGCTCCTTTTGCCGGATGATTTCGGCCATGGAATCCCGCAGTCCGGTCAGTGCCCCGCCTTTGAAATTGACCTTATCCGCTTTGTCTTCTACCATCTTTGCCATCTCTTTGACCGGCATATTCAAACGAATTGAGATCCAAACGGCAATCAGGATTCCGGCAAGCAGTAGAAGACCGAATACAACAAGATAGTTGACCATGATCGTAAATAATTCCGCGAAGATAATTTCTTCTTCCATATATCTTTCATACCAGATCCCGCTATATTGGGATGCTTCGCGAAAATAATAGCCCTCTCCGCCCTTTCGTATGCTTTCAAATCCAGAAATCTCTTCCATCTGCTCCCATTCATCTGTCCCGTTCATCATTGTGGAATAAACGAGCCCCGTTTCCTCAGAAAATAAAGAAAATTCTTCCAATGCTTCTGTTCCCAGCGTCTTTTCGAGATCGGACAGCAATCGGTCAAAATCAATCAAACATATGATAATATGATTTTGATTTGTCTTTAATGCTGCGGGCAGAATTCTTCGGCTTTCTTCTTTCCAGAAACTGTTGCTGGAAAAAGTCTCGACCGGATAGAGACGGAAATAGAAATCGTCTTTCATTTCTCCGTACCAGAAATCCTGGGTATAGGTTTCGTTCGGATACAGCCTTTGAAAAAAAGTATCTGCATGATACGAGCCATTGATCGAAAGCAGCATATCATTTTGCGTGGAACGGGTCAATACGATCAGTTCGGAAATATTTTTCCGGTATTCGACATAATTGGTGCGGGCAAAACGGTTGGAAAATATTACATTTGCTTTAAAGTAGTCGTAATCGGACAAGTTGCCGCGGTTTAAAAGCGGAAACAAATCTGGGTCTAAATTGATCTGCGTCATAATATATTGCGCTTTTTCAATCTCGTTTTCCAAATAGTTTTTCACCGATTCAAAGCGAATCTGTTCACTTTCTATTGTATTTTGCTCCAGCACCCGGTAAAAATTGTGGAACAGCAGCATATAGCAGCCAACAAACAGCAGCATAACCGATGAAAATCCTATCATAAGATAAAGAAACAACGACCGAAGATGTAATTTCCGCTTTCCCTTCATTTTAAACCTCTTTTCCTGTCTCCATACCAAAAATTCAAATTAGTATGCTTATTCAGAAAAAGGAAATACATGTAAAACAAGGCTAAAATGCAGAAATTTTTGGTGAAATTGCTGTAATATAGCGTGAGAACTGCTTTTAAATTAGGATTATTTTTTGAAAATATAGATTCTGAATAAGCATACTTTTTTAGATTGCGTTCTAACAGAATCAATTGCTAAAATCGAACTAAAACAGCAGTTGCAGCGAAGTTATGTGATCGCTCTTTCAATTTTGTGCAGCTGTTCCCTGCTGTCTCTTATTATACAATAATCGGGATAAAAGTCAAGAAAACTCATTTTACAGTCTATTCGATATAAAGGTTTTTCTTGTCACGAAACAAAAAACATGGTAAAATATGTTTATTCATTATGGTTTGTTCTTCGATTTCAAGTTAGGAGGATACAATATGGATTTCAAAACCCGCGCCAAACAGCTTGTCTCTCAAATGACTTTAGCAGAAAAAATATCCCAGCTTCAGCATGCGGCTCCCGCTATCGAACGGCTTGGAATACCCGCCTACAACTGGTGGAACGAATGTCTGCATGGTGTAGCCAGAGCAGGCACGGCTACTGTCTTTCCGCAGGCCATCGGAATGGCTGCATCGTTTCATCCTTCGCTTCTCGGGGAAGTCGCCGAAGCAATCTCCGACGAAGCGCGCGCCAAATACAATGAATACCGAACGTTCGGTTCCACTCAGATTTACCAGGGTCTTACTTTCTGGAGCCCCAATATCAATATTTTCCGAGACCCGCGCTGGGGACGCGGCCATGAAACATATGGAGAAGACCCCTTTTTGACTGCTGTGCTGGGGACGGAATTCATCCGCGGCCTGCAAGGGGACAAAAAGTATCGGAAAGTCGATGCTACTGTCAAACATTACGCTGCCCACAGCGGGCCGGAACTCACTCGGGCTGGCTTCAATGCTGTGGTAAGCAAGAAAGATCTTGCTGAAACCTACTTGTATGCGTTTGGCTGCTGCATCCGTTACGCAGACCCCTCTGCCGTCATGGGAGCTTACAACCGCATCAATGGAGAACCGGCCTGTGCAAGTCCTACCTATTTAAAAGAAACTTTATATCATAAACTTGGATTTGACGGCTATGTAGTTTCGGACTGCGGGGCCATCTGCAACATCAACCAACACCACAAGGTTACAAAAAATGAGGCGGAAAGCGCTGCTCTTGCGCTGAACAATGGCTGCCATCTAAACTGCGGGCAATCGTATCAATGGCTGAAAGTTGCTGTTGCAGAAGGGTTGATTTCAGAAGAAGTCATAACCGACGCTGCGGAACGCTTATTTGCGGCCAGAATGCGGCTGGGCATGTTTGACAGCGACTGTGAATACGACCAGATTCCTTACGAAACCGTTGAATGTGAAAAACACCGCACTTTGAACCGGCAGATGGCGCAGGAGAGCATGGTTCTTTTGAAAAATAACGGAATTCTGCCGCTGCCGCCTTCTATGCGCATTGCCGTCATTGGTCCAAACGCAGATGACAAATCTGTGCTTTTAGCAAATTACAACGGAACTCCGTCGCGTTATTCCACTCTTCTGAGGGGGATTCAGGATGCGGCCGAGGGACAGGTGATCTACGCAAGGGGCTGCCATATTTTTGAGGAAAAGATTCACCCTTGGTCCGAACATCCAATGAATGAGGCAATCATTGCTGCTCGAAAAAGTGATGTCGTGATCCTCTGTATGGGCTTAAATCCCACGATGGAAGGGGAAAATGGAGATGCTTACAACGGGGACATGGGCGGCGACAAAAAAGATTTAGAACTTCCTCTCTCTCAAAAACAGCTGTTTGAAGCAATTTTGCAGACAGGAAAGCCGATTGTATTTGTCAATGTAAGCGGAAGCGCAGTCAATCTGAGCGATCAGGAAAAAAGCTGTGCTGCTATCCTGCAGTGTTTCTATCCCGGAGCTGAGGGCGGGAATGCGCTGGCCGATATTCTCTTTGGAAAAGTTTCCCCCAGCGGAAAACTCCCCGTTACCTTTTATCGTTCTGCCGGCGATCTTCCGCCGTTTGAGGACTACAGCATGTGCGGCCGAACTTACCGGTATTTTGATGGAGAGGTGCTCTACCCCTTTGGATATGGACTCAGCTATACCACTTTTTCCTATCATTCTCTCACGGCTGACCGCACACTTCTGCGCGAGGGGGATTCCCTTACCCTGGCGGTTGAACTCGAAAACAGCGGCACCTTTGATGCGAAGGAAGCTGTTCAGGTTTATCTTTCTCCCAAACATCCGCAGGAGAACCAGCCGCTGCGGAAACTTGCCGCGTTTTGCAAAGTAGATCTGGCCTCCGGCGAGAAAAAAACCGTTTCTCTTACAATTGATCCCTTCTCGTTTTATCAGGTCAATGAAGAGGGAGAGTATGGGTTCCCTGCCGGCAGTTCTTTTGTTGTATCTGTAGGCGGAGGACAGCCAAGCTGCGCACAGCATTTAGACTGGGAGATCGAATTGGTTTAATCCCCTTGTCTATATGATATAGCAAACTCGAAATAGGTGCGGTGAAATGGGATAACCTATGAAAGGGCGTACAGCATACACCCAGGGACGGCTGATTGCCGCCCCTGGGTGTTTTTTTAAATATTGCTCTAAAAATAAGCTGGTTTTTACTTTTTAGTCAAAAATTTCGATATATTTTTTGACGATTACACGTTTTTTCCGTAATTTCAGTCCTTTTTGGGGTCTTTGAGCTTCCGGCCTACATAACTTATCCAGTATAACTGCATATTTTTTATATCGAATTTTTTCGATTATCGTGTTTTTTTTCTTTTTTCTCTTTCGGAATTCGATTGTAAAAGGATTGAGAATTTACGATCCGGTAGACTTTTTCTATAATGAAAACATAGAAAACATGCTCTCGAATTTTTACAGCAAAATTTACTGTCTCAATCATTCCGATGCAAATTCATGCCCGAACTATATAAAAAAGTTTTTTAATAAAACTGTTTTTTCATTTCTCCTTCAATATGACTTGTTTCAAAATGGAAAACAGCAAGCCGCTCTTCCCCAGACGTTTCATTTCAATGATTCGGAAAAGATTAATCTTTTCTTTTCAATATGAATCATAAATCAATTAAGGAGGCAAAACATAGTATGAAAAAAGCTACAAAACGCATCTTTGCTGCTTTTCTGGCTGGAGCCATGGCGCTTTCCATGACAGCTTGTTCCAGCGATGAATCCAACAGCGGCGTGAACAACAGTCCGAATCCAAGCTCTTCTTCGGACACAAACGAACCGTCTAACGGAAAAGTTCTGGCTGACGACGTCACGCTGGATATTCTCATTGGTTCCCATGCGAGTTACCCCTATGATGAGAACTGGGTACTCTGGGATATCGTAAAAGAGAAGGTAGGCGGGACGCTCAATATCACTGCGGTCAACAATGACGATATGATGACAAGGGTCAACCTTGCTATGGCTTCCCAGGACGATATGCCGGATGTACTGCACGTTATTGGAAAGGATTATGTGGCGGCGCATTGTCTCTCCGGTGCATTTGTTAATATAAACGACAATCTGGATCTGCTGCCAAACTTTGTTGCTTGGAGAGACAGCACGCCGGATTCCGCAGAAATCATCAAAGAGCGGACAGCGGGTGACGGAAATTTCTATCATTTCCCGGTTTACGGTTTGCAGACGATTAACAACCTCCGCACCTGGATGTACCGCGAGGATATCTTTGAGGCAAATAACATTGAAGTGCCCACTACTCTGGATGAAATGTATGAAGCGGCGAAACAGCTGAAAGAAATCTATCCTGACAGCTATCCGCTCTGCTTCCGGTCCGGACTGGAACAGTTCAACATAATGGGGTCGGAGTTCAAGCCCTATTTCGAAAGCGGTTTCTACTATGATTTTAATGCAGAGAAATGGGAGTATGGCGGAATCGATTCCACTATGGTCGAGATGATCGAATATTTCAAGAAGTTCTACGAAGAAG
>CALYAR010000096.1 GCA_944393585.1 uncultured Clostridia bacterium | reverse complement strand
TCCAGATCAATGGGCTTGACCATGTAATCGTCGATTCCCATCTTAAACCCGCGCTGTTTGGACGTGAAATCATCTCTTGCAGTCATAAACAGGATAGGGATTTCCTGATTCAGCTCCCGCACTGTTTTGGCAAACTCAAACCCATCTATCCCCGGCATCATGATATCAGAAACGATCAGGTCAAACAGGGTGCCGCCGTACATGGCATCATACGCTTCTCCCGCGCTTAGGCGCCCGTGTGCCTCGTAACCATTTTGGTTCAGATAGGAACACACGGTCTTGTTTAGTTCCCTGTCGTCTTCTACTACTAATATTTGAAACATGAATCTCGCCTCCTTATGCGTTTTTTATAGTATAACATAAAGTTGTTAAAGTTTTGTTTGCATTTTGCTTTCCTGCAAAAAAACAGCAAAAAATTTGGACCGGAACGCGGAGCGCCGCGTTCCGGTCCGGCAATTTGCAGGCCGGCATGTTTTAAGCCTCTTTGCCGTCCCTGGCGGCGTCAGTCTGTGTTCGAGCCTGGGGATCTCTTTCTTTTGTCTGGGCCATGCGCTTCTTGGCCTCTTCCACCGACTCGCCGTCCTTTGTCAGAAATTGATCTGCAAATTTATCTGTCATCTTGTTAAATCCATTGACGACTCCTTCTTCTATCTTTGTAAATCCACCGACGACGCCCTCCTCGATTTTCTGATAACCGCCCACAACGCCGTTTTCAATTTTTTTGTATCCGTTTACCACGCCTTCGGCGATTTTCTCATTCGCCTGTACCAGTTTTGATTTTGCCATATAAATACCTCCTTAATGGAATAATTGATTATACCTGCGAATAAAACAAACAGACTGCCGCGGTCATGATTCCGGCCAGAGCGGCAATTCCAGCCGACATGGGAATAATAAATTTTGCCATTGGGTTTCCTCCTTGCTTTGTATTTTTTACTTGATCTTTCGAAACCGGATGGTTTGATTGTAAATGCCGGGTGTTTTGAAAATGATTGAAAATTGTTTTAAAATTATTAAATCGTATTTTTTACTTGGACAGAGCACACAGAGCGCGGCCGCCGGATCACTTGGCATGGCTGTTTTTGTTATACTTGCACTCTAAAACGAACGTATGGTATAATAGAAATGAAAGTTTCAATTCGATACAATTGCGGAGGCGTGATCGATTTATGAAAGAGAAAACAGATGTAAAAGAGCTGCCGGCTTGTCCTGTGGAAACGACGCTTACCCTGATCGGCGACAAGTGGAAAGTTCTGATTTTGCGCGACCTGCTGCCAGGTAAAAAGCGTTTTGGTGAATTGAAAAAATCCGTCGGCAACGTGTCCCAGAAAGTACTGACTGCACAGCTCCGTGATATGGAAGAAAGCGGCCTGGTGAACCGGAAAGTATATGCAGAAGTTCCGCCGAGAGTGGAGTATTCTTTAACCGAGCTCGGTCAAAGTCTAAAACCGATTTTGGATGCGATGCAGAATTGGGGCGAAGGGTATAAGGCTTTGATCAAGTGAAAACAGTCCGGTATATGAAAAATATTTGCCGGAGCGCGGAACCGCCGGCAAGCGAAAAGCACGGCCTCTGGAGCAATCAAGGATTTTAAGCGGCTGCCGTGAAACGCTTCTGAATTTTGGATCAAAGTGCATTTGGCTTCTATGTTCACATATTGACTGCGCCGTCTTCTGCCGTGCCAGCGGCGAAAAGACTCCTCCTGGCGGATCGGTTTTCATTTCATGTAGGACGGCTGGAGGAAAGCAAAGCTTCCTGCACAGCATGCAGTTTAGGCTTTTTTCCGCACTCGGCTCAGATCCCAGCCGCAAAGGCTGTCAATTTAAGGTGCCGCCGGCAGAAGCCGGCGGCACTTTTCTGCGTGGTATTGTTTTCCAGCTGATTTTATATCGCCTATTAATCCCTTATTTTTGTTTCTCAAAGCCATTCCCCATACCGCCGGATATAGGCTTTTTTCACCAGTGTCACCAGCAGCATATACCCCAGCACGGCTGCGGCCAAAAATACAAAATAGAGAGCGGGAAGGGCGGTCATCTCCAGCGCCGTACCCACCGGCGTAAAAGGAATAACCGTGACAATGGCGATTCCCGCAAGGGAGAGAAGCGTCACCGGAGCAGAAGCATGGCTCTGCACGAAGGGAAGCTTGGGAGTGCGGATCATGTGGATGACCAGAGTCTGCGTCCACATGGATTCTACAAACCAGCCCGTCTGGAACAGCGCGATGTAGGCCGTCTGCACAGCTGGGTCGGCGAGCTGGGAATAGAGCTGTCCGCCGGTAAACATGGGGCAGATCACAAAATACATCAGCAAATAGGCAGCAATGTCAAAGAGGGAGCTTGTCGGTCCGATGAGCAGCATGAACCTGCCAATCCCTGAGGCACTCCACTTCCGGGGAACTTTCAGGTAATCTTCGTCCACATTGTCCCAGGACATGGCCATGCAGGAAATATCGTAGATAAGATTCAGCAAAATCAAGTGCAGGGATGCCATAGGCAGGAAGGGCAGAAATGCACTGGCCGCCAGCACGGCAAACATATTCCCAAAATTGGAGGAGGCCGTCATCTTAATATACTTAATCATGTTGGCATAGGTCTTACGGCCTTCAATTACACCTTGTTCCAGCACCATCAGATCCTTTTGAAGCAGGACCACAGAGGCGGATTCCTTGGCAATGTCCACCGCAGTATCTACAGAAATACCTACATCCGAAGCTTTCATGGCCGCCGCGTCGTTGATGCCGTCTCCCATATAGCCGACGCCGTGGCCCCGCTCGCGCAGCACC
>CALYAR010000095.1 GCA_944393585.1 uncultured Clostridia bacterium | reverse complement strand
CAGCTCAAGGCTTATAACCGTAAGGACTATAACGATTTCCCCATGCGGCCACTGGGATGGAAAACACCTAACGAGGTACTTCGGGAGTATTTAAATTCACTGTAACAAATGTTTGACAAACCTACACCTTATGCAGTTTGATCTGGCTTTGGTGATGGAGATATAATCTGTTTTTTCCATTTGCCGCGCAGCAAAAATATAACGGATAGGGCAGTTCCGACAACCCAGCCAACTGGATAGGCCCACCAAATTCCGGGATATCCGAGCAGGGGAGAGAGCAGATAGGAAAACAATACGCGCAGAACCAGATCGCTGAAAGTTGCAATCATAAAGTCGCGCATATCTCCGGCTCCCCGTAATATGCCGCTGGACAGAATTTTGAACATTACCATAAAATAGAAGGGAGAGACAGTGCGGATAAAGGCAGCTCCTACATGAATTACTTCCAAGCTTTCTCCTGGTTTGACAAAAATACTGATAATCGGCTCTGCAAATAGGAGAATAGCACTTACTAATACAACTAAAAAAGCAGCTGTAATTGCGATTGAAGTGAGGTAACCGGACTTGATACGATCCATCTTATTCGCTCCGATATTTTGCGCTGTATAACTGGACAGAGCACTTGCCATGGTATTTATAACCGCAATAGCCAACGTATTGACTTTGAATGCAGAAGAGTAGCCGGCTACAACAGCTGATCCATAATTGTTAATTAAACCTTGAACAAACAACTGCCCGACGGAAATAAAGGACTGCTGAAAAATGCTTGGAACTGCAACTCGGGAGATACTTTTTAAAATTCCAGAGTCAAAAAAAGAGTATTTTAAATTTGGCTCAATGTGCCGCAGCTTTACGAACAGATTTAGTATTGCTAAAATGGAAGAAAGTCCTTGTGCAATAAAAGTTGCCCATGCAACCCCGGAAACCCCCATATGATAGTATACGATAAACACATAGTCTAATATGACATTTAAAACGGAAGAAAAAATTAAAAAGTATAGAGGGGTCCGGGAGTTGCCTAACGCATTGTATACGGCTGTCGCCGCATTATATACAAATAAAAAGACCAGCCCCATAATATAAATCCGTAGGTAGAGTGCAGAATCTTCAAAAATATTGTCCGGCGTTTGCAGCAGTTTCATCAGCGGATCACCAATAATAAGTCCTATTATGGTCAAAATTACGGCCATACCTGTTAAAGAAATCAAGCAGGTGGATATCGATGCTTTCATGGAAGCATATTGCTTCGCCCCAAAATATTGGGAGATAATTACAGAAGCTCCAATGCAGGAACCCGTAGCCACAGCAATAAATAATGCAGTGATGGGATAGGACGCTCCGACTGCTGCTAATGCGTCTTCCCCTGCAAATCGGCCGGCAATAATACTGTCGGCAAAATTATAAAACTGCTGAAAGAACATGCTGAGCATCATAGGCATGGAAAATTTCCAAATTGCTCGAAAAGGCGATCCGACGGTCATATCATAGACAATATGACGATCGGAATTGGATTTAGAACGCAATGCCATTTTTTCATTCCTCCTTAGTTAAGTAAACCCAAAACATTTTAACATATTGAAAGAAAAAGATATAGCTCAAAATTATCCCATCAAAAAAGCGGTTGTTAAAACCGCTTTTTGTAATCTTTTCTGTAATTTTAAAAAATATACGAGTAAGGGTTTACAGTAGAACCATTTTTGCGAATTTCAAAATGACAGTGCGGCCCTGTGCTGTTTCCCGTGCTCCCCGCTTTGGCAATGGTTTCGCCCTGTTCTACAATTTGGCCTTCTTCTACCAGAAGTTTGCTGTTGTGGGCATAGTAAGTTTCATAACCGTTCTGATGGTCTACAATTACAAGATATCCATATCCGCCTTTCCAGCCGGAAAAAGTAACGATTCCTTCATCAGATGCTCTTACGGATGTGCCATAGCTGACGGCAAGGTCAATACCGGTATGAAGGGAACCATGACGGTAGCCATATTTGGAGGAAATGGTATATCCGCTGACTGGAATCTCAAAACTTCCGGTTCCAACTCCTGTGGGAAGCGGTTTGGAACCCACCTCAATCACTTGATTTACCGGTTCTTTGGTGACGGTTTCTTCTACCGGAACTTCACTTACTACCGTTCCATTCGATTTGGTCACTTCAATCCCAATGCTCTTTTCTCCTTCGACTCCTTCCTGGATTACGACGGGGTCAGTGTCAACATATCGGTCTGGATTTTCTACCGTTTCTGTTTCAAAGGGAATCGTTTCGGTCGTAAGCACTTGATCCACAGTAACAACCTCCAGCTGAGGAAGCTGGGTTAATACGATACTGGAATCCGCTGAGGCAGACAGCATAACCGCCTGAGGAGAAACTGAGGTCCAAACTGCCGCTGCCGTTTGCTGAGGGAGCAGGGAATTTAAAAAAGTAATTCCAGAAGTAACATCCGTCATCATCGCTTTGGGAGCATATTTCTTTTCTATGGTAATTTCATTGGTATATTGAGCGGTGATACTTTGTTCCGTTAAAAACTGATTTTTGAACCCGTCTAAAATCTTTTGAGCATCTTCCAAAGTAGAGGTGGAGATCACGTCAATTCCGTCTATGGTAACCATATAAGACATAGTAAGATTTTCATTGGAGCCATAAGCAGCTTCTGTCAAATCTTCCAAAGAAGAAAAATCATTTTGAGGGAGAAGAGCTTTTTCAAATGTAACATCTGCAGAAGATAAAAACTGATCGCCATATTCATCAGCAATATCAGCATTTGCATCTGATAAAGCCAGATAGTAATCTGATTTCTCGCGGACAGTGCCTAACACAACATCGTTGGCTAGGACTTTGTATCCAATTTCCGTTATGCTGGTGAGCACGAGATAACCACATCCCAATAAAAGAACCATCACCGCAAAAGCGGCAACTGACCTCCCCAAAACATGCCTGTTAGCAGAGATAAAAGTACGCTTTAAGTATTTGCCAAAGTTTTTGCAGCATTTCCAACTGGTTCCGATCAGATAGCAGAATAAATAAAATACTGCGAGCAAGCATGCATTGAGAATTCTTTTTGTTTTCTTTTTCAGCGGTGTGAAAGTTGGCTGCGGCTTGGAAAGATTCAGCGAAACCTCAGAATCTTGTTTGAAAGAAGGGGCTTTTCCAGCCGTTTTTCCAGATGACGGAGCCGCCTTTTCCTCATTTTTCTTTTTTTGTTCCATATCAAAATAAGTTACACTATTACAGCTGGTAGTATTTTGCTTTTCATTTGATAGCAGTGTAACTTTGGATTTTGCGGACATAGGGTTTACCTCTTTCTTAATTTTACATAATTGTTTCAAAATCTAGTAATAAATATATAAAACTTATTACGAATTTATTACAAAACCCATTCTAACGCAAAACAATAGGAAAAGCAACCCCTTTTTATGAAATAATTATTAATTTTTTCGTAACATCCTCTCATTTTTTGAGCTATTTTTACATTTTATACGATATTTTCAAATGAAACGACTTCTTCCTGCGGCATGTTGACAAACTGAAACCGAAGCATTGCGCCGTACGCAAGTGTATTGGTCCGATCTTCGGCGAAAATATATTGTTCGACTGCATCGGTTAATGTATTAATTGTTGCAATTTGATCGTGGTTAATCATCATATACAGAATGGTTTCCTTCTTCGTATAAAAGTCTTTAAAATGCTCAAAATTTTCTTTTGTTTTCGAAAAGTCCCCCGTTTCAGCAGCTTCCAAAATCGCATCGGTTTGTTCTATCAGATTCTGGGATAGAGAATTAAGATAATTTGTATATAAAATTCCGCCTGCAATGAGAATACAAAAGGCGGACAAGGCACAAAGAAAGCTTTTCATTTTGATTCCTCCTCTTTTTTCTGGATATACACCTTTCCGGCGGGATCAATGCAGGCAAAGAAAACATCATTAAGCTTTTTAATATTTTGTTTTTTCAGCTGTGAGTTGAGCCAATTCATATCCTTATTAACTCTTGACAGTTCACTGAACAAAACGGTTCCGTCTTTGATTAATACATGGCAAATGGAAGATGACTCAGTCGGAATACTAAGATCTTTTCTGGTAACGGGGCTGTACTCCGGTTTTAGCAACACGCTGAGATGACCGTTGGTTTCCAGAACGGCGCATTCAATCTCCGAAATATTGGGATAACCGCTGTTGCGGAGTTCTTCAATAATATCTTCCAGGTTATACCGAAGGCGCTTTAGCTCTTTTTCGATTAATACCCCGTTTTGAATAATGACGGTTGGCCTTCCCACAAACAGATTTCGAAAACGGGAATTTTTTAAGCAAAAAAATGATAGGATAATTTCTGCGATAATCAGTGTTACAACTGGTATAATTCCGTGAAAAATTGGTATTGAAACATTTTCCAAAGGAACGGTAGCGACTTCTGAGATCATAATGGTTATTACAAATTCGGATGGTTCAAACTCGCCGATTTGACGTTTTCCCATCAATCTCATTGCTATAATGACCACCAAATAGATAATTAACGTTCTGCAAAAGATATTTAGCATATTTTCACCATTTTCTCCTAAAATTTTTCCATTTTCACTTTCTTTTTATTTTAATTGACAACGATATGCCGCAATGATAAAATAAAACCATACGAAATGGATCGTATCGATTCGGTAATGTTGCCAATAGGAAAACACTCCCCGTTGTCGGCGAATTTTTCGTTTTCTAAGTTTATCATGTGCAATTTGGGGGAAAAAAACATGTCTTATGAAAAGAGCACCGGTAAGGACACGATTGCAAAAAACGGAGCGGATGTTAGCCGCAATATAGAAAGCACATTAGAACCAGCAGCGAATCGGGTCAATGTAGTCCGGCACAAGAAAACTTTTTTCAAGAGAAAAAGTACCGTGATTGCTTTTATTGCAGTTATTTTGGTGCTTGTTTGCTTGCTGTTTTTTATTTTTCTCCCATCAAATGAAAACGGAAATATGATTGATCGAAGCTCCTATCCTTTAATCTACTGGAAAGAAGAGGGATTGTATTCGAAATTGCCTGATCAGACAGAAACGACAGAGCTCTCTTCTTACGTCAATTCAATTGGAGCGGGTAAGGTAGTTCAGGCAGAGGAAGGGAAAACAATTTACTTTTTGGAAAACTATGACGAGACCAAAAACAACGGAACTCTGTTTCAATCCGAAAATGGAAAAGACAAGACAATGATTGCATACAATGTTGCATCTTCGCTTATTTGCAGCAGGAGCGGCGCTAAAGTTGCTTATTTGGAAAACTATACTTACCACGAAGAAACAGACCAGCAAATGGGCGAATTGTATCTATATGGCACCGACACCGGAGCAGTCAAAGTCGATGAAGACGTCTTGATCGATGAATACCTGTTCAGTCCCGATGAAAACTATTTAATTTATCTAAAATCAGATGGAGCAGGGGGAAATCAGCTGATGCTGTTTGATGGGGCGAATTCCCAGTCAGTTGATACCAACGTGCGCAAAATGATCGGTATTTCCGACCAGAAACAGATATATTATTTAAAAGGCGGGGCGGATGAGGCTACTTATGAGTGCGAGCTTTACCAGAATACATCTGAAAAAGGAAATATTCGAATCGCTGAAAATGTTTATGTTGGATACGTTGTACCAGACGAAACGTTTGAAAAAATCGCTTTTTTGACAGGAAAGGCGGAACAAAGAGTATTTACGCTCAGCACCTATGAGGAGCCTGAAGGAAAAAAGGTTTTGGATACAAATGTAAACACAGTGTTTGCTGCAGATGTTGCAGATGATTTATATCTCTACTCCAAAAATAAAACAGCGCAGAATGCGATGGGGGAACTTTACCTGCTCAATGGACAGCACGATCCCGTACTAATTGCCGATATGATATATAACCAAAGCCAAGTGGCTGTGTCTGAGGATTTTCAAACAGTAGCTTTTATGGAAGAATACGATGTCCAAAGCAAAATGGGAACCCTTTCTAAAATAGAATTTGAAAATGGAAGGCAGAAAAGCAAGGAAGTAATCGACCGGCAGGTCAGTGCATTTTCGCTTTCGGCAGACGGAGAAGTAACCGCGTATGTCAAAAATATGGACAGTATGCGAAACGGAGAACTGTACTATTATAAAAATAAAAATAGTGTCTTTGTAGCGAAAGATGTGCATATTTTTAACTATAAGCTTTTGTCCGGGGGAGATTGGTTGTATTATTTGAGCAATTATAGCGTGGAAGACGGAAGCGGAAATCTCTATGTGGCCGATATACGCACATCGGAAGAAGCAAAGAAGATTGATGAAAATGTATATAACAATTTTTATTTCCGCGGCGACGGATCGATCGTATATTTTCGGAATTACAATCCAGTATTGCAGCGCGGAGAATTGGTGCAGTACAAAAATAACAAAGTGGAATATATTGATAACGAGGTAAAAACTTTGCTGTTTGAATATTCCAAAGTAAATTGACTGCGGCAATTAGGCAGAAAGGGTGTAGGAAATGAATGATTTCTTAGAAAAAGCAAAGCAGTACATTGATAAGGCGGCGCAGACCGTTTCGAACAAGTCCAATGAATTTGTAGAAAAAACGAAATGCAAAAGTGCTATTTCTTCTGCTGAGGATCAGATCACAAAGGCATATGCTGAAATCGGAAGATATTATTATGAGTCGCATTTATCCGGAGAACTATTTGAAGGGTTTGTAGCGGATAAGTGCGCCTTAATTGATGAGCTGAAAGAAAAGCTGGAGGAACTGAAGCTTCGGTTGGCACAGCTCAATGATGAGAAGCTCTGTCCCAAATGCGGGGAAAAATGTGCGGAAAGCGCAGTTTATTGCAGTAAATGCGGCTATCGTTTTTATGAGGATTGCAAGTAAAGCGGTGAGACAATGCAAATGATAATTTAGGAGGATAAAGTTACGGTTACTCTAGGAAACGAGTGGGATTTGATATTAAAAGATGAATTTGAAAAACCATATTATAAATTGTTGAAAAAATTTTTGGCAATGGAATATCGGACGAAAACTATCTATCCTCCGATGGATGATGTTTTCAATGCGTTGAAAATGACACCATATCATCAGGTAAAAGCGGTCATACTGGGACAGGACCCCTACCACGGGCCTGGCCAGGCGCATGGGTTGAGTTTTTCAGTTCGGCCCGGCGTTGCGATTCCTCCGTCGCTGATGAATATTTATCGGGAATTAAACAACGACCTGGGATGCTATATTCCCAATCATGGCTGTTTAATATCCTGGACAAAACAGGGAGTACTTCTCTTAAATACTGTATTGACCGTTCGTTCCGGCAGTGCGAATTCACACCGCAACAAGGGATGGGAGTTTTTTACCAATCGGGTGATTGAGGAATTAAATAACCGAAAAGAACCTCTCGCATTTCTTTTGTGGGGGAACAATGCAAAAGAAAAGATCCCGCTTATTACCAATCCAGTTCATAAAATTCTGACGGCACCGCATCCGAGTCCATTTTCAGCGTCCTATGGTTTTTTTGGATGCCGCCATTTTTCAAAAACGAACGAATGGCTGCAAACACTGGGGACTGAACCCATCGATTGGCAGATTCAAAATATGAAATAGATAGATAAATTGTTAAGAAGAGAATGGAGGAGGCAGTGTGGGAGAGAAAAACAGACTGGTTGTGAAAATTGCAAGCAGGGAATATACCATTTTATCTGAGGCAGACAGCGATTATATTTATCGAACTGCTGCAGCGGTCGACCGTGAAATGAGTGAAATCATGGCCTCGAACTCCCGCATCAGTGTAGATATGGCGTCTGTATTGGTTGCCTTAAATGCCAAAGATTTTGCCCAAAGGGCGGCTGAAACAGTGGAAGAATTAAAAAATAAACTCAGCCTATATGACAATTCGACTGATACTCTGTTGGAAAAGGTAAAAGAATTGGAAAAGGAAAATGCCGCCTTGCGGGCAGAACTGGAACAAAAGGATAAAGATTTGAACGAGCTGTTAGAGCAGTAGTGATATAAAGAGGAAAGACTCTTCTAAGGTTTTGCAACGGAAAGATTCTTGTCAGCGATTTGGATGGCGCTTTGCTTTTTATATCAAAAAAGTTCAGAAAGAGCGGGGGATTATTTTCGCTGCGGACAAATTTGGTTTTTGCAGAAAGCTTTTTCGATTGATTTGGGGCATGGCTTGCAGTTTGTCCTAATTCTTCGTCACGCCGGCGCGGCCATTTGCCGCAAGCAAAAGTGAAAACGAAAAAAGAAATAAAAAAAATACACGAAGAGAGGACAAAGATGGAATTATTATCTCCTGCCGGATCGTTTGATGCGTTGAGAGCAGCAGTACAGAATGGGGCAGATGCAGTCTACCTTGCAGGAAATTCATTTGGAGCGCGGCGGTCGGCAAAAAATTTTGATGACGAAGAATTAGAGCGTGCGATAGCCTATGCGCATGTAAGAGGGGTCAAGGTGTATATTACCGTCAATACATTGATCCACGATGCGGAAATGGAGCAAGCGCTTTTCTTTTTGCATTTTTTATACCGAATTGGAGCAGACGCAGTGATTGTACAAGATCCTGCCATAGGAGTTTACGTATTAAAAAATTTGCCAGGTATGCATGTCCATGCCAGCACACAAATGGCTATCCACGACGCAAACGGTGTAAAAATGCTGGAAAATCTGGGATTTCATCGGGTTGTTCTGGCGAGAGAACTGAGCCAGAAAGAAATGCGAGCCATTCGCAGAAACACCAAAATCGAGTTGGAGGTTTTCGGCCATGGCGCCTTGTGTGAAAGCTGTTCGGGTCAATGTCTGATGAGCAGTTTCCTAGGCGGGGGAAGCGGAAATCGAGGCGCCTGCGCCCAGCCGTGCCGTCTTCCCTATGAGCTGTACAATGGAGAAAAAAAGATTGCGTCTGGGCATTTGTTAAGCCCTAAGGATTTATCACTGGCGGACAAGCTTTGGACGATTGAGCCGGATTTGATTGATTCGCTGAAAATTGAAGGGCGGCTAAAATCACCTCAGTATGTCGGAGCAGTGACCAAAATTTACCGGAAGTACCTCGATCATCATCATAAACTTTGCAAAGAAGATTTTGAAACTTTAATGGCCGCCTTTAACCGCAGCGGTTTTACTGACGGCTATTTCACTGGAAAGCTTGGGCGCGAAATGATGTCTTACGAAATACCGGGCAATCGGGCGGGCGAAACTATATTGTCATCTGAGACAAAACGCTTTTTAAAGGACATTGATCAATCCTTCCGGGAAGATGCTAATTTTCGGAAGGTTCCGGTAGGTGTACATGCTGTTTTAAAAGCGGGACAGCCGCTTCAGATCACCCTGCAGGACCGGGAAGGAAGAACGGGAAGAGCAGCAGGGAAAACCTTACCGGAGCCTGCTCAGAAGGTGGAGATGGATGCCGTTCGATTAGAAAATCAGGCATGCCGTTTGGGGAATACGGTTTTTGAGGCCGATCACTTCACCTGTGACTTGGAGAACGGCTTATCACTCCCGGTTTCCGAAATCAATGCTGTACGGCGGGCAGCGGCGGAGAGCCTAGAGGAAGAACGAAAACAAATATCTCCCGTTCGGCGGGAGATTCCGTTCCGGCCCTTTTTTCACGATTGCTCGTCGGGCAAAGAGCGCCGCGGCCTGCTGACAGTATCAGTTGAAACGAAGGAACAGTTATATGCAGTTTCTCAATATGAGTTTGCCCGTCTTTATGTTCCGGCCTCCCTTTTGGAAGAGGCAAATAATATGAAACTGCAGGCAGAGATCGTGCTGCGATGTCCAGACATCATTCCGGAGCAAGTCCCAAAGTCGGGAGCAGTGCTTGTAGGAAATTTGGGATATTTTTCGCTGGCAGGGGAATGCCGCATATATGGAGATTTCCGGCTTAACGCATTTAACCGGTCTTGCGTAGACTTTTATCAAACATTGGGAGCTTCATCCGTAACGTTGTCGATGGAATTGACCGGCAAAGAAATGAATCACATTGCAAACAGTATCGATTTGCCTTTGGAATGTGTCGTCTATGGCCGTGCTCCGCTGATGCTTCTGCGCAACTGTCCGTTTCGGGCCTGGTATGGTTCCTGCCGCAAGGATTGCAGTAAACTGTATTTGAAAGACCGGATGGGAGTTCGTTTTGACAAATTATGCGATCATCAGGTTTGCACCCTTCTAAATGCAAAGCCTGTATATGTGGCGGATGTGCTGGAAAAAGCGGTTCCTAAACTGGATTATCTGCGCCTTTCCTTTACTTTAGAGTCCGGGGCGGAGTGCCAAAGAGTTATCGAGGAATATCATAAGGCGGTTACAGGAAAACGGGCAGGCAATCCGTTTGGGGAGAATCAATTTACACGAGGTCATTTTATCAAAGGAGTACAATAAAAGGAGCAGAAAAATGGAATTGAAAGTCAAATATGTATCGGATAAAATTGGAACGGAAATTCCAGCACCGGCTTATGCAACAGACGGTGCTGCGGGAATGGATCTTCGCAATGCGTCCGGCGGGGACATCGTCATTCATGCGGGAGAGCGGCTTAATGTGCCGACGGGGATTGCCATTGAACTTCCCTCAGCAGAATATGGGGCATTTGTATTTGCCAGAAGCGGGCTGGCTTCCAAGAAAGGGATTGCCCTGTCTAACGGCGTGGGGGTAATCGACAGCGACTACCGCGGGGAAATTTTATGCGCCATGGTCAATCTGTCAGACGAGGACTATACCATTGAGGCGGGAGAGCGGATTGCCCAGCTGGTTATATTGCCGGTTGTCCGGCCTGTCTTGAAGGTTTGTAAGGAATTGGGAGAAACTGAACGTGCAGACGGCGGTTTTGGTTCGACCGGCCGAGTATAAAATATGAAAAAAATGGGATAAAATTATATTGATGTGACTTTGCAGTGCTTGTCTGCAGCTTTTTCAAGAGGCTTTCGGCTTTCCGGCAGCAAGAATAGTGAGCAAGGTATGTGGAGAATCTCATAAAAAATCGGAATTAACGAAATTAAATGCGGGGAAGTAATTGAAATTAAGACAAAATACGGTTATAATATGATAGAAATGACAAATGAGGAAATTCATATTATGGATGTCGGTTGCTGTCGTCAAAATGAATATGAAGCGGACGATTAACAGGCGATGTACCAACTTTGGTCTGCAATTGTCCATTATTTAACTGGTACATTGGCTGATGGAGTGAGAGGGCATACTGCATACGGATAAAAAGATCAGCAGCTTTTGACTGCTTGGAAGGCATTTGCAGCGATTGTGCTCCAGATGCTGCAATTACCTTAATTGAGGTTTTTGCGGTGAGGCTCTGCACTGCAGTGCCTAATCTTGTGTATATGCGTTGACTGCATCTTTTATTTCAGGAGTGCAGCAAGGCAAATTTGAAAAGGCTAGGCCTGATTGGAATGAGCACTGCGGAAGCATTTTTCAACGCTTAGGTATGTGCTGCGGTAGATGAATGGAAAACGGCTGTTTGACGGATTTGCCTTTTTGTTATTTCGGCAGAAACTGGAAATGCTGCGGACATGGCCGCAGAACTGGCCGTTAATCGACCGGAACCTTTTTCAAAAGGTGGAATTGGAGGATAAAACGTGAGTGGAAGATCAAAAACGGACGGGCTTGTTTTAATTCTTGTACTGTTGTGCGGAATTGTAATCGGCAGTTTTATCGGCGATTTGCTGGAAAATGTAAAATATTTTGGATGGCTGGCTTATGGAAAGACATTTGGAATCAGTACCGCGTCGCCGTTTGTTTTGGATTTGTCCGTGATAACGTTATCTTTTGGACTGATGTTTAAAATCAACATTGCCAGTATCCTTGGTATGATTATTGCATTTTTGATATATAAATGGGCCAGGAGATAGGAGATATGAGAAAGCTAGTTTTAGCATCGGCATCGCCCCGGCGGAAAGAATTGCTGGAAAATCTATCTGTTCCATTTGAAATATGCGTTTCCGATGTGGATGAGAAACTGCCGAAAAATATTCCAGCGGAACTATTGGTGAAAGAACTCGCTCTATTGAAAGGAAGCGCAGTTTTGGATCAATATTTAAAAAAAGGAGTCTCAAATGCATTAGTAGTTGCCGCTGATACGTTAGTTACACTCGATTCTGTTATATTGGGAAAACCGAATCATCCGCAGGAAGCGGTTGCAATGCTGAGAAGCCTGTCGGGACGCAGCCATGAGGTCATCAGCGGTATCTGTGTTTTAGACAGTACTTTGGCAGTTTGTCGAATGCAAAAGACTAAAGTAGTGTTTAAAGAATTAACAGATTCGATGATTATAGAATATATCAAGACGGGGGAACCGATGGACAAAGCGGGTGCTTATGGCATCCAGGGAAAAGCGGTATCCTTTGTAGAGCGATTGGAGGGAGATTATTATAATGTCATCGGTCTTCCGATGAAACTGTTATACGATGTTTTGGAAACCGAGTTTGGCATAGATTTAACAGATGGCAGTATTTTTGAATGAAATTGCCGTTATGGTAGAAGATAAAAGTATTAGAAATCTGCGGTAGACAGCAAAACAGTTCCTGTATGAATCAGATGGAGAAAGAGACACAGCGGGAAATGTTTGGGACAGTATTAAGAATTGAAGGAGAGAAAGGAAATGGCATTGTTTTCAAAAGATATTGGAATAGATTTGGGTACAGCGAATACACTGGTTCATGTGAAAGGAAAAGGAATCATTTTGCGGGAGCCATCCGTCGTTGCGATCAGCAAAGGTGATAATAAGGTATTGGCTGTCGGCGAGGAAGCAAAAGAAATGATCGGCAGAACGCCGGGAAATATCGTAGCAATCCGTCCGATGAAGGATGGTGTCATCGCAGATTTTGATGTGACTCAGATGATGCTCAAAGAGTTTATTGCCAAAACAGGAGCAAGCCGCGGCTTATTCCGTCCGCGGGTTGTAATTTGTATTCCCTCTGGAGTCACAGAAGTGGAAAAGAGAGCGGTGGAAGAAGCTGTTCTTTCTGCCGGTGCACGCGAGGCATATTTAATTGAGGAGCCAATGGCTGCTGCGATCGGGGCAAATCTGCCGGTCGATGAACCAACTGGCAGTATGGTTGTTGACATTGGCGGCGGCACCAGTGAAGTTGCAGTAATTTCTTTGGGCGGTATTGTTACTAGCCGTTCTGTCCGCGTAGCGGGAGATGAGATCGATCGTTATATTGTAGCGTATATCAAAAAGGAATACAATTTAATGATTGGGGAACGGACGGCAGAAGAAATTAAAATGACAATTGGCTCCGCATATGAATACGAAAATGAATCAGAAATGGAAATTCGCGGCCGGGATTTAGTCAGCGGACTGCCAAAGAATTTAACCATCACTTCACATGAAATCCGCCAGGCAATCAGCGAGCCGGTTATGGCCATTATCGATGCAATTAAGTTTACATTGGAAAAAACACCGCCGGAATTGTCAGCTGATATCATTGACCGCGGGATTGTCTTGACGGGAGGCGGTGCGCTGATCCGTAATTTGGATAAGCTGGCACAGATTGAAACGGGAATTCCGGTGAATATTGCTGAGAATCCATTGGACTGTGTTGCTATGGGAGCAGGTAAAGTATTAGAGGAAGTGAACATTTTAAAGAAGGTCTTATTGAAATAGCAGCTTGGGCGGTGGATCTATTTGTCGTTTTTTAAAAACAGAAAAAATATAATTGTACTGTTGTGCATTGTCGTGATCAGTGTAGTTTCTGTCATAGTTTATATGCTGTCAAAAGACAGCGCTACTATTTTAGAAAATGGGGTCAATGCGGTTTTGTCACCAATTCAAAAAGTAGTTTCCATGTGCACCAATGGAGTAAGAGGATTTTTTAGTTTTGTGACAGATGCGAATGAGTATCGAAAAGAAAATGAAGTGCTCCGGGATGAATTGAATCAGCTGAGGACAGAGTACAAAAGTATAGAAGAGTATCAGGCTGAAAATGAGCGTTTGAAAGAGCTTTTGGGTCTGAAAGAAGAACTGGCCGAATATGATACGGTCGGGGCCAATGTCATTTCCAAGGAATCCACGAATTGGTTTACAGTGTTTACGATTGACAAAGGGAGCGCTGACGGTATTGCGGAAAATGATGTTGTAATGGTAACAGGCGGCTTAGTCGGCCATATTGAAAAGGTAGGAATCAACTGGGCAACAGTTGTATCTTTAATTGATCCAACTTCTTCGGTTGGAGGGTATATCGATCGAATCGACGAAGTTGCGATTGTGGAAGGAGATTTCTCTCTTTCACAGGAAGGGAAATGCAAATTGACTCATTTACCGATTGATTCGGCTCTGTCGGTAGGAGATACAATTCAGACAAGCGGGCTGAGCGACATTTATCCCCGCGGGCTTCTGATAGGAAAAGTAGATGCGGTTTATACGGATGCATCTACCTCGTCGAAATATGCCGTTGTGACGCCAATGGCAGATTTTACAAACATCAAGGAAGTATTGGTCATTCGAAAAGGGCAGGCAGCTAATCCATAAAATTCCGACCCGCTGAACGCTTCTTTTTTAGGATAGAAGGGAATGCGGGTCGCCTTTTTATTTTCATAACCGTATTGGAAAAGGGACAAGCGCAATGGGAAACAGAAAGTGATTCGGATAGGAGGAATATATGCGGAATTTAAAGATTTATCTTCTCATGATTTTGGCGTTTTTACTGCAGAGCTGTATATCGCGGTATATCAGTATAGCAGGCTGTACTCCTAATTTTCTGCTGCCTTTTGTTGTTTGTCTTTCTGTTTATAACGGAATGTCATTGTCGGGATTTGTTGCGGTCTCGGTAGGCGGTTTGCTCAATGACATAGCCAGCGGCTTGCCGTGGGGTGTGAGTGTATTGGCATTTTTGGCATTTTGTCTCGTTTTTGCATTGGCGGGAGGAAAATTTTATCGGGCTAAGCTTCCGCTTGCTATGCTATTTGCCATTCTTTTGACCTTTGTTATGGAAGGAATCGGTTATGTCATGATGGTTCGGAGTGTTGGATATGTACCTTTTACAGAAGCTTTTGTTGAGATTGTGCTGCCTGTTTGTATTTATCAGACGCTCTTATGCGTTCCCTGGTATTTTATAATCCGATGGCTGATTGAACAGCCTGTGACAACCACTGAGGAACCCATGGAAACATAATATCAGAAGGCGGTGAAAAGACATGAGCAAATTTAAAAAAAGATGTTATGTATTATTGTCTTTGACATTAGTAGTTACTCTTATTTTTACCTATCGCCTTTTTGATTTGCAGGTGATTCACGGAAAAGAATTTGCTGAAAGATCAGAAAAGCAGTACATTACTGAAATTGAGGAACCGGCTCCGCGCGGTGAGATTTATGACCGTTATGGAAGGCCTTTGGTGACAAATCGTGTTGCCTATACTATAACGGTTCAGAAAATGGATTACAGCTATGAAGAGGAAAACGATATTTTATTAAAGCTTATGGCTCTTCTTGAGGAGAATGGCTGCAGCTGGGAAGGAGATACACTTCCTATTACGGATACTGCACCCTTTGCTTTTACTTTTGAAGGAGAAGATGCTTCGCAGCAGGAAACTGAATGGAAAGAGAAAAATAGTTTTAAGTCTGGGGCAACAGCTCAGGATGTCATCGACAGCTATATCAAAAAATACAATATCAGTTCAGACTATACAGATGCAGAAAAGCGCCTTTTGGCCGGATTGCGGTATCAAATGACGGTTGAGCAGTACTCGACAGCGATTCCATTTGAAATAGCGGAAGATGTAGATATGAATATTGTGACCAAAATCAAGGAAAATCAGCAGACATTCTCGAATGTTATAATCGTCAACGATTATGTGCGGGAATATCAGCGTCCAGAGCTGCTCTCCCATGTTTTAGGCCGAATTGGAAAAATTGATGCAGATGAGTATGAAGAACTCAAAGACTCTGGGTATAAATACAATGATTATATTGGAAAGCAAGGCATTGAAAAGGCTATGGAGGAAAGCCTGCGCGGTGAATCCGGAACGAGAAGGATTGTAAAAGACAAAGACGGTGAAATTATTGAATCTGTGGTTACGGAAGAGCCGGAATCCGGAGATTATGTCGTATTGACTATTGATATTGAAATGCAGAAAGTTTTAGAGGAGGCACTTCGGGATACCATAGAAAACATCCGCATGGAAGCACAGACCAATGGAGAAGAGGCAGGTGCCGATGCAAATGCGGGAGCTTCGGTTGTGATCGACGTCAATACCGGAGAAGTTTTGGCGATGGCTTCTTATCCGTCGTATAATTTAGAAAGTTTTACAGAAATTTATTCTGAATTGCTGCAAGATCCGGATCGGCCGCTGCTTAACCGCGCCCTAATGGGGACGTATGAACCTGGCTCTACTTTTAAAATGGTTACGGGATCCGCTGCATTAGCAAATGGCGTTGTTACGCCGGAAACCAGAATACTGGACCAAGGTGTATATACCTACTATAAGGATTATCAGCCGGCCTGCATGGCATGGCGCCGAAACCGTACGACTCACGGCAATATCACGTTAAGTGAAGCTTTGAAATATTCCTGCAACTATTACTTTTATGAAGCGGGCCGTTTAACTGGAATCGATGAAATCCTGAAATACTGCCACTTATATGGATTGGGCGAGCCGACTGGAATTGAACTGTCGTTTGAAGAGTCGCAGGGAACACTGCAAAAACCGGAAGAAGGAGAAGTGTGGTATCCCGGCGATACACTTCAGATTGCCATTGGACAAAAAAATCTTTTTACTCCGCTGCAGCTGACAAATTACATTGCTACAATAGCCAATGGCGGTACTCTCTATGAGCCGCATTTAGTAAAAAGCGTCCGGGATGCAGAAGATGGAAGCCTGATTTCCAAAACGGAAAGTAAGGTTCGAAGTGAGGTAGGCCTTTCTGAGGAAAATCAAAATGCAATTAAGGAAGGTATGCTTTCGGTAACCCAGGAGGGAGGAACAGCTTATTCCATTTTCCGTGATTTTCCCGTTGAAGTAGCGGCAAAAACGGGAACCGCTCAAGTGTCGCAGGGATCGGATGCAGGTATTTTTGCTGCATTTGCACCTTATGATGATCCGGAAATTGCTGTTGTTACGATTATCGAACATGGAACCAGCGGCGGCTCGGTTGCTCCTGTGACCGAAAAAGTTATGGAGTACTATTTTTCCAATCAAATGGGAGTGTCTGATTATGAAAATACCGGCGAACTTTTGCCGTAAAGAAGGAGAATGCAAAATATGAGCAGCGTTTCACTCAAAGGGGTAAAAGATGGTGTCGAGCTGCGCTTGTCTCAAGAAAATAGTTTTTCTAATATTTTACAGGAAACAAAAGAAAGGCTTCAGGAAGCCAAAGATTTTTTTGCGGGTACAGCGTTAAATCTAATTGTCTGCGGCCGTTCGCTCAATATGCTGGAGGAGGAACAGCTGAAATATACCATTGAGGCACTTTTACCAGCTGATACGAAAATAGTTTTTTCCAAGGAAGGGGATTGTCAAGAGACAATGGGCAAAGACAGAATAGAAGGTTATGGGGGGACAGGAGAGGAAAACGCTCTCTTTATACGAGGAACGGTTCGCAGCGGACAAGTGATAGAGACGGCAGGGAATTTGATTATTGCAGGCGATGTCAATCCTGGTGCTCAGCTCATGGCGGGCGGGGATATTATGGTGATGGGAAATTTGCGTGGAACGATTCACGCGGGCCGGAGCGGAAACCGCGGGGCAGTGGTCATTGCTTTATCCATTGCTCCTCCGCAGCTTCGGATTGCCGATATGATTACCAGAGCGCCCGATAAAGACGAAATCCGCCGAAGTCCGCAGCCCGAAATTGCTTATATAAAGGACGGTACGATTTACATCGATGACTATTCCTCGCGGAAAATGTAATAAAGTGCTGGACGCGTATAGAAAGAGTGTGCTATAATAAATTAATGATGTGCCCAAACGTGCTTTCAGAGAATTCAGTACGGCAGTATAAGTGCATCATTCATCATGGCTTGACAGACGATAAGTATTAAATTTACATAAGGTGGAGGTATCGGAATGGGTGAGGTAATCGTAGTAACGTCCGGAAAAGGCGGCGTTGGCAAGACTACGTCTACAGCTAATATTGGAGCCGCATTGGCGATTAACGGTAAAAAAGTAGCATTGGTTGATACAGATATCGGACTTCGGAATTTGGATGTAGTCCTGGGATTGGAAAATCGGATTGTATATGACATTGTTGACGTTGTAGAAGGCGTCTGCCGAACCAAACAGGCCTTCATCAAAGATAAACGTTTTGAGAACCTTTGTTTGCTGCCCGCTGCTCAAACACGGGATAAAAATGCGGTCAATACGGAGCAGATGAAAGCGTTGTGTGCGGAATTAAAAGAAGAGTTTGATTATGTCATTATTGACTGTCCCGCTGGAATTGAACAGGGATTTAAAAACGCAATCGCTGGAGCGGACCGGGCAATCGTGGTTACGACTCCGGAAGTTTCGGCAGTGCGGGATGCTGATCGTATTATTGGGCTTTTGGAGGCAAATGAAATTGGCAACACAAAGCTTTTGGTCAATCGTCTTCGCATTGATATGGTGAAAAAAGGAGATATGATGACCATTGACGATATCTTAGACATTTTGGGAATTGAACTCATTGGCGTTGTTCCGGATGATGAAGATATCATTATTTCGACGAACCGCGGAGAACCGGCTGCCTCTGACATGAAATCCAGAGCGGGACAGGCTTATCGAAACATTGCAAAGAGAATTACCGGAGAAGAAGTTCCTATTATGGATTTGGAAGAGTCAGCGGGGTTTGTAGCAACTTTGAAAAAAATATTTGGTATGAAATAGGGGGAGTGAAGGATGGATATTTTCAGCTTATTTCGCAGAAACAAAACAGCATCCAAGGATACAGCGAAAGAACGGCTCCAGCTTGTACTGATCCATGATCGTGCAAATGTTTCCCCCGAATTTTTGGAAATGTTAAAAGGTGAGATTTTGGAAGTTATTTCCAAGCATATTGAGATCAATCAAAATGAATTTGACATTCAGTTGACTCAAACTGTGAGTGAAGATGGCAAGCGAAAGGTACCGGCTTTGGTTGCCAATATTCCGATTAAACAAAAGAAGCAGTAGAGGAGGATACTTTCATGAATATAGCGTTAATTGCGCACGACAAGAAAAAAGAACTGATGATTCAGTTCTGCATTGCTTATAAAGGTATTTTGGCAAAACACAATCTTTGCGCAACAGGAACGACAGGGGGATTAATCGTAGAGGCGACAGGGCTCGATGTGCATCGGTTCTTATCTGGACCGCAGGGCGGAGATCAGCAGATTGGGGCCAGAATTGCATACAATGAAATCGATTTGGTATTATTTTTCCGCGATCCGTTAACGGCACAGCCGCATGAACCGGACGTCAATGCGCTCTTGCGTTTGTGCGATGTTCACAATATTCCATTGGCTACGAATATTGCGACAGCTGAAGTTTTAATTCATGGTTTGGAGCGCGGTGATTTGGCGTGGCGTGATATTATTAATCCAAAGTCTGGTAAAATGTATTAAGGAGCTTTTATGTGGTGTCCGAAATGTAAGTATCGCTATTTGACTAAGCAGAGAAAATGCACAAACTGCGGCAGTAAATTAATTGAGGAACCGAAACAGCTTCCGACAACTGGCTATCGCTATTTAACTACGTGCCGGGATGAATTTGACCTTCAGTTAAAGCTTGGGCTGTTTGAATCCTGTCAAATTCGCGCAGTTCGGGGATATATGCCGGATGGCATTACATTTGACATTTATTCGGATCAAGGCGGATTTGGAAATGATTTGTTTGTCGAAATCGATCATTTGGAGGAAGCACGCGAGCTGATAAAGGAGCAGGCGGAAGACTAAATGAAAGAAGTCAGCATTTATACAGACGGCGCCTGCAGCGGAAATCCAGGAGCGGGCGGATATGGTGCCATTTTATGTTACCGTGACAAAAGCAAAGAGATATCGGCCGGCTATCGATTGACGACAAACAACAGAATGGAATTATTAGCTGCTATTGAAGCACTGCGGCTTTTAAAGGAGCCATGCAGAGTAACGCTATGGAGCGATTCGAAATATTTGGTTGATGCCATTAATCAAAAATGGCTGGACGGATGGAAGAAAAAAAATTTCTTCGATCCCAAGACAAAACAAAAGAGAGTGAATTTTGATCTGTGGGAGCGTTTGAGCGAGCAGCTCTCTCGGCATGAAGTCAAATTTATCTGGGTGAAAGGCCATGATGGACATCCGCAAAATGAGCGATGTGATGCGCTGGCTGTAGCCGCATTAAAGCAGGAGCATTTATTGGAAGACAAAGGATATCTGCAATAGGGGGATATGGCACATCCATATCCCCATTTGTTTTGAATAAACAGCTCAAAAATCGTAACGCTTGCAGTGACTGTGTAAACTTAATTCGCTAATTCTCAAATCAGTTTAAAAGCTATAATGTGACAAAACTTTTTACGGCCGTAATCATCACCAGTTTCTATGTCGGAACAAATTCATTCTGTTTTATTCCGAGAATACCGCAGCATATATTGTTCAGTTAGTATCTTGGGATAGATCAATGCGGACAAGGATTTTTGGCCGCAAAAAGCCGAAGCTCTGCGACTGAAAAGCTTTTTGTTTGCTGTCTCAGAGCTTTATATTGCAAAACATTCTAAGCAGTCTGTCTTTATTTAAGCTGCTTTTGTTTGTCCTTGTCTGATTTCTTGGGTTTGATTAACAAGAGAACAACCAGAGTGGCACCAATAAAGGAAGCCAGATATAGAATCTGAAAATCACTGAATTCATAGACTGCATTTTGGAAATCGGGAAGAAGTCCACATAAGAAATTGCCGATCATAGGTGCCAGGAGTGTGGCAAGTCCGTAAAAACCATTAAACCAGGCTTCATAGGGTTCATTATTTGTTTCCGGCATTAATTCATACCGATATGTAAAAATTGCAACGCCATAGCCGCTGTTTCCAATCCCGGAAAGAAACGGCGTTAGGAACAGGAAAAACAAAGTGGCATGTGTCATAAACCCATAAAAAAGGAATTCACTGACTGCAATCAATCCCGATACTTTGATAACAAACAAAGCTCCGCGTTCCCGTTCAATTCTGCTCCAAAATTTGCTTGTCAAAATCTGTGCGATAAAGGTTAGGATGTTCATCCCGGAATAGGCAATGTAGCTGATTCCCAGATATTTCAGCAAAAAGACTCCCGTAAAGCAGGAAGAAGTCGTCAGACATATGTAGTATAAGAAAATGAAGCATAAAAACTTGAGATAAGGCTTATCCCGGAACGGCATAATAAACTCGCGAAAGCTGATTCTGTGAGTCCGTGGCTTCAGGTTCACGGATTCATCCGCCCGAAGCATTGTAATAAAGCTTACCAGCGAAAAAGCAAATCCAGATAAGAAGATAATAAGAAAGCCAAATGGATTGCTTTCCAAGGAATCCATTAAGAAACCCGAAACGATCAAAGCAATCAAATAGAATATGCGAATGTAAAACATACGGTCATAGACATATTGGGTCCGGTTATGGCGTTCAATGGAATTCATCAGCCATACATTGTATCCCACATTATATACCGCAGTCAGAATATATCCGGCAACAATCATCAGCATTACGATATTCTGCACGACGCTGGAAGCTCCCAAAATAAATGGAACGATGACAATAAAGCAAAGCAAAGCCTTTGATATTACATAGATCGTTACCAAAAAAGGCTTTACCCGCCGCATTTTTTGATATAGAAAAATAGAAGCTAATGCTATAATAGAAGACCAGGTTGCGGAAGTACTCATGAGTCCGATATGATAATCCGACATTCCGATGGAAACCAAAAATCCCGTCAGAAACGAGGCAGTGGTAAAGACGGTCATTATATTGGTGAAGATTCCTTCTACAATAAAAATTTTCTGGTTTTTCGTATAGCCCTGGTTTCTTACTGAGTTGATCATTGCCCGAAAGAATGCCGCCATATCAATCTCTCCTGTTTCTGATGGAAAATATCCAATTATTGCCGCTTACAGCACATTTCTGCTCAAGAGACAGGAGCTATTATAAACGATTTAATATACAAAAGCAAGAGGAATTTGGACGTTAAAAAAATATCAATTTTTGCTGGCCTGACGTAGTAATTTGATTCCGTTGGCCAATACTTTAAGGTGAGACGCAGCATGAAATTTATAGCGCATATACTCTGTCAATCTGTTGACTGGAATGCAAAGCAAAAACCAGAGAGCAGAGTAAAGCGGACAGATCTGCCCCATTAAATTAAATTTACGGTCTGAGTAATCCCATACATTCATATGAAATATCTTATTAATTAAAATTCCGGCTGAAAATTCAATCACAGTAATCAGTGCGCTTCCAGCCAGACATCTTTTCCATAATTTTTGTTTGCACAATTTAAAATTCATGGAGTAAAGTGCGGTCAAACAAATTCCCCCCGTGAGAGCCATTGTCCAATGGGTATATCCCCGCCATAAAATCTCAATTAAACTATATCCTACGGAACCTACGCCAAATACCAGAGAAAATTCTTTTGCCTTTTTCAATGAATCTCACCTCTTTTCAAAGTTAGTATGTACCATTTTAAAAGTCATATTCGAGGTTATGTGATATTTGCAACTGAACTAAAAATAGTGTATACTAGTGGAAAATGAAATGGGGAAACGAATGAGACAATGATAAAAATTAGCCAAATCAAACTTCCGGTCCGGCATACGATGGATGATTTATGGAATCTGGCCGCTCACCGTATCAGTATCTCGGTTTCGGAGTTCAAAGAGAAAATAATTTTAAAAAAATCAGTGGATGCTCGCAAAAAGCCTGATATTATGATCGTATATACAGTTGCTGTTGCGTTAAAATCGGAATCAGAGATATTAAACAAATGGAAAGAAAGTGCTGATATATCGGCATATGAACATTTACAGCCACAGAAGCTTTCCTATGGAACTAAACTGCTGAGGCATCGTCCGGTCATTGTGGGAAGCGGTCCATGCGGGCTGTTTTGTGCCTGGAAGCTTGCTCGGGAAGGATACGCTCCCATTGTGATTGAGCGTGGAAAATGTGTAGAAGAGCGCCAAAAAGATGTCGACGCATTTTGGAAAAGGGGAGTTTTAAATCCAAATTCAAACGTACAGTTCGGCGAAGGCGGGGCGGGAACGTTTTCCGACGGCAAACTGAATACAATGGTGCATGACAGAAATGGGTATCTGCAGCAGATTTTAGAAACTTTTGTACGCTGCGGTGCTCCGGAAGAGATTTTGTATCTGAACAAACCGCATTTAGGCACAGATCAGCTGAAAAAGATCATTCCCAAACTGCGGAGGGAAATTATATCGCTGGGCGGTGAATTTCGATTCGAATCCACTCTTCAGGACATTCAAATTGAAAGCGGCAAAATCCAGGCCTGCCGCGTCAACGAAAGAGAGCTTCCTGTTGAGATTTTGGTTTTAGCTCTGGGCCACAGCGCCCGTGATACGTTTCGGATGCTTTGTGAGAAAGGCGTTTTGATGACTCCTAAGGCATTTGCAATTGGACTTCGGATCGAGCATCCGCAAAAATGGATTAATGTCTCTCAATATGGAGGATTGGATTCGGTCAAAGAGCTGGGAGCGGCGGATTATAAGCTTACTTATCATACTAAAAAGGGAAGAAGCGTCTACTCTTTTTGCATGTGTCCTGGAGGAACAGTTGTCAATGCTTCCTCCCAATACGAAATGACAGTTACAAATGGAATGAGCAATTATGCCCGTAATTTTTCCAATGCAAACAGTGCTCTGGTGGTGAATGTAACGCCAGAAGATTTCGGAAGCAGCCATGCGTTGGCGGGAGTAGAATTTCAGCAGAAGTGGGAACGCGCTGCATTTGAAATAAGCGGTGATTACCGGCTGCCGGTTCAATTAGTGGGAGATTTTATAAAAAAAGTACCAAGCAGTACTTTGGGTTGCGTAGAACCAAGCTCTCCTTCCGGATACAAACTGTGTGATTTGTCTGAGTGCATTCCTTATTTTGTGACAGAGTCGCTGCGGGAAGCCATTCCCGAATTTAACCGCAGAATATCCGGGTTTTCTGCCCGCGATGCAGTATTGTCCGGAGTGGAAACGAGAACATCGTCTCCTGTTACAATCATTAGGGGAGAGGATTTTTGCTCTAACATCGAAGGCATTTATCCTGCGGGAGAGGGAGCGGGATATGCGGGCGGAATCATGTCTGCCGCTGCCGACGGCATCCGTACGGCAGTTCAAATTATACAGCAGTTTAAACCCTTTTAGAAGGAGGATAAAAAGTGGGAGAAAGAATTGCAGTCATTGGCGGCGGAGCCGCCGGACTTATTTCTGCCATTATGGCAGCGCGCCGAGGAAAATCCATATTCATTCTAGAACGAATGCCGCGGACGGGAAAAAAGCTTTTGGCTACCGGAAATGGAAGATGCAATTTAACCAATATGGATCTTTCTGTTTCCCATTACCATGGGGAACAGAAAGAGGCTATGATGAGTACGTTTGAACAGTTCTCAAAAGAGGATACCATCCAGTTTTTTCATGAAATTGGAATTGATCTCATTCAGGAAGAGGATGGTAAATTATATCCGTATTCTCTGCAGGCGTCGTCCGTAGTCGATAATTTACGTTATGAGGCGAGCCGGCTTGGAGTGACGGAAATTTGTGAGTTCGATGCGGCCTCCATTCGCCCAAGCAAGGGAGGATTTCAGATAACTGCTTACAACGGCAAAACATTTCAGGCAGATAAAGTGATTTTGGCGGCAGGAGGAAGGGCGGCTTCTCACTTGGGGAGCAACGGAAGCGGATATTCTCTTGCCCAAAGTCTGGGTCACAGCATTACGGAAACATTTCCCGCATTGGTAAAATTAAAGCTGAAAGAACCGTTTTTAAAGGAAATATCGGGTGTAAAATGGAATGGAACTGTTACGGTGTGCCAGGCTCAAACCAGTAAAGTGGATGAAATTCTTTTTACGGATCAGGGAATTTCAGGGCCAGCTGTTTTTGAAATCAGCCGGTTTGTTTCGGAACAGACAGTTTTAGGAAGAGAAGCGGAGATAAAGCTCGATTTATATCCCAAACTGGAACAAGACGATTTAGCAGACAGGCTCTGTCAGCGTTTTTATACGATGGGATACAAAACATTGGAAGAGAACTTAAACGGGTTTTTTCATAAAAAGCTTATTCGCGCTTTTTTAAAATCTCAGTCTTTTGACCCCGGGCGTTTTGCGGAAACGGTGACGGCAGCAGAAGCCAAACAGCTGGCAAAGGCTTTGAAGGCATGGCCGTTTTATGCTGTGGCAACAGCGGGGTATCGAGAAGCACAGGTTTGCTGCGGCGGAGTTCGCACAAATGAAGTCGACCCGCTGACCATGGAATCTTTAAAATGCAAAAACCTCTTTCTTGCCGGCGAAATTTTGGATATCGACGGCGACTGCGGAGGATATAATTTGCAATGGGCCTGGACAAGCGGCGCTATTGCAGGAAATCATGTATAAAAGGAGAAACTCAAATGAGAATCGTGATCCAGCGCGTGAAGGAAGCAAGCGTTGAAATCAATGGAGAAGCAGTAGGAAAAATTCAAAAGGGATTTGCAGTATTATTGGGAGTTGGGCAGGGGGACGGCAAAGAAGAGGCAGAATATCTGGCAGACCGTCTTTTGGGCCTGCGTGTATTTGAAGATGAAAATGGAAAAATGAACCGATCAATTCGGGACATCCAGGGTGAGCTGCTTATCGTATCCCAGTTTACTTTATATGCCGATGCAATTGGAGGACGCCGTCCGTCTTTTACAGCCGCTGCCCCGCCGCAGGCTGCGGAAGAACTCTATGAATACTTTGTGCAATTTTTGAAAGAGAATAGCACAATACCAGTCAAAACAGGAGTGTTTGGCGCAGATATGCTGGTTCGGATTGCAAACGATGGTCCTGTAACAATATTAATTGACACAGCTGACCGAAAGTTGAAGAAATAGTATGTATGGGCGGGTATTCTCCGCCCATTCAAGGTTATCTGCAATCTTGCATATTGTCCTGATAAGAATTTTTGGAATTCTTATTCTGATTCTGCACATCGTTCCTGCAGTTCTGGTTTTGGTTTTTGCTGTTGTTCAGGTTATTGTTTTGATTGTTCTTTGCCTGATTTTGGTTATTATTCTTTTTTGCCATTTTGTTACACCTTCCTCTTTTTATAAAAAGATCATTTGTGTGATGTGCGGATTGATCCGCACAGTAAAACCGAATCAGTTCAAACGTGGGTTTCAATTGATCCGATCTGTTTTTATTTTGCTTTTTTTTGAGTGAATTATTCACGCATTCTTTTCCTGTTTTGTAATAGGTGATTGAAAAATCAAAAAATTGCTGTATAATGAAATTTATTGGAAAAACACGAAAGAGAATGAATTTACCTAAAAGGACGGTGAAATAATATGCCATCGGATTCCTGCTCAATTCGAAATATGACAGCGGTTTATTTGCGGAAGAACCAGCAGCTATTGATGCTGTATCGGATTGGTTCCAAAGTAGTTCCCCCTTCCTGGTGCGGAATTGGCGGACATTTTGAACCAGAAGAATGGAAGGATCCCTATGCATGTGCTTATCGAGAGTTGCAGGAAGAAATTGGTGTTTTGCGGAAGGACATTAGCAATATGCAGCTGCGTTATATAACAATGCGGAAAAAGGGCAAAGAAATCCGCATCAACTATTATTTTTTTGCAGATTTGGTGAATCCGGATATAGTTCTTCCAAACTGTAGCGAAGGTATATTGGAGTGGGTCGATTATGAGCACATATTAGAGCGCGATATGCCCTTCTCAGCAAAATCGGCTTTACAGCATTATTTTTCTGTGGGCAAAAATAACAACTGCCTCTATGGCGGAATTGCGGAGCACAATGAAATTTCCTTCGCTCCTTTAACCGATTTTTAAATTGTATTATTGAGCGAAAGGCGGAATAGGATTGATTCAAATTGGAAATTTAAAAATAGATAAAAATGTGTTTTTGGCGCCTTTGGCGGGCGTAACCGATTTGAGTTTTCGCATGACTTGCCGCAGATTTGGCTGTCCGTTTACTTATACGGAAATGGTAAGTGCAAAGGCACTCTATTACCAGGATAAAAAGACGGCTAAGCTTTTGCAGTCGGATCCGATTGATTTTCCGTTTGCGGTTCAAATTTTTGGAAGTGATCCTGAAATTATGGCGCAAATCGTTCCCCAGGCATTGGCGACCGGCGCTTCCCTTTTGGATATTAACATGGGGTGTCCGGCTCCGAAGATTGTGCAAAATGGAGACGGCAGTTTTTTGATGACACAGCCGCAGAAGGTGACGGAGATTGTAGCCGCGGTAAAAGAAGTTTCTCCTGTTCCGGTCAGCGTGAAGATTCGAAAAGGTTTCCTCGAGGACAATGCCGTGGAAGTAGCGTTAGCGGCAGAGGCAGGCGGAGCGGACGCCATATGCGTCCATGGGAGAACGCGCGCACAATATTACAGCGGCAGTGCAGACTGGGATGTCATTGCCCGTGTTAAAGCAGCCGTGAAAATTCCGGTGATTGGGAATGGAGATGTTAAATCGCCGATAGATGCCCAGAGGATGATGGAATCAACGCATTGTGATGCCGTGATGGTGGGGCGTGCTGCGTTGGGAAATCCATTTTTATTTCGCGAAATGGATGAATATTTTACATACGGACAAATTTTGACCGAAACAACCCCACAGGAGCGGATTGACGCTGCCTTATGGCACATCGAACGGCTGGTTGCGCAGGAGGGAGAACATATGGGAATCCTTCAGTCGCGTAAGCATGCGGCCTGGTATATTAAGGGGATGCGCGGCAGTGCAGAAGGCCGGGAGCGTATCAATCAGGCGAAAACGTTTGCGGAAATGCAGCAAATCTTGCATTCTCTGCTTTGATATGGTACAATAAGGCGAATGAAAGTACAGATGCGGCCATAAGAGAAGAATTCAGCTGTTGTAAAAATCAAGGGGGAAAGATGGATGAAGCGCGCATTGATCGGCGGTTTTTTAGCTTTAATCGGAACAATATGGTCTTTGGCGATTATTATCTTTGCAGGAAACAATCTGGTTTCTGGCTGGAGTACGCCGCCGGGACGATTTTGGACAACAGTGTTGGAAACCGGCATGATGTTTCCCTTTGTACTAGCAATGGCATTCTTGGTCTTGGGTTTGCTGATTATGGGAATCGAATATTTTCGAAAAGAAGATAATAGGAACGATAAATAGCTGAGAATAGCTTGTTCAATTGTTTCAGGAGGAAGACAATGGAAGAACGAAATGTATATGACGTGCTCAAAGAGCGCGGATTGATTGCTCAGGTTACACACGAAGAAGAAATACGTGAACTGCTTGGAAAGGAGAAAGTGAGTTTCTACATCGGTTTTGATCCAACTGCGGACAGTCTGCATGTGGGTCATTTCCTTCAGATGGTGGTCATGGCTCACATGCAAAGGGCGGGTCACCGGCCGATTGCGATTATTGGCGGAGGAACAGCCGTCGTCGGCGACCCCAGCGGCCGCAGCGATATGCGGCAAATGATGACACGGGAAACGATTGATCACAATGCCAACTGCTTTAAAAAACAGCTTTCTACGATTGTAGACTTTTCCGACGGCAAAGCGTTAATGTTAAACAATGCGGACTGGCTGCTGCCGCTGAATTATTTGGAGTTTTTGCGAGAGATTGGAATTCATTTTT
>CALYAR010000094.1 GCA_944393585.1 uncultured Clostridia bacterium | reverse complement strand
GGTGTTTACCGCTTTGACGCGAACGGCGGAAGCGAGCTGCTCTTTAACATTGGACTGGAGGACAATGCTTCCCGTGAAGAAGTCATAGAAAAACTGGGTGATCCGACTGCACAGCAAACCATCGACGGAAAAGAACGTTATCTCTATGCGGTCTATGGACGCGACGGCTGGTACATTTATTTTGATTTTACCAACGGTGTTTTGACCCAGCATGGCATTACAGTTGACTATACCGGCTAATAATTAGAAAAAGGGGACTGGCACTTCTTGTTTCCACTCCCTCCCCAACCAATCATATGAAGGGTTTGCCTGAAACCAAAATATCCCCCGCTTTGCAGGGGATATTTTCATTCTATCTAAATCAACCGGCGCTGGCGGAAAAACAGTAGACGAACGCTATGCTTCGTGCTATCATGAGAAAAAGATGAAATGGAAAAGCAGGAGGTTTGTATGAAAATACGCGAGATTACGAATGAGGACTTATTTGGGCTTCTGGAATTGTACACACAGCTGCACGATAACCCCATACCGGAAAACACCCCGGAACTGCAGGCGCTTTGGAACCGCATTCAGCAGGATCCCAACCACCATATTATTGCAGCGGAAGAAGAGGGGCGGATCGTCTCATCCTGCGTTTTGCTGGTTATCCCCAACCTTACGCATGGTCAGCGACCTTACGCTTTGATTGAAAATGTGGTAACGGCTGAAAAATACAGGGGCCGGGGCTTCGCAACTGCTTGCCTGGCTTATGCCAGGCAAATAGCGGAAAATCAGAACTGCTATAAAATCATGCTGCTCACCGGAAGCAAAGAGGAAAGCACGCTGAATTTTTACCGGAAAGCGGGATACAATTCAAATGATAAAACTGCCATGATTCAATGGCTGTCATGAGCAGCTCCGGAGCATCTGTTTGATAATAGACACAAAACGAACGGGCAAAAATTGCCCGTTCGTTTTGTTGTATATTTTTATTTAAGAAAGGAGTGTATTACTGATTGGTATGAGTTTTGTTGGCAGGGTGGCAGAAGGAAGCACCGGGGCAGTCTTGGCAGCCGCAACCGCAGGAACTTTTTCCCCTTTTTCGGTCCAAAATCAGTTTTCGAATGATGAGAGCGACAATTACAATCAGTACAAGGCAGATTAAAATCGTTGCAAGATGATTCATAAAAAATTCCAACATGGTTCATTCCTCCTTTTCCCGTTTTGGTATTAGTTACAAGTTATGCTTCAATGGAGCGCGTTTTGCCCAGTGTTTTGCTTTCCCGATAGGGACGCAAGAGCAAAAAGAGGATTCCCGCTGTGAGGATCAGGGCAACGACGGTCCAGAAAGTGAATCCGCCTCCGGTAAACAGCATACCAAACTGATAAATGCAAAGCGAGATCACATAAGCGAATACACACTGATAGCCAATGGCGAACCAGGTCCATTTCGCACTGTTCATTTCGCGGCGGATCGCACCGATTGCCGCAAAGCAGGGCGCGCACAGCAAATTGAAGACCAGGAAGGAATATGCAGACAACGGGGTGAATGCTTCGCGCATATTGGCCCAGATCTGCCAGCCGTTTTCCGCCACTTCGTCAAAACCGCCGAACAGAATGCCAAAGGTTCCAACGACATTTTCTTTTGCAATTAAGCCGGTGATTGCTCCAACTGCCGCGCGCCAGTCGCCCCAGCCGAGCGGATTGAAAATCCACGCAATGGCTCCGCCGATTGCAGCCAAAATGCTGTCGTTCATATCTACCATACCAAAACCGTCTTCTGTGAAGCCGAAGTTGGAGGTAAACCAAACAAAGATGGTAGCAAGCAGGATAACGGTTCCCGCTTTCTTAATAAAGGACCAGCCGCGCTCCCACATACTGCGCAGTACATTTCCGACCGTCGGAAGGTGGTAAGCGGGAAGCTCCATAACAAACGGAGCAGGATCGCCGGCAAACATCTTTGTCTTTTTCAAAATGATACCCGATACGATAATAGCGGCTACGCCGACAAAATATGCGCTTGGAGCAACCCACCAGGCTCCGCCGAATAACGCACCTGCGATCAGGGCGATAATCGGGAGCTTCGCACCGCAGGGGATAAAGGTTGTGGTCATAATTGTCATTTTGCGGTCGCGGTCATTTTCTATGGTGCGTGAGGCCATAACACCCGGCACGCCGCAGCCTGTTCCAATCAGCATGGGGATAAAGGATTTTCCGGAGAGACCGAACTTCCGGAAGATACGGTCCATAATAAAGGCAATACGCGCCATGTATCCGCACGCTTCCAAGAAGGCGAGGAACAAAAACAGAATCAGCATCTGCGGAACGAATCCCAGCACAGCGCCGACACCGGCTACTATGCCGTCCAAGATTAATCCGGACAGCCATTCGGGAGAATTGGCCGCATCCAGCCCGGCTTCAATCAGAACCGGAATTCCCGGCACCCATACGCCGTAGCCGGCAGGATCTGGTTCTTCTGCTTCCATTGCGGCCTCAAAATCGGCCAGTGAAACGGTTAAAGTTTCTTCCACATTTCCTTCATCGTCATACAGTTCTGCCTGCCCAACAAGTCCAGCATCCCCTGCCTGTGAGAGGAATGTGTCGATCACGCTTTGATCTGGCTCTTCCGCTTCCATGGTTTCCTGCAGCGCGCTGATGTCAATGCCTGCTTCTTCCGCTGCGGCAAGATAGCCGTCTATCTTTGCGCTTTCAATTCCATACGCTTCCGCGGCTTCTTCATAGCCGGCAGAACCGATTCCGAATAAGTGCCAGCCGTCGCCGAACACACCGTCGTTCGCCCAATCCGTTGCAATCGTACCAACAGTGGTTACCGAAATGTAGTAAACAATGAACATGACAACGGCAAAGATCGGCAGCGCGGCCCAGCGGTTGGTGACAACCTTGTCAATTTTATCCGAAACAGTAAGCTTCTGTTTGTTTTTCTTCGTATAGCAGCTGTGTATCATGGATGAGATATAGGTATAACGCTCGTTCGTGATGATGCTTTCGCTGTCATCGTCAAATTCTTCTTCTGCCGCTTTGATGATGGATTCCACATCGGGAACGGACTTCATCTGTTCTTTGATTTTATCATCCCGTTCAAACAGCTTGATTGCAAAAAAGCGTTTTTGTTCGGCCGGAATATCATAGATCTGGTCTTCAATTTGGCTGAGAATTTCTTCGATCCGATCAGAAAACCGGTGGACCGGAGCCCCTGAGCTGCCGCTGCGTGCAGCGGCGACAACTTTATCCGCGGCTTCCTTAATTCCGGTTCCCTTCAGTGCGGATATTTCCACAACAGCGCATCCCAATTTTTCCGATAGGCGTTTGATATTAATCTGATCGCCGTTCTTTTTGATGATGTCCATCATGTTGACGGCCATTACAACCGGAATTCCCAATTCCATTAACTGCGTGGAAAGATAGAGGTTTCGTTCTATGTTGGTACCGTCCACAATGTTTAAAATCGCATCCGGACGTTCGTGAATTAAGTAATTACGGGCGACTACCTCTTCCAGCGTATAAGGAGAGAGGGAATAAATTCCCGGCAGGTCCATTATAATGACGTCTTTTTGTCCCTTTAAACGACCTTCCTTTTTTTCTACCGTAACACCCGGCCAGTTTCCGACAAATTGGTTGGAGCCTGTCAGGGCATTAAACAATGTCGTTTTGCCGCTGTTCGGGTTACCGGCCAGCGCAATTTTAATTGCCATAAATATCCTCCTTTATTGTGCATTAAGTTAGTAGATGCTAACTAATAGTCAAAAATTTACCTTACCCTCTTCGTTATACGACTTCGATCATTTCTGCATCGGATTTGCGCAAGGACAATTCGTATCCGCGGACGTTTACCTCAACCGGATCGCCCAATGGCGCTACTTTGCGGACATAAATTTCAACCCCCTTTGTGATGCCCATGTCCATAATGCGTCGTTTTACCGCCCCCTCCCCATGAAGCTTTACGACTTTGACTGTTTGGCCGATGCTGGCTTCTTTCAGTGTGCGCATTGTAATCCCCTTTCTTTTTCTATTACTTTCCATTGATTTCATTCAACAGATTTTATTTATACCAGGATTTTATTTGCCATTTCACGGCTGATTGCGATGCGGGAATCCTTCATGCTCACAATCACATTTCCATTTATCTGCGAAATGACCGTTACCTTTCCCCCGGCCACAAAGCCCAGGTTTTCCAGAAATCTTCTAGTATCTTCTCTGCCGCCTACTTTTTTAATTTGATTTTCTACTCCGGCCTGTGCCATCGTTAAAGGCATATCTATCATCCCTTCTCTATGAAAGTATTCTGGTTAGCTTGTTCTAACCACCTT
>CALYAR010000093.1 GCA_944393585.1 uncultured Clostridia bacterium | reverse complement strand
GACGACCAGTTTACGTTCAAAGTAACCGACGCTTACAACAACGAACGTACTGCAACGGTAAAAATTTTAGTCGCCGATAATGAATCTGCCATTCAAACTTCCAGTTCTGCCGACGGCGCACAAATGGTATATTCGGATTTGAATAACCACTGGGCAGAATATTCCGTGATGAAGCTGGCTGAAAACGGAATCATCACAGGGGAAAAATTAAAGAATAATACTGCGTTTTACAAACCGGATGAGGAAATGAACCGGGTTGAATTTATCAACTTGATGTTAGCTTCCGTAGGCACTCAGGTGGAAAGCAGGGAAGCAGAGGCCGTTTCCGCCGGTTTGAATGCGGAACCGGCCTGGGTTCAGGAAACCATGCAGACAGCTTTGGAAAAAGGGATAATCAGCGGATATGAAGAAGACGGGAAAATTTCGCTCAATCCGTATGAACCGATCACCCGGGCAGAAGCGGCCGTTATCATCAATCGGATTGTAAATCCTGCCGTTGCGGCCTGCGTCGATGTCAGCTATGAGGATATGGGCGCAGTTCCAAGCTGGGCGGCCCAAAGCGTCAAAAACATGACCTGTTATGGAATTTTCAAGGGCAGCGCCAACCAGTTCATGCCCGATGAAATTGTAACGCGGGCACAGGCAGCTGAGCTTTGTTATCAAACCATGAAATATCTTTCCAATCAGGATCTCTTGAAATAAATCCCATTTTTATTCGATGTCCCGCATAGGATTGCGGTAAAAATCAAAACCGTTTTGTTTCGACAAAAGCCGATGCAAAACGGTTTAATTTTTTCCGCGGCAAGGAAAATTTTCCGATAATATCCGGTTCGAAAGCGAGGTTTTTCCCTCATGACATAGGGTTGCTAATCGATTATGAATAAATAGAGATACAAAAAAATAGGATAATATATAAATACAAGCCGATTTTTCATCGGAGGAAGGCGGAGCTATGTCAAAAAGTAACAGACAGAATTTTATGCAGGGCGCGCTGATCTTAGTACTTTCCAATTTGATTGTGAAGGTGATCGGCGCCTGCTTTAAAATCCCCCTAACCCACCTGCTCCATGAAGAGGGGATGGCAATTTTCAATACCGCCTACCAGGTTTATGCGACGCTGTTTGCAATCTCAACGACGGGGCTTCCCATTGCAGTGTCGAAAATGGTCGCGGAAGGCATGGCGCAGAAGCGGGTGGAATTCTGCCGGAAGGTATTTCGGGTCTCCTTTGTTTTATTGGGCGGGATTGGCTTTGCGGGAAGCCTGATCCTGTTCTTTGGAGCTCCTTACCTGGCAAAATGGATGGGCGACAATATGGCCGCTACCGGCATAATGGCAATTGCACCCGCGTTGTTTTTTATCTGTCTTGCCTCCTGCTACCGGGGCTTTTTCCAGGGAATGCAGAATATGAAGCCGACGGCAGTGTCCCAGCTGATCGAAGCGCTGGTGAAATTGCTTTTGGGATATTCGCTGGCGTATTTTCTGATGAAAGCGGCGCGGGAGGCCGCCGCGATTGCGGGAACAACGGTTTCCTATGAAATTCCGGCGGCGGGCGCCATTGTTGGTATTACGGCGGGAATCGTCCTGTCTGCCCTTTACCTTATGCTGCGGTATTGGCATTTTTCCCATAAGCTGTACCGCGGGCTTGCAGCAGAAGACTCCACGCGCCTGCGCACGATTGCAAAACAGCTGGTTTTGATTGCGGTTCCCATTACCGTCGGCGCCTGTGTCTCCAGCATTACCGCGGTCGTGGACACGGCCATGATCCGCGTCCGGCTGCAGGGCATAGCCTTCACGCCGGAGCAGGCGCAGCGGTTAATGGATTTGTGTAAAACCGGACTCTACGATCAGGAAAATGTGTTTGGAAGCTTTCGGGAAACACTGACTTTAAGAGAAGGCGCGGCCAGATGGCTGTACGGCTCTTATTCCGGCTATGCAAGCTCGCTGTTTAATCTGCCCAGTACGGTGATCCTTGCGCTGGGAATGAGCCTTGTGCCTGCTATTTCTTCCGCCATCGCGGTCCAAAACGAGCGGCAGGCACAGCGTGCGGCCCGCTCTTCCATCCGCTTAACCCTGCTGTTTGCCCTTCCGTGTGCGGCGGCTTTTCTGGCGTCTGCCGGGCCGATCCTGAAATTGATTTTAAACAACGATTCCTCGGAAATCATGCTTCAGATTTTAGCTCCCGCCTGCCTGTTTGTCACGCTGGTCAGCATCACAACGTCCATTCTGCAAGCCAGCGGGCATACTATGATTCCGGTGCGGAATATGCTGATCGGCGGCGTGATGAAGGTTATTTTAAACTATGTCTTCATCGGGAATCCGAACCTCCACATTTTCGGCGCTCCCCTGAGCACCAATCTGTGCTATCTCTTGATTGCCGTCATGAATTTGTGGGCAGTGAAAAAGATTATGGGGATTCATTTCTGCTTCCGCCGCACTTTGGTGAGGCCGGCCGCGGCGGCAGGCATTATGGGAGTTTCGCTTTGGGCAATGCAGCGGTTTCTTCCGGCTTTTCTGCCGGATCGGGTTCAAACCCTGCTGATCCTGGGGATTGGCGCTGTGATTTATGCGATTTTCCTGCTTTTGCTGCGCGCCATGTGCAAAGAGGACATTGAAATGCTTCCCAATGGCAAAAAAATAGGAAAAGTACTTGCAAAATACAACGTTATCGATTAGAATACAAATGAGGGAAATGCGATGGATATCAAGAAAATATACACAATGGAAGATTTGATCCACATCCTGGAAGTTTTGCGCTCGGAACAGGGATGTCCCTGGGATCGGGAACAGACCCATGATTCGCTGAAGTATTATGCAGTCGAAGAGGCCTGGGAAGTGATCGACGCGGTGGAAAACCAGAACACGGCACTGCTGGCCAATGAACTGGGGGATTTGCTGTTTCAGGTGGTGTTTCAGGCGCAGGTTGCCAAAGAAGCGGGCGAGTTTACGTTCTATGATGTGGTTTCGGAAATATGCCGAAAGCTCATAGCCCGGCATACCCATATTTTTGGCCAGGACCGGGCGGAAACACCGGAAGAAGTGTCTCTTCTATGGGAAAAGAATAAAATGCAGGAAAAAGGGTTACAATCTGTCACAGAGGCCATGCGCGAGGTGCCAAGAAGCTTTCCGGCTTTAATGCGCGCGCAGAAAGTCCATAAAAAAGCGCGCAAGGCCGGGTTGGAATTTAAGGCTTCCCTGCAGGCGGCGGCAGATGAGCTGGCCGAAGAGAGCCAGCGCTTTCAAAATGCTGTGGCGTCCGGCAGCAGGCCGGAAATGGAGCGTACATTGGGAAAGCTGTTGTTTTCTGCGGCAGGGGCGGCGGACTGGATGAAAGTGGACAGCGAAACTCTGCTTCAGAAAGAAACAGGGAAGGAAATTGATCGATTCGAAAAACGGGAACTGAAACAAGGCTGATTTTTGTCGCGGAAGAGAAAAAGAAGAAGAAAATTGGCTGAAAAAAAGGATTTTGTACGGTAGTATCGAATTTAGTATAAGGTGTACACGCATTTTCACCGAGAATGCATAATTAATATAAACCAAGGAGGAAATATCAATGAATAAGACAGAACTCATTTCCAGCATCGCGGCTGATGCAAAAATTTCAAAGAAGGATGCTGAAAAGGCTCTTGCTGCGTTTATTTCCAATGTAGAAAGTGCGTTGGTAAAGGGCGATAAAGTTCAGATCGTTGGCTTTGGCACATTCGAAGTTAGAAAAAGAGCGGAGAGAGTAGGAAGAAACCCACAGACCAAAGCGGAAATGACAATCCCGGCTTCCACGGTTCCAGCATTCAAAGCGGGAAAAGCATTAAAGGACGCAGTCAACAAGTAAGTCTTGGGAGATGGCGGCAGTCATAAACAAATTCCCTCTGCGGGTTTTGTTTATGACTGTTTTTTTGTGGTAGCTCCGCCTTGATCCGTCAGGGAGTAAACAATCCGATAACGATAAGGCAAAGGAGAAGATAGTATGAGATTGGATAAATTTTTAAAAGTGTCGCGCATTATCAAGCGCCGAACGGTAGCAAACGACGCCTGCGATATGGGACGAGTCAAGGCCAACGGCAAAGTGGTCAAGGCGTCCTACGAGGTAAAGACCGGCGACATTCTGGAAATTGGTTTTGGTACAAAGACCATTAAAGCAGAGATATTAAATGTCGCGGACAATGTCGGAAAAGCGGGAGCCGCAGAGCTTTACCGCATACTGCCGCCGGACGAGTAAAGCGGGATGCTTACATGAACCCAAATAAAGCAGAAAATATTTTTGAGAAAGATTTTAAGGAGAACATATGCAGGAGAATTTAGGCTTACTTATCACAGAAAGCAACAATCCGGATACGCGGGAAATCGGCTCTGCCGACTCGCTTACCATCGTCAAATTGATCAATGCAGAGGACAAAAAAGTCGCGGGCTGTGTGGAGCAGGAGCTTCCGCAGGTGGCGAAAGCAATCGATCTGGTGAGCGAACGGCTGAAAAAGGGCGGAAGGCTCTTTTATTTCGGCGCGGGAACCAGCGGACGGCTGGGCGTGATTGACGCCAGCGAATGCCAGCCGACCTATGGCGTGCCGCAGGAAATGGTGCAGGGGATCATTGCGGGAGGCTACGGCGCTATTATCAATGCCTCTTTTGGGAACGAAGACGATTTCGAAGCGGGCGAAGCTGAAATTGCGGCGCATGAAATTACCGCGGCAGACGCAGTTTGCGGCATTGCGGCCAGCGGCCGCACCCCCTATGTGCTTGGCGTCTTGACAGCGGCGAAACAGGCCGGATGTGTCACCGTTGGAATTACCAACAATCCCAATACCAAAATTGCGGAAATTGCAGATGTAACCATTGCACCCATAACGGGCCCGGAGGCGATTCAGGGTTCAAGCCGCATGAAAGCGGGAACGGCGCAGAAAATGGTTTTGAATATGCTGTCAACCGGAGTTATGATTCAGCTGGGTAAGGTTTACCAGAACTACATGGTTGATATGGTGGCGAGCAATGAAAAACTGCTGGACCGTGCAAAACGGCTGGTTGTCCAAATCACCGGATGCGAGGAAAAAACAGCGGAACAAACACTGGCCGCCTGCGATCAAAATGTCAAGACTGCCGTTGTCAGCATTTTGGCTGGAATTACGCCGCAGGAAGCAGAGCAGCGCCTTACTGCCTGCGACGGATTTGCAGACCGTGCACTGCAAATGAAATAAGCCAGATTAAAAGCAAAGAGGATAGGATCATGAAATATGTAATTGGACTGGACGGCGGCGGCACCAAGACCAAGCTGACTGCCGTAAGCGAAACGGGTGAAGTGCTGTTGGAAGCGGCAGGAGGGCCGTCCAACATTTGTTCCAACGACCGCGCGACCGTAGAGGACAATATGAAACAGCTGCTGTCGCCGGTAATCTATAAACTGGGGGAGAAAGCCGCTGTGCTTTGCATTGGTTCGGCCGGAATTGTCGCGGCCGGCGCGGTGGATTTCTTTGAACAGATATTGGCGCCTTATGCAGACAAGGTTTTGGTGTTCAACGACGCCTACATTACTTTGTTTGCCGGGCTCAGGGAAGGCGCGGGCCTGGTATTGACGGCCGGAACGGGTTCGATCTGCTATGGGAAGAATCAAAACGGAACGGTATTCCGTACCGGCGGCTGGGGGCATTTAATGGGTGACGGAGGCAGCGGATACGATATCGGCCTAACTTCGCTCCGCTATCTGGCAGACTGCCATGACGCCCGCAAGCCCATGCCCGGCTATTTTGACGCGTACTGCCGCCAAATCGGCGTGACGGATTTTGACGAGCTGGTCGGAGCTGTGCATGAGCGTTTTGCAAGAAAGGAACAGATTGCGTCTTTGGCCGTTACGGTCGGCCTTTACGCGGATCAGGGCGACGCCGGCGCTGTATTTGTGATGCAGCAGTGCACAGACCGGCTTGTGCTTTTGTGCCAGCTAACCGCCGATGGCCTGGGGCTTACAGAGAATTTTGACATCAAGCTCAACGGGAGCATTCTGCTGAAGAATAAGGCGGCGAGAGCGTATTTTGACAGTAAAATACACGAACGCTTTTCCAACTGCCGGATTGCGCCGCTGGAACAGGAAGCGGTAGCCGGAGCAGTTTATCTGGCAATGCAGGAGCTTTCATGACCGAAAGGTTCTGCCGCCGCTTTGCAAAGAGCGTTCCCTAATTTAAAACATGGAAAAGCCCCGCGAAAGCGGGGCTTTTTTCGTCCATTTGAATGATTTCCTGCAGGGCAGGGTCGGGGCCGCCACGCCGATGGGACGGCCCGTCTTGGCGGGGTGCTGGCCGATGAATGACAAAGATGGCTTTTCCGCCGCTGCCGCTGAGAAAACTAAAAAGCCGCGTAAGGTGTTTGTTTCAAACAAACCATACGCGGCTAACAATTCAAAGGAACGAACCGTTCTATTTTAAATTGTATGCCTTCTACTCGATGTCTCCCTCATGTCACAGTTTCTATGTAACGAACTTTTTTCATTTTATGCCTTTTCCATTTTACCTTACTTTCGATTTTCTGAGGACTTCCAGTGTGCCGCCGGAAGTAATATGAAATTGTATTTAATTTTTGAATCCGCGTAAGCAGCCTTGAAAATAAGGTAAAAATATGTTACCATAGTGCTGTGCCGCGGAGAGCAATCTTTCGCGTATGGTGCTCGCATCACCTATGCGAACCATCCGGGTGCGCCAACACCTTGGATGGCCGCGGCATAATTTAATTTTCCGAGGTAATTATAACGTATATATTTGCATATGTCAATATAATAAATCAAAAAATCGCCGATATTTACAAAAAAATATTGCAAAGGGAAAGACGGTCTGGATTAATTTTAAAATTCTCCTTTTTTTGAAGGAAAACGGACGGTTTTAGGTTTTTATACCCAATTTTCACATCTTACCGTTGTTTTTCTCCACAGGATGGGGATCAAATGGACTTTTGTGTTTATTTGGGGCAGGTGCCCCAATATGCCCAGGAGAGTGAAAGGTTTCGCCGTCTGCGAGTCCTGCGAGAGGTGCGACCTCTGCGGGGACAGCGCGTCCTGCGAGGACTGCGGAGCGCGGTAATGCACGCTCAAACATTTGCTTTACCAATCGTTTGCGTGCATGGGAGTTCCGCGCTTTACGAAGCGCGGAATACCCCTCGCCCCTAACGGGGCTGGGGAC
>CALYAR010000092.1 GCA_944393585.1 uncultured Clostridia bacterium | reverse complement strand
CAGCTCAAGGCTTATAACCGTAAGGACTATAACGATTTCCCCATGCGGCCACTGGGATGGAAAACACCTAACGAGGTACTTCGGGAGTATTTAAATTCACTGTAACAAATGTTTGACAAACCTACAGTCAACAAACTAAAATCTTATTTTTTGTATTATATTGTCTTTTATTTTACATTTATTTACTTTTTGTTGCTTTCAAGAAATGATTGGGCCAGCTGTTTGCTCCATACTTTGGTGAAAAATGCAAAAGAAAAGACAGAGAAAATTTCTCTGTCTTTTGGAATTTTTCTGAATTAGTCTGCATTATCCTTTAATTTTTTACTGCGGCTGGGATGACGAAGCTTGCGAAGGGCCTTTGCTTCAATTTGGCGAATCCGCTCCCTTGTTACATTGAATTCCTTTCCTACTTCTTCTAAAGTTCTCGTTCTGCCATCGTCTAATCCAAAACGCAGACGTAACACTTTCTCTTCCCGGGGAGTCAACGTTTTTAAAACGGACATCAGTTGTTCCTTTAAAAGCGAAAAGCTTGCTGCTTCATAGGGAGCCGGCGCATCGTTATCTGGAATAAAATCACCGAGATGGCTGTCCTCCTCTTCCCCAATCGGCGTTTCCAATGAAACCGGTTCTTGGGCAATTTTCATAATCTCTCTTACCTTATCCGGCATCATATTTAATTCTTCTGCAATTTCTTCCGGCGTAGGCTCTCTCCCCAATTCCTGCAAAAGCTGACGGGACACGCGGATCAATTTATTAATGGTCTCAACCATATGCACAGGAATTCGTATGGTACGGGCCTGATCCGCAATCGCACGCGTAATCGCCTGTCGAATCCACCATGTTGCATAGGTGCTGAATTTAAAGCCTTTGGAATAGTCAAATTTTTCAACAGCTTTAATTAATCCGAGATTTCCTTCCTGGATTAGATCTAAAAAGAGCATTCCGCGGCCTACATAACGCTTTGCTATGCTGACAACAAGCCTTAAATTCGCCTCTGCCAGCTTTTTCTTAGCCTCTTCATCGCCCAAAGCCACTTTCTTCGCAATTTCAATTTCTTCATCATTGTCTAAAAGAGGGACTTTTCCGATTTCCTTTAAGTACATCTTGACATGGTCATTGATGTTTATCCCTTCCGGAATCGACAAATCTTGAAGCTCATCGCGCGAAATTTCAATTTCAGCCAATTCCTTGCCAAAATCTTCAACAATTTCAACTCCGGACTTGTTCAATGTATCAATAATTTTTTCGATCTGGTCAGCATCCAATTCTAAATGCTCCAAAGAATCCATTACATCCCGATATGTCAAAACCTCTTCTTTTTTTCCGCGCTCCAGCAGTTCACGTATGATTTGCCTTTTCTCATCCGCAGTCGGTTGTGTTTTTTCATTCGTATTTTCGCTCATACTTGTCCCTCCTTTCTGAAAAGCTGTTGTTTTTGGATCAGTTCACTTTTTTTCATAAAATCTTGTTCATTCCTTATTGCGATCGTTAATTTTTCGTCCTGAATTGTGTGCATTAAACTGTTTACCGCTTCCAGCCCATCGTGATATGTAACTATTCGGAAAAAGATGGAGGAAGCCTCTTTTACTTCATCTGCCGGCAATGAATTTAAAAACTCCTGGGCATCCGGCTCTTTTCCTGCCTCCCATGCAGTATAAATATATTCTGCAGCATTCTGATATACCCCCTTGGCAAAATCTTTCGGACTCATTTTTTCTTTTACAGCAGAAAACAAGTCTTTTCGTTCTGCAGCCAATGCCAAAAGGGCTCTTTCTGCTTCGTATAATTTTGCAGTAGTAAAAGCGTCTTTCCCTTCTGCCATATTAGGCTTGATTTCCCTCTTATTATATACATTTTTGTCTTTATAATACCTGCTGCGATCCTGTTTGTTGTTTTTTGCAACATTTTTTCGGATTTCAGCAAACAAACTCTCTCGGCTGATCCCGCAATAATCGCTGACTTTGCCTACATAAGCCTCAATTTCAACATCACTTTTTAACTGAGCCAGGATGAGGGCCGCCTCCTTGACAAAAGCAATTTTTTCTTCTATGTCATCCAGGTTATATTTTCGTTTCAAAAGCTCAATTTTATACATCACAGCTGACCAGGACGATTTCAGCATGCGAAGGAACGCTTCCGTTCCTTTTAATTTGATGAACTCATCCGGATCTTTTGCCCCGGTAAAATCACAAACCATCACTTTGGCAGAGGTATTTTCAATCAGTTCAATTGCTCGAAGTGTTGCTTTTCTTCCAGCCTCGTCTGAATCGTAACAAATGTAAATTGTTTTAGCGTACCGCGCCAAAATCCTTGCCTGTTCTTCGGTGAGCGCCGTCCCCAGTGTTGCGACTGCTGTCTGGATTCCGGCCTGATGAAGCGATATAACGTCCATATATCCTTCTACCAATATCAAAGAATCTTTGATGTAATTTTTGGCTATATTCAATCCGAAGATATTGCTTCCTTTGTTAAACACGATCGTCTCCGGGGAATTGAGATACTTCGGCATGGAATCGTCCAATACGCGCCCCCCAAAGCCAATGATATTGGACCGCAGGTCAAATATGGGGAACATCAGCCGTTTTCGAAACCGGTCGTAGCACCCGCGTTCATTTTTCATGATTAAACCGGACAGCAGCATTTCCTCCAAGGAATAACCCTTTGCTTTCAAATGCTCCAATAGTTCTCCCGCACTGCTCCCTGATACCCCAAGTCCAAATTTCATGGCAGTTTTTTTGCTAAGCTGCCGTTTCGCCAGGTATTCTCTTACCTCTTGTCCTTTTTGAGCATCTTCCAGTCTTTGATAGAAGAAACGAGCCGCTTCTTTATTCATTTCGAAAACCGTACGCCTTTTTTCATGCATCTCATCCGAAACAAAAGAGCGCTCCTCCGGCAATGCTATCCCCGCCCGGTCCGCCAGATACTTAATCGTTTCCACAAAATCCAAATTCTCCATTTTCATAATAAAATGGATTACCGTTCCTCCCTCTCCGCAGCCAAAGCAATGATACAGCTGCTTTGATTGCGACACATGAAAAGAAGGTGTTTTTTCATTATGGAAGGGGCACAAGCCCATATACCCGCCAGAGCTCCGCTTCAGCGATACATAGGAAGAAACGATATCCACAATATCATTTGCCGCCATGATCTCTGAAATCAATTCATCGGAATAAAACGCCACAAAACCGCTCTCACTTTCCTACACCACATCGATCCAACAAACATTCCCACTTCCCACTACACAAATTCAATTTGAAAATGCGTTTTCATCGACCTGTTATTTCTATTCTTGCGATATATAATCATTTCGACATAAAGCGGCAAAAACCCTTTTTTCATTGAATTACTTTTTTATCAACTTATCAATCGGGGCATCACCAAGAAACCGCTTTGGTTGCATTCTGCCGAAAAAACAATTATTAAAACGTGCTTAACGATATCAAATACCTTTCCAAATGGAATCAAATATTTATGTCGTTAGTTTTTTCTATGTGTCCCATTCATCTACATTCTGTACAAACTTTGAGAATATCGGAAATTTTTGCATTCGCTCCCAGTCTCGTAACGCCATCAATCAGCTGTGTTTCTGTTAAAGTATCCTTTTTTTCTTTTTTATCGCCAATCACATCGACAATCGTATAAGTATGATAAGAAAGTTTCTCTAAAACCCGGATCGCCAACGCATCGGGAGAAGCCGCTATATTTTTTGTTTTCATAATCCGTCCGCTCTGCATTTTTTCATCGGCATACATGAGTTCGCGCATTAAAAACAAATCATTCTTCTGCCGTTCAGACAGCAGACTATAGATTAAAAAACAAAACATGATAAGCCATGAAATATCCCACATATGCAGGAAAAAGCTGATTACCATAGCTAAGGAAAAAATGAAGATAGCGGCCACTCCCGCTTTCTGAGTGAAGTTGACCGCTTTGATTAATCCCCATTCGTCGGTTAAAGCACTTTTCAGCATTCTGCCGCCGTCCAGCGGCAAAATCGGCAATATATTTAAAAAAAACATCATCAGATTGCACTGGATGAAAAAGTCAAGGTAAAAATTATGCAGGCCAAACCGCCGAACAATCAGAACTGCAAGGAAAGACAAAAAGGCATTGGAAGCAGGTCCGGCAAAGCAGACCCAGAATTCTTTCCGCGGATCCTGGATATGCCCGCCCTTTATATGAATGGACAATCCGAATGGCATGACTCGAATTCCATCGGTTTGTATTTTTAAACAGTGACCGGCAGCGACATGCGCTAATTCATGCAGCAGACCAACAAAATAGGCAATTAAGGTTGGCCATAGATTTTGACACAGCGCGGTTACGACTAAAAGAACAATCGTCAAGGGACTCACATACACTTTTGGATCTTTCTTATCCCGCTTCCTTTGAAAAAAGTTTTTCATAAAACATCTCCATCATACTCTCTGTTTCTTCTTTTAACTCTGCAAAGTCCACTTGTTCATTTAAAATATAATGAATTGCCGGTTCAATTTTTTCCTTCCAATCATTTTGTGACTTTAAAACAGAAAAAACAGTGACAAAAAGAATCGCACTGATAACCATTTTAACAGACATTTTCTGCAAATACTTTTTTACTTTCAGCGGGAGCGGTTTGCGGGTGCGAGAAAGCTTTTCGATCTCCGGCTCGTTCCCGTCTGCCGCCATAACTTCTTCGTTCTCTTCAGCTTCTTCTGCTGCCAGATCCGGACTAAAATCCAAACTCTCTTCAATCCAAGTATCCTGTTCCTTTATGTTGTCCATTTTCCTCACCTCTGTAATATGGTATGACGAAACGGCCAACCCTTATGAATAAATTATCAGACTTTTCAAAGATTACCATTTTAAATCACAATATTACTCTTATAAAGCATGCTGGTTCTCTTTTTCTTTTGTACACATATGAAATAACACGAAGAATATGAAAAACAAAACTAACGTTCCCAATTCAATGGGAAATAAAAAAAGAATAGAATTAATTAAAACTGAAAAGTCCGCTCATTATTCCATTGCCTTGCTGGTATCGTTTTTTGCCTTCTGGATTACGCCGCCCAACAGGCAGCCTGCCAGAGATAACAGCGCGTAAACAATGGGATAGATCCAGGCAGAGCCATTATAAAACAAAAAAATAGACGGCAAAAACAAAATACCGACCGCCGCAGAGAGCAAAGGATGAAAACCATGCCTTAATCCATACAAAAGCGAAGAAGAAAAACAAATAAATGGAGTTGCAATTAAGAGTATTAAAATAAAGGAGCCGGTATTTCTTCCCAAAACGGGAAATAAATAAAAAGCAATCAGACAGATTGTTAAGGGCAGCCACATTTTTTGTATTGCTTGTTTTTTCATCTTATGCTAACTCCTTCCGCACGAAGCGAAATCCATTCCATCTGTGTTACCACTATCTTAGATTTCAATCCATACATCACAAAAATATGCAACAGTATTTCACTGGATATTCTAATCGAATATCCAGTGCCCCTCCTGCCGCTATCAAAGACTTGTTAGTCCATATAAATTCTGTGGAAACTCTTCTTCCCCTTCTTTAACAGCACACCTTTTTTCAGCAATTCCGCTGATATGATCAAGGAATGATCCGAAACCTTTTCTTCATTCATCATCACGCCGACCTGTGTGATCAGACGTCTGGCCTCACCCTTTGAAGGCGCCAATTTGCACAAAACCAGTGCATCGACGATATTGATCTCTCCTTCTGATTTGGTAGAAGGTACTTCCCCGCCTTCTCCGCCGCCGAACAGTGCTTCCGATGCTTTTTTCGCTTTCTCTGCTTCTTCTTTTCCGTGGACCATTGCGGTTACTTCATAAGCCAGGCGGCGTTTTGCCTCATTGAGCTGCTTGCCTTCCCATTTTTCCATTTCCCGAATTTCTTCCATTGGCACAAACGTAATCAATTTGAGGCAGTTGATGACATCGGCATCCTCCACATTGATCCAATACTGATAGAATTCGTAAGGAGAGGTTTTTTCCGGATCAAGCCAGAGAGCGCCCTTTTGTGTTTTGCCCATCTTTTTGCCTTCGCTGGTTGTCAGCAGCGTAAACGTCATTCCATAAACCTGCTTTTGATCCTTGCGGCGCACTAAGTCAACTCCGCCTAAAATATTCGACCACTGGTCGTCACCGCCAAGTTCAATTTTACAGTCATACTTACGGCTCAGAACCAAAAAATCATAACTCTGCATCAGCATATAGTTAAATTCAAGAAAAGATAGCCCTTTTTCCATTCGAGTCTTAAAGCATTCTGCTGTCAGCATACGGTTG
>CALYAR010000091.1 GCA_944393585.1 uncultured Clostridia bacterium | reverse complement strand
TGACCTCTTGAATGCCATTCAAGCGCTCTCCCAGCTGAGCTATACCCCCATATAACCGGAAACCCTTGATTTTACTGAGTTTCCGGGGTTTTGATTAAATTGTCATTTCCTCGCGTTGAGGGGTCGTTACATGCGGTTGCTGGCGCTCCCAGCTGAGCTATACCCCCATAAATTAAAAAGTGACTTTTTGAATACTAAATTAGTATAGCATGGATCTTAATTCTATGCAATAGTTTTTTTTAAATTTTTTCAAAATGAATGAGTGTTGTTTCTATCCTTTTATAATCGCAGGATGACATCTAAAATGACTTAGCTTGCCTCATTTCCACTATAGGTAAAATGATCGCAGGTTCAAACTTTTTTATAACAACGTACACAGTGATTGATCGTTAAGAAGTTTGATATTCCATATCAAAAAAGATAACTCAAATCAATCAAAAAATGGAAAATTTGTATCGAATCTTTCAGTTGGCATAACAGCAATAAAAACCGATGTTATCACTGTTTTTGTCAGTTTTTTTCGGAATAAATCAAATTGATTGCGGTTATCTTAAACTTGTAAATCCGAAGTGAGGTGATGTGAATTGAAAAAAACTTCCACTAAAATTGCACTTTCATTTTTTCTTTCATTTACAGTTTTAATGACAGTAATTATAATTGATACAAATAATGCAGTACCAGAAAAAATTTCACTCCGACAAGGTGATGTTTTTTCTTGTCAGCTCAGCTCATTCGTACAAACGGGAATCAATCAAACACAGAGTCATTTGGCTGTATCGGGAAATGAAAACAGCAAAATGGTGACGGAAGTTGGGGGAAATCTTGCTGTAAACACCCAGAATCCCGGGGTATTTGATTTTGACCTATCGCTTTTTGGAATTGTTCCTATTAAAAGTGTGAGCGTCGAAGTACAAAAACCTCTGGAGCTTGCAGTAGGCGGTAATCTGATAGGACTTCGAATGGATACGGATGGCGTTGCAGTTGTGGGATTATCCTATGTGATTGGAGAAAATAATCAGAGAAGTACCCCGCTTGAAAATGCTGGATTAGCAGTTGGAGATCGAATTTTAAAAATGAATGGGGAAGACGTTCATAACATTGATGAGCTGGAAGACATCGTAGCCGAATCAGAAGGGAATTCGATTTCTGTAGAATATGTGAGAGAAAATCAAACATTGACTGCCAGCATTCAGCCTGCTAAGTCTGCCGATGGAACCTATAAAATTGGAGCATGGGTACGCGACAGTACTGCGGGAATCGGAACCATGACTTTTTACAATCCTGATAATAACACATTCGGTGCTTTGGGACATGCGATTACGGATGTAGATACTGGTATGCCAATCCAAATCAGTGACGGCAATGTGCTGCATTGCACCATTAATTCCGTATCAAAAAGCGAGCGCGGAACACCGGGAGAAATACACGGCGGCCTTGACCGAGGCTATGTAATGGGTAAAATTTATGGAAATTGTGAAAGCGGTATTTTTGGAACAATGGAAAACGCCCCAGAAGGCAGCGCGAATATGATTTTACCGGTTGCAAGCAAATTCTCAGTGTCCACTGGACCTGCCACAATTCTGTGCTCTCTGGATGGAACAACAGTAAAGGAATATGAGATTAACATTGAAAAAACGAATACAAATTCTAATTCTGCCAAAGGGCTTGTGATTGAAATTACGGATTCTGAACTTTTAAATGAAACGGGCGGTATCGTCCAGGGAATGAGCGGAAGTCCGATCATTCAGAACGGACGTTTGGTAGGAGCAGTCACTCATGTATTCATCAACAACCCGACCAAAGGATACGGTATATTTATTGAAAATATGCTCGATGATTGTTCAAAGGTCTGTAGTGTCAATTAAGAATTAAGAAAAACCTCATTGGTCTGTAAAACATTGCCTGATTGGGTTTACAAAGCCGCCTCATGGCTGAGGCGGCAATTTTTAAAGCTATTTTTCGCATGTAAAGGGTTTTGTTAAATCCAAGTGTCCGGCTAATGGGGCACCTGCTGTTCCATCGACAGAAAATTGAACGATTTCAATTTCATTCAAACCAGTTAACGTTTTTACAATCGCATGGATGGTCATAGTCTCACCGAGTGATCCGCCGACATGTTCCTCAGCAAACTCTTTGGAAAAGTTAACGCTTGCCGTTCTACCTTCTACTTTTACCGTTAATCCATTCTTAACATCGGGAAACAGGCCGTCGTCCTGGCATTCAAAACGAATGGAGTCAGCCATAGCGTTTAATAAAGCTTGGGCTTTGCTGGATATATTGTCTTTTTCATATTCAATTTTGACTTTTTTGGAATACAGGAGAAAGGACTGTGTGTCGACTGTAAATATATAAGCTTCCTCCGTAGCTTTTAAAGCTGTGGCATTGGCACTGAAAAACACACCGAATACTAAAAAAATTGTCATAACACAGGTAAGCTTTTCTCTCATATACCAACTCTCCTTGTCTTTTGTAGTTGATTTGTATTAAATCATTCTCTTTACCATTATATGTATACTATTTGCGAAATATGACAAAATCAAAGAAGATGGTATTTGCAGAAAAGGTGAGCAAATATTGTTCGATTAGCAAGCGTGATTCTAAAAAATCATTGCAATCGAACAAATTTTAGGATATAATATTTTAATACTGATGGAGGTGGGTTTAATTGAAACAATTCATATATATGGATAATGCTGCAACAACTCGCGTACACCCCGAAGTGCTCCAGGCAATGCTTCCTTATTTTGGGGAAGAGTATGGAAATCCCTCCTCACTCTATTCTTTTGCGAATGGAGCGAAAAATGCCATTGAGGAGGCGCGTGCTAAAATAGCAAATGCCATCGGAGCCCAGGCAAATGAAATATACTTTACCGCTTGCGGAACAGAATCGGATAACTGGGCGGTAAAGGGTTGCGCATATGCCAATGCAGCGCGCGGAAAACATATTATTACAACTGCAATCGAGCACCATGCGATTTTGCATACGATGAAAACTTTAGAGAAGGAAGGATTTGAAGTGACCTACCTTCCGGTTGATGAATACGGACGGATTCGTGTGGAAGATTTTCAGCAGGCGATTCGGCCGGATACCATTTTGGTTAGCATCATGTATGCAAATAATGAAATCGGCGTTATTGAACCAATTGCAGAAATCGGAAAAATATGTCGGGAAAAAAAGATATATTTTCATACAGACGCAGTGCAGGCAGTCGGTCATCTGCGGATTGATGTAAAAGAACTGAATGTGGACATGCTGTCTGCTTCTGCGCATAAATTTTACGGTCCCAAAGGAGTCGGATTTCTGTATATCCGCCGTGGGGTTAGAATTCAAAACTTTATGGATGGCGGAGCACAGGAACGCGGCCGGCGTGCCGGCACGGAAAATGTGGCGGAAATCGTGGGGATGGGAAAAGCGATTGAACTGGCCTATACAGATTTTGAGGAAAAGATATCTTATATTTCAAGACTTCGTGACCGCTTGATTGACGGAATTCTAAATACGATTCCGTTTACGCGGCTCAACGGTCCGCGTGAAAACCGTTTGTGCAATAATGTAAACGTCTCGTTCCAATTTATAGAAGGGGAGTCTATCTTGCTTATGCTGGATCTTAGAGGGATTGCTGCATCCAGCGGTTCAGCCTGTGCAACAGGGTCCCTGGATCCGTCTCATGTCCTGCTGGGCATTGGTTTGCCGCACGAGATTGCGCATGGGTCCATCCGTCTTTCTCTGGGTGAGTTTTCTACACAGGAAGAGGTTGACGCTGTCATTGCGGCATTGCAGGAAATTGTTCCAAAGCTGAGAGATATGTCGCCTTTGTACGAAGGAGTCGAAAGGAGATAAGAATATGTATAGTGAAAAAGTGATGGATCATTTTGAGCATCCGCGCAATGTGGGAGAACTGGAAAATGCGAATGGAGTCGGCACGGTAGGAAATCCCAAATGCGGCGACATTATGAAAATGTATTTAGACATTGAAGACGGAATTATTAAGGATGTCCGGTTTAAAACATTTGGCTGCGGGGCTGCTGTTGCAACGAGTTCGATGGCGACAGAACTGATTAAAGGCCTGACTGTGGAGCAGGCGCTGAAAGTGACCAATAAAGCGGTTATGGAGGCGCTGGATGGACTTCCGCCCGCGAAGGTACATTGTTCCGTTCTGGCAGAAGAAGCCATTCATGCAGCCATTGCGGACTATTATATGCGGCAGGGGATGGAATTTGAATCGGATAAGCTTTGCGGCGGCTGCTGCAAAGAATGCGATTGTGAGGAAGAGCATTCTCATGAAGAGTAAGCCGAAGGTTGTAATTGGCTTAAGCGGCGGCGTGGACAGCGCCGTCGCTTGTGTTCTTTTGCAAAAACAAGGATATGAAGTGATTGGATTAACGCTTAATGTTTACGCACCGGACGATGACCGGAAAGCTGCCTTTTTCCAAATGGCATCCGAAGCGGAAGCTGTTGCCGGGAAATTGGGAATTGCTCATAAAGTATTGGATGTCCAAAAAGAGTTTGAGGAAATAGTAATAGCTTCTTTTATGGAGGCCTACCAAAATGGACGCACTCCCAATCCGTGCGCTCTGTGCAATCCTAATATTAAATTTCGCTTTCTGCTCTCGCAGATGGAGCAGGAAGGAGCTGATAAAATTGCGACCGGGCACTATGCTGATGTGATAAAGGATACAAAAACGGGCCGGTTTCTATTGAAAAATTCTGCTGCGGCAAAAAAGGATCAAACCTATGTACTATATGGCTTAACACAAGCGCAGCTAGCCCACTTGATTATGCCGCTGGGGACAGTGTCCGGAAAAGAAGAGGTGCGTCAGCTGGCAAGAGAGTGGGGAATACCGGTAGCAGATAAACCGGACAGCCAAGAAATCTGTTTTATTCCCGACGGGAGCTATGCAGAGTTTATCATTCAAAAGACGGGAATTATACCTAAGCCTGGAAACTTTATTGACCGAAACGGGAACGTGCTGGGAACGCACCGTGGGATTATTTATTATACTGTTGGACAGCGAAAAGGATTGGGACAGGCGTTTGGAAAGCCGATGTTTGTCCTGGCCGTCCATGCGGCGGATAATACCGTTATGCTGGGAGAAGCAGGAGAAGAGTTTTCCAAGGGCTTAATTGCAGAAAATGCCAATTTTTTGGCTTTTGATTCCCTGGCAGCTCCTATCCATACAAAAGCCAAAATCCGCTATTCCTCTAAACCGGCGGGAGCAGTCGTATCACCGCTGGATCAGGGACGAATTCAAGTCGAGTTTGAACAGCCTCAGCGGGCGGTAACACCGGGACAAGCAGTCGTTTTTTATCAGGAGGATTGTTTGATCGGTGGGGCACAGATCGTAAGTTCTATTTAAAAACCGCGAATTAAGCTGATATGCGTGGAGATATTTGATTTATCCTTGATTTTAAAGTAATAACAGGCATTTTTCGCATTGTTTATGAATTTTTTATGAATTATGGCAATTTCATCTCCGTTAAATGAAAAATTATGGTATAATAATAAATGATGATTGATTTGATAAACAAAAGGATAGAGAAGGAGGAGTATTATGGGAAACAACGAAACGGTTAATTTTTCTGAGATTACGAATGAAATAATAGGACTTTCTCAGTTATGTACGAAGAATGGTTCCATAGATTCAGAACTTTATAAAACATATGACGTAAAACGCGGCCTGCGCGATTTAAATGGAGTTGGTGTGTTAGCCGGTTTGACGGAGATATCGGATATTATATCCTCCAAAAAAGTGGATGGTAAGCAGGTTCCCTGTGAAGGAAAGCTCTATTACCGCGGAATTGATATAGAAGACATTGTAAAAGGATTTATTACGGAAAAACGCTTTGGATTTGAGGAGTCTACATACCTGCTGCTGTTTGGAGAGCTTCCGGATCAGAAGCAGCTGGATGATTTTTCAGCCTTGCTGGCAAAGTACCGGACTCTTCCGACCAGTTTTGTCCGGGATATTATCTTAAAGGCGCCGAGCCCTGATATGATGAATACGCTCGCAAGAAGTGTGCTGACCCTTTATGCTTATGATAACAACGCAAACGATATATCCATTCCCAATGTACTGCGGCAGTGTTTGCAGCTTATTGCGCTTTTCCCGCTGCTTGCGGTTTACGGGTACCAGGCGTATAGCCACTATCATGACGGGAACAGCTTATTCATTCATAGCCCGCAGCCTGAGCTTTCTACAGCGGAAAATATTCTCCATATGCTTCGGCCAGACAGCAGCTTTACTGAATTGGAAGCGAAAATTTTGGATCTGGCCCTGGTACTGCATGCGGAGCACGGCGGCGGGAATAACTCCACCTTTACCACGCATGTTGTATCGTCTTCCGGAACCGATACGTGCTCTGTTGTTGCTGCTTCGCTCGGTTCGCTCAAAGGTCCAAAGCACGGCGGGGCGAACATTCGTGTTGTTCAGATGATCGAGGATATGAAACAGCATGTGTCCGACTGGAACGATGAAGATGCCATCCGGGCATATCTCAAGGGGCTGTTGAACAAAGAGGGCTTTGACCGCTCTGGTTTGATTTATGGAATGGGTCATGCCGTCTACTCTTTATCAGATCCGCGTGCGAACATTTTCAAAAAATTTGTGAAAAATCTTTCGGAAGAAAAAGGCCTTACAGACGAATTTACACTTTATTCCAACGTAGAACGCATCGCTCCTGAAGTGATTGCACAGGAACGCCATATCTATAAGGGAGTTAGTGCCAATATTGACTTTTACAGTGGATTCGTATATCGGATGTTAAATTTGCCGCTGGAGCTTTATACGCCGATTTTCGCGATTGCGAGAATATCCGGTTGGAGTGCGCACCGGTTGGAAGAGCTCATCAATGCGGGTAAGATCATTCGGCCCTCGTATAAGAGCATTCAGCCTGCACGGGAGTATGTCCCGATTGCAAAGCGGTGATATGAATATTGAAAAAGGGGCTGGCGATTTGCTTATCGCCAGGCCCTTTTTGGCCTTTGTATTATTGAGCAGTTTCTACATGGGTGCCAATAAAAAGCGGGACCCAGATACCTTTTTCTCCAAGGGAAAAGGGCTGATATACGAGGATAGACATCGCTGTTTCAGTAGGATACGGTAGATTGCTGTCAAATTCAGTAGAGGGTATAGTAGGCGTCAAGTAGGTACATGTCGTGTCCGTCTTCTCTTCTAAAATGAGATCTTCAATTGTTATGCTTAAATTCGGATAGCATGTTTTTAAATAATTCCACACAACCTCCCTGGGATCGAGGCGCCAGAGCTCTTCTCCCTCATCTGCCTTTTTTTGTTCCTCTGCATATCGAAGGTTCATCATCAAAACAAAATAAGCCTGAGGATCGGTGTATTTTTCAAAAGAAATGGGAATGTTCT
>CALYAR010000090.1 GCA_944393585.1 uncultured Clostridia bacterium | reverse complement strand
GTACAACAACAAATAATCTTTGGATCATTTGGACCGTGGTGTTTATTTGTCTTATATTGGCTGGCGTTATTCATGATAAGTTTCTTAGGCCCTCTAAAAAGACAATCCGTTAAACAGATACCAGCCTGATCCATTAAAAAGGATTATAAAAATTTATAAAAAACGGAGGGAAGCAGAGATGAAAAGAATTGTGGCAATAATGAGAAAAAAGCTAAATTGGGAGTAAGAATTGCAGGAATCATTTGCATTGCAGTCGGATTGCTTACAAGATTTGCCGTGTAAATTAGAATAAGATTTCTGTCCATAAAAATGGGAGGTGGATAAGGTGTTTGCAGCGATTTGCATTGCAGTCTTTGTGCTTTTAATGGCGATTGTCTATTTGGGGGCCAAAAGTGGGAAACTTCAGCATTTTTTTAAGGTTCACCCGTGGATACCTAAGATTTTGGTGTTGGGATATATCGTTTTTGCCGGATGCTTCATGTTTCCAATCCGCAGTGAACCATTTCCGCTGGATTTTCAGGGAGTGTATTTGCTGGCGGCGAGCCATGGTGTGATTGCATTAGCTTTTGCTGGGATTTGGGGGCCGGACAGGGAACGGATGGTCTACATAGCGACATTTGTGCTCACTTCAATCGGAATGGTCTGCCGGTATCTGCTGGAGTTTGGCGAGGTATCAAATACATATAATTTTACGCTGTTTAATATCGTCAGCTATCTTGTAATTATTCCAATAGGGACAACATTTGCTTATCGACTCATGGCAGGTGGATTGAATCGGCGCTAACCTTCTATTTGCTGCTGAGGAAAGAAGCCGGAAACCGTAGAGCCTAATGGAGAAGGGTAATTCTGGGATGTTGAATACTATTTGCTGAACAGCAGACGGTCAGCCTGGCTCAGAGACAGGTTTGCAGCTGTGATCTTAAAGATTATGTGCTATTGCCACACTGCGGTTCTGTGGAACGGTTGGATCGACCGCCCGGCTCCGAAGTTGATCGACAGTGCCATAGTCACGATTATGGAAAATCATTCCGGCACTTTAAACTGTGTGTTTTCAGAAGAAAATACGCTTTTGGTATTTGACTGGGACTGCCGGAATTTATCGGTTTATCATCCTTCAGAACGAATACACCGGATTCTGAAACGGATTGCGGATTCGGGGGGATTATTTTGGAGGCGGTCGGAATCATAGCATATTGGAACCGAGAGGTGCGGGAGCTGTGTGGATACTCCCGCATTTTTTGATAACTATTTATACTTCCTGCGGAAGTCTTTGAAGAAATTCTACGGGAACTTCCTTTGTCAGCCATACGCCGTTTGCGGAAAGATAGAAGGCGTAACCGGCCTGCGCCATCCGTCCGGCGTCAACCTGATAGACAACAGGCTTTCCATGCCGCTTTCCTACGGCAAGGGCGGTGTCCATATCTTTGGAAAGATGGACGTAAAGCCGGCTTTTGGGGATCAGGCCGGTTTCCTCGATAGAGGCCGTATATTTCTCTCCGGTACCGTGCCAAAGGAGCTCCGGCGGCATGGCCTGCGTCAGCTCCACGTCCACTGGAATGGAGTGGCCCTGGCTGGCCCGGATCCATGTGTGGTCTTCATTGTAAGCATACCGCTGTTTGCTGTCGGTGCGGACGATTTCGTCCAGAAGTTCCCTGGAGAAGGTGGGTTCCTTGTTTTCCCTAATTCCCCGGATCAGCGCATCTACATCGGCCCATCCGTGTTCGTCCAGGGTAATGCCGATGACTTCCGGTTTATGGCGCAGGATCAAGCTGATATAGCGGCTGATGGCAGTCAAATTCACGGCGATCACTCCCTTCCGATTGATTCTATAGGGGTATTCTACCCTGCAACGGCCCCAAAATCAAGTATTTCTGTGAAGCATTCCGGTGCCTATGAATCCACAGCGATTATTCAACCTGCGGTTCAATGTATTTTTCTTCTGCCTGTAGTATAATGATGGTATTTACCAGGTTATAGAAGGAGTGAGCACCAATGAGAAATGTCTGGGATCGGGAGTCCTATCGATGGTATAAATACAAAAAGGACTGGAAGGCAAGCGTGAAGCAGTTTTGCCTGGATCTGCGCTGCTGCAGGCAGAGGATCACAAAACACAGATTACCAAATATAAATACCGCCATAAGAAACAGCAGGAATGCTTCAATTTCTCCAAAAAGCATATTTCACCTCACTTCGTTGCAAATCTGTTCATAAAGAAGTCAGTAAAAGCAGACAACTCCTCGCTCTGCGACACATAGACATATAGCTTTTCATCTTCCAGCCAGTCATAGGCATTGATACCGATATACCCTTTTTTGTCTGGGTAAATGATAAACGCATCGGTAGGGTACTTATTGCGATAGGCTTTCAAAATTTCAGAACGGCGGTAGTAGGTGGGATCACCACAGCCGGAAAGATCGGGAACCGTGGGGACAACCACAATTGTTTGACTGGCCTCGTTCCAGCCGACAATTAAATTTCCAATCTTCGTTTTGCTTCCATGAACAAAGCCATAGTTGAAACGGCTCACATCTTCAGTATATCCGAAAATCAGCCTATAATCGTCCCCTCCTTCAACAACCTGGTTAAATAGAGCACGCATTTTCTTCGCATTTGCATTGCTCTTTTCCATGTCAATTTCTGGTCCCTTAAACAACTTGCTAAAAAATCCCATAACTTTTCCTCCTTAATTTTTATTATTTGAATGTAAGTAAGTCAAATGTTTTCCTCTTGCGTTCTCCTTTGTATGGTTTGCGCTTTGCTGATCATAAAATAAAAACAAATAAATATTTTTGTATTTATTTTGAGTGAAGTAAAATCCGCCCGAATATAACACCACAGCAAAACATTCGGACGGATTTACCTAATTCCCATCATGCAAAATCGGGGGATTCGTTTTCAACTTCTCCAAGATATCCACAATCGCATCAAGTTGAAAATCAACTGTTTCATCCGCAACTTCAGGAACAAACAAGGGAAGGGTATCGGGAAGCGCTCTGCGTATAATCATCGCTGTCAGGCTTAAATTTGTGAACAGATTGATCCGTTTTGCGTCTGCTTTTATCCCAAAGCTTTCTAATATTTTTCCAAAGAGCCAGTGTTGTTTTTGACGAAACATCTGGTAGCTTTCCTTTGACAGCCGCTTAAAAATAAGCTGCTGTTCTTCAATTGTTAAAACAGCTATTCCATTTTCTTCTCCGTAGCAGCAATCATGGAGAAATTTTTTTACAGCTTCTCGCCAGCTTAAAGCAGGATCGGCCATTAGCTTTTGAACATACTCGATAACTTTAGGCTGCTGCCAGTATAGCGTTTCCAGAACCAGATCTTCTTTTGTTGAAAAAAAAGAATAGAAAAAGCTTCTTGAAATGCCGACTTTTTTATACACCTGCTCCACGGTTGTATGCTGTATGCCTTGCTTTGCCATCAGTTCAAGCCCGACGGAAATAAGTGCTGCCCGGATACGTTCCCTATCCTCCTCAGAATAAGATACCCTTGGCATTGTATCACCTCATGCAAAATAAAAACAAAATAAAAATTATGTCTTTATTTTAGCATATTCAATAGGAGAACACAAGAGCAAAGTTAC
>CALYAR010000089.1 GCA_944393585.1 uncultured Clostridia bacterium | reverse complement strand
ATTTCTTCTCCCAGTGATCCGAAAATAATGGCTCTTTCTATTTTTACCCGTTTTAACCGTGATTGCCGGTAAAAAAAGAGGCTACCTTATAGTATGAGACAGCGTACCCGATTGTGAGAAGGTAGGAACTTTAAAATGAAAAAGCCCCGAAGCCTGCAACTGGCTTCGGGGCATACTGTATATTTGCAACTTATTCCATCTTATCCAAAAAGGCAGACACAATACGCGCAGTTTCTGCTTTTGTAATGCCAGTCTGCGGGTCCAGACGGCCGTCCTTGCCCGCAATCAAACCGGCAGAAACCAATTTTTCAGCACTGCCGGCTGCCCATTTTGAAAGCAGATCCGCATCCGAAAATGCCTCCAGTGCATTCTCCTCTGCCGCAAAAGACAGCCCGGCATAATCGGCCGCCTTTTCTAAAGCTACCATCGCCCGTTCGCGTGTTATGGTATCGTGCGGCCCAAAGATGGTATCTCCGTAGCCGTTCATAATGCCGGCTGCGGCGGCAGCCCGAACAGCGGGGGTATACCATTGATTTTCCACTACGTCCTCAAACAGAATGGTTTGGTCTGCTTTTAAGTCCAGTGCCTTCATCAAAATCACAGCAAACTCCGCTCTGGAAATATGGGAATCTGGATTAAAATTCTGGTTTTCGTCACCGCTTACAATTCCTTTCTCGGCCAGATCCAGAATATATTCTTTGGCCCAGCTCTGGTCTATATCCTTTAACTTGGAAGTCTGCAGCTGCTGCCATATCAGCTGATTCACTCTTTCCGGATTGGACGGAGTCTCTTCATCCGTCTCTTCATCCGTGCTTGTGTATTCTTTCACTTCGATGGAACTGGTGCCTTCCTCTACTGCTATTTCTGCCAAATTCCCGTCTTTTGTGAAAGAAATCTCTTCTCCGTTCCGCGTAACCAGAACCGGTTTATCTCCCACATACACTTTGACGTTCTGCGCAGACTCGGAAGAAATTTCATAGGAAAGAATACCGTCCTGACGGTAATCTGCCGCTACAGAAGCTTTATTTTCCGACTCAAACAGCTTCGTTGCTCCAAAGGTAAGCGTGCTGACGTCACTTGCTCCAAATCCTTCTTCGATCACGCTGTCAATGCCAAGCAGGGAGACCTGTTTTGCATCCGTTGCAACAGCGGCCATACTCATAGTTTCACTGTCGCTGCGGTTAAACAGGATGATATCATGTTTTCCGGTGCCGTTTGCAATTTTTGCACCCAGAACGGCCGGTGTATCATATTGCTCTAATAGTTCAATTTTACTTTCCTGGCTGTCTTCTTCTCCTCCGAACAGAATCTCTGCAAGAGAAATCAAATAGCCGGTTGATCGTTCATCCTTTCCTACGCATTCCATGGTAAGCGTGTGCTCGCCCTGCGACAGAGTTATTTTCCCGATCGGGTGAGAACTCATGGCAACATCCGCCGCATATCCGTTATAAATACTGCCATAAGCCGTACCGTCCACATACATCTGGTAACTTCCGTATGCGGGAGACTGCGGCAATGCCAGGCTAAGATCATATTCGCCGTCCTCTGCAATGGAGAAGGTAAACGTGATGGCATCCCCGGCTTCAGCCGCGCGGAAAAACACACAGGACGATCCGTCCACCGCAACGGTTTTGATTTCACCGTTGTTGTTTGTAGCGGCCGTATTCATGATTGCAGCAGCCGCAACACTGCCTGTATTTTCAGAAGCGTTGAGAATGCTCATAAACTGATAATTGTTCGCCGATGGGCTCTCTACCAGAATCGACGGCCCTTCGGTCCCGCGGTACATGCCGGAGGCAATGGACAGCGGATCATTGCCGACAAACTGTGCATACAGGTTCTGGCCGCTTTTTGTGACGGCAATCGTTTTTCCCGTGCCGCTGCTGGTCACTTGCCGTTCGGTTCCGTCTACAGCAAACCGGTTCCAGGCTCCGGTATAGAGGTGCCAGCCGTACGTCCGCGCTTTGGAGGAAGCCAAATCGTCGATTAAGATGTAATATGGATTGGTATCATGGTTTACCATGATTGCATGCCGGTCAAACCGGTCTAATATATTCTCACTGCCCTCTTTGCCATATGCCTCCGGCGCACTTCCTACCATATGACCATAGAGGGAGGAGGCGATTTTTTCTTCCAGAGCGCCGTTTCCCTTTATGGATTGGGTTTTCCCATCGACGTAAATGGTATTGTGTCCTTTCCAAATCGTAAATTCATTTTTGGCCGTTCCTGTGGAGAAATCGGCATATCCGGCATCCGAAGCAACCCACACTCCATTAAAGGCCAGCTGGAAGCTGTTTTGATCGTAATGGTTATGGCCCAGCTTGGAATTATTCGAAATCATGGTAAGCAGCATATCTTTGCTGTCCCATCCGGTCCGAAGGGCGCCATATCCGATTAAATCCATTACGCACACATTTTTCAGACTCTCCTCGGGATCGTTGATCACCGGATCGTCATTGGTGTAAAGGAACCGTTCCAAAAGGCCTCCGGCCGGTTTGGAGGTAGCCAGATAATAACCGGCGTTTCCGTCCTCGAGCCATTTATTTAAAATGCTCATTGTGTTAAAGAAATACGCTGTCTCACTGGAATCCGAATAGGTAGGAAGCGTTCCGGAACCAGGCGCTGCAAAATTGACTGCCCACTGTACCAGCATATCATTAAAATAAGGATGGTTCAAAAGCTCCATGACTCCTGTAGTACGGGAAATCTGATCAACACTTTGGATAAAGGCTTCTACTGCATAGCTGGTATATAAGAATCCTTCCTGATTGCCCGAATTGGAACGTTCATCCAAATACCACCTGTAAAATTCGTCGGCCCGGGTCAGATAGCGATCGGTTTTTTCTTTCAATTCCGGTTCCGCCACTGCGCAGGCCCCCATCCCCAGGGCAGAGGCACGCAGCATATAGATGTTTTGATCCACTTTTTTGGCCGAATCAATGTAAAGATTATCCAAACCCTTGGTCACAATAGCATCTCGGATCTTATTTCGCTGCTCCTGTGTCATAACGTCATAGAGCATATCATAGGCTGTGCTCATTCCCATCGTAATATGGGCTGTATCAAGACAAGTCGGTTCTTTGGTTACAGCAGCGTACTGCGGGTCGGACCACACATCCCAGTCTGCAATCGAAAGGGCATATTCAATCGCCTTATTCGCATACGCTTCATTCTCTGTTATCACATAAGAAAGGCTCAATGCCTGAAGTCTCTCCTGCAGTGCTTTGCCCAATGCAGTCCAGTAAGGATACGGCCCGCCGACAAATCCGGGAGGATTTTCCCGTTCCGGCGGCTGCGT
>CALYAR010000088.1 GCA_944393585.1 uncultured Clostridia bacterium | reverse complement strand
CTCCCGCGTAATTCCCCGCCGCCACGAAGTATTTGAAATCCTCATGCTCTTTCAGCCATTGCGATAAATCCCGGAAGTAACTATTGTGCCTTTGGGCGCTCCTTGAGACGAACAGGTTTGTAATGTGGTTTTCTTCGATGATCCTTGCGGCCTTGTCAAAGAATTCGCTGGTATAGCTGCCGTCGCTGTAGAATACGCCCTTGTTCACCGGGAGCATGTACAGCTTCGCTTTGGGCGCTGCCTGGAAGAAGGCTGCCGCCGTATCAACGGCATGGCCTTTCTGCTCTGTCCCAATCCCCAAAGGGTCAAAGACGTTCCCATCGGGATTGTAGGCCGACAGCGCCCAATATTCCCCGCTTGCCGCGCTCACTCGCTCCCCGTAATACCCCGCCGCATGGAATTTACTTAGCATTGTCTGTGTATAATCTGTCGCTTCCGCCAAAATCCGTGTCTGCTGGTCTTCGGCATTGCGCATCATACGGAAAATTTTATCTCCCGTTTCTCCAAAGCGATGGAAAAATGTTTCCGGTGATAACATATCCACATTAATGGCACCGTCTATCTTGTTTAGTCCAGCACCTATTTTCGCTGCAATACCGGTTCCGTCATCCTTGAAAAACCAACGCGGCTTTCTTCCTGTTATTTTTTCAAACATTGGATTTGCCAAATCAGATATACTCTTTCCTGCTTCTTTATTAAAAATCTTGTTTTCCGTGCTGATCGACGCTTCCACTGCTTTGATTGTATTCCAGATGGTGGTGAGCTGCTCCGTGTTCATATCGGCAATGCGGATTTGCTTCATCTTTTCAATTTCTTTCAGATTTTCTATCAAGTCTTCGTCTAAAACCAGATTGTACTTGGAATTTTCTTTCGCAATTTCTTCATATTGCCTGCGAAGTTCCGAGAACGCTTGCGTCCGTTTTACCGGTTCGGGGTTATCAATCGCTTCCGCCTTTGCCGTCCCCTGTTTTACGCGCTTGCCGGTTTCAGGATCAATTACAAACGAACTTTCCAGATTAATCGATTGGAGCATATCCGCCACAGCCTGCCGCAATGGTTCCGGTATGTGCTGTTTGTCGGTTGGCCGCAGTAATTTTTGAGACAGCTTAGATACATGCCGTTCTATTTTTGCCCGCAAATCTCCTGCTTCGCGCCTCTCCCGCGCTTTCGCATCTTTACTCTGATATTTTTGGCGCAGAGCAGCCAGCTTTTCTTCCCGCTTTGTACGCTCTTTTATGATTGCCTGATCGTATTTCTGCCGCCATCTTCTGTTGGTTTCATCCAGTTTTTGAGCCTGCCGGTCTGCAAAAGTCGGCTTCACCTGCGGTGTTTCAAAGAATTGTTCCAATATCTCGTTTCCTATATGTTCGATTACCATCTGCATATCTGCTGAATAGGGATTTTCCACAATAGGCTGCAGGTCGTCTAATACCTGTGAAATCCGGATCAGCTGGTCTGCCGGATTTGTAATCTCTTCTGGGAACAATGTGCTTCCGAATTGCGCATTAAGTTCATCATACAGCGTATCAATCCCCGTTTTGCCGGGATCGGCAGACAGGAAAAACCGGCCCATGTTATGTTTTCGGATTGCGTCATATCCACCTGCTGTTTCCAGGTCTGCGCGGCTTTGCGGATCGAAGTAGTAAGTATTTCCCTGGAGCTGTTTCCGTAATGGCGCATACTGCTGGTAGAGTGTATCATCCAATATCCGCGCGTTTTCGGCGATTTCAGCTGCGATCTCGTTTAGCTGTGACTTTACCTCAGTCCAGGATACATTATGCTCTTTTCCATCTCCGTTGGCGATGTACTCATACAGCGTTTGAATTTTTCCTGCAACCGACGGCACATCTGCCCCGCTGTCATACTCTTTCAGTTTATCCCTGGCAATCCTATTTACTGTTTTCTCTTCAAATGTAATTTTCTTTGTCCGCTTCAGCTGTCCTTTAAAATGATTCAGCCGTTCTTTTAACCGTGCATTATCCCGTTCCAAGGAAGTAGCATAAGCAAATTTTGCTCCTTCGACCGAATTTACCTTTTTTAGCCTGTCTGATTCATCTCCATTTTTGTAAGTAAGGATATTCACTCCCTTGTTTTCCAGAATTTTTCTCAAATCTGCGTTAACGTCATCTGGCAGCACAGCGGCCAGCACTTCATCAAATCCTACTGCACGCTCTGGTTTTGCCTCGAATATATTCACCGGCATTTGAGACACATCATAAAGAAGGTCACGAACCTGAGCCGCTAGCTCGTTTCCGATGTGGAATCCGTACTCTCCATTGAACTTTTTCATAATGGCGTCAATGGTGTACGTCTCTCCAGCTGTGATCTCTACCAGTATATTGCCGATGCTGTCAGCTAAATAATAGTCGAAGCCCCCCTTCCTGTTGGGAGATTTCTCGGCAAGCGCCTCTGTAATATCCATCAGGCGACGGTCCAGCTCGTCATAGATGGCTTTCGTCTGCTCCTCGGTCATGTTTTGAAGCCGCCCCTCCAACTTGTGCATATCCGCAATACTCTTGAAGCGCTTGGCGGTCCCGGCCCGCAGGCTCTTGACGCCATAAAAACCGGATACGTTCTTGGTGTTTCCATCATTCTGACCCTTCATAGCCTTTACGATGTTTTCCAGGGTAACGGGATAGTGGGTCTGCTGGAAGGTGCGCCGGTTCCCGGCAGGGGTAAAGCGATTCTTGTTGTTATAGATGCCGCTGTCCACCTGGATGCCGGAGTACAGTTCCCGTACCCACCGCTCGTACCCATCGCGGTCCAGTACGTCATCAACGGCCCGGCGCGTGGCGGCGGGATCCGTGACCGTCTCATAGACCGGCTCGC
>CALYAR010000087.1 GCA_944393585.1 uncultured Clostridia bacterium | reverse complement strand
CTCTTTAGATGACTTTGAAAAACAGCTTGCTCTCCATAACCGCCGTTCTAACAACTTTCCCATGAGGCCTCTTCTATGGCTTTCTCCTAATGAGTTCTTTGTCCAATATGTTTGACAATCCTACAATATTATTGTACTACCTACGCCTTGAAAAGGGAATAGAATAACTTGGCTTTTTCATCTAAAAAAGTTAAATCAAAAAGGATCAGCACTTCAAGTCTATTGGGGATTTGCGAGGACTTCTCTTTCTTTACAAATAATCTATTGGTAACGGCCATGTTTTTAATCGCAATCAGAGGAGGGCCTACTTTGTTTTAAGGGGGGATTGGTAGTTGGCTACATGATAGCAATCGTTCAATTATTATACAAACTATAGCTTGAATGTAGTGTATGTTTTACTGCATTATTATCCCTAATCTTTCGAAAGACATGTTTCAAGCTATCTCGAATGCACTGCGGATTTTTTATTTACCAAAGCCTTTAATTCCCCTGTAATATAAAGAATGGAGATTATCTTAAAATACTATTAAACAGAAAACGGCGCCATCCAAACAAGGAAATGGCGCCGCTTAGCCTTCCACGATCCGATTGCTGCAAATCTATAACCGGCTTGCGCTGGTTATGATTGAAGAACACCACGCTCTAACCCTTTTTCAAATTTTTTAATTGCTACACTCAGGCAAGCGGACCATTCCGGCGAAGTATCCTTCCCATATGCACAAATACCATCTGTAGTCGGAATGCTGCGGTAGATACGTGCAATCAGCTCGCGGGCGGGGAGCACATCGCCTGGACGCAGGCCGAGTTTTAGCATGGTATCCAGATCCTTTTTTCGGTCACGAAGGTGGCACGCCGCAAAGCACGTTCCACGTTCAGGACAGAAGGAATGGCACGGCGGACAGATCATGCAGTCGCCGGGGCCGTCTGTCAGCAGTACAGGAATGTCTGGATTTTCCCGGATCTTAACCCACATTTCGTAGAGATTATCCTCCTAAAGCGGAATGTCATTTTTTTCATTCCCAATGTAACAGATGGTGCACAGCAAATGATGCGGACGAATGACGATTTGCTCTGCTTCCTTAAGCTTCTGGCATGAGGTGATTTTATCCGCTTTCATTTCTTCTGGTGTGCGAAGTGCGGTGATCTCGCCGCATTTCTCATAATATCCCTCGCGGGCCAGCGGACATTCTGTCCATACTCCCTCGTAATCCGTCTGATATGTACAGATTCCTGAGAGCGATGGGATCTCCTCCTCTATCCGGCGCAATAAATCCCGTGCAGTGCGCGTATCGCCTGGCACAAGCCCAAGCTTCTGCAGAACGTCAAGATCACGCTTGCGTTCTTCCGGCGTCTGTGCCCAATAGAGCGGCGTTTTTGCACCCACCTCGTCAAACGCCGCAACAAGCGTTACATGGATATCCGGATTTTCCCTGATTATATGAAGTTTTTCAGCCAAACTATTTCGTTTCATAAACTCGGCATTCCCTCCGCCCTGCAGGCATCGCATACAAAGCAGATGCTGCGGCAAAAGGACGATCGCATTTTGTTCCCGGTCCGATAGCTCTTTCATATTGTTCATATTTGTATCCTCCTTGTATATTTTTTAATTAGGAATCTTTCTGGCATTTTAGTACCATCCGAAACAATCTGAATATGCTTGGGCGCATCTCAATTTATAATAAATAATTTTTCCAGGATTTTTAAATATCGCAGCGTCATAACAAAATATAAGCAGACGCCCTGCTGATTCACTTCAGCAGAACAGCATAAAAGATTACACCTATACTGTAACATGGCGGGCCCATATAATCAACTAAATATTTTCTGCAAATTGTCCTTTTCAAACTTGAATTGTCAGAAAAATATGATAGAATAATTATATTACTCGAAATAGATTTTTAAGCGGTTACCAGCTATTTAAACGCCCTTTCTGAATAAAGAATTGTGTATTTGCCGTCTTTTGCGACGATCTTTTAAGGTAATGAAACAGGAAAGGAGCCGATCTTTGTGTTTACTTCTGAATTACCTGCCTGTGATACGCCCCTCCCTTCTAAGGCAACATGTACCTATAAATACAGTGCAGATAGATTGGTACTCGGCACATTGAGGGATTTTGACGCGTTTACTGCCCCAAATCACGAGCACAACTTTATACAGCTTTGGTATGTGCGCCAAGGTATGATGCGGCACACCTATGGAAACATTACTTATATACAGAAACAGGGCAATCTGATCATCGTTCCGCCGCTTTTTGAACACGCTCTCGACACATCCTTTACCAAAGGTACTACAGAAGTTTTTCAGCTGGATATTTCAGAGCAGATGATTTTTGATGCCGTAGATCAAAGCACAAGCGACTCGCTTTTTGATTTAATCTATTTGCTTCCTCTTTTAACAAACTCAAATATGATTGAACCCGGGCTGTGCATGACGCATAAAACTGCCGCTCAAATAGAATCTATTCTAGTAGAGCTCAGCGAACATAACAATAACATACATGAGTTATGTTCTGAGAAAATACCTAAAATTTTTACAGAGTTGCTGCGGATAATTGCAAAAGAATACCAATCTACACTGATGCTTCAATATATTGAACTATTGGAAAAATACCGGGATGTTATGCAAAATTCTTTCCAGTATATCAAACAGAATTTTATGCAAAAGAAGCTGCGGATGGATCAGATATGCAAGCGGGTCCTCATGTCAAAAACCCCTTTTTATTCTGTATTTAAATTGGCAACCAGCAAACCACCGAATGAGTATTTGCGCCATCTTCGAATTATGTATGCCTGTGAACTGCTGCTTGGTACTGATTTAAGCTTATATGAAATCAGCTGCGAATGCGGTTTTACAGATCAAACGGATTTAGGACGGGTATTCAAACAGATTTGGGGGATATCGCCCAAGCAGTATCGGGAATTCTACGCAAAAAATAAGGTATAGGCATATATTTCATTCATATTATTTTTCTTAAACGATATTTGAAGGATTTTCCTATAACAGTTATTTAAACGGGAGAGGCCCGGCAAAGTGCGGCAGAAAAACAAGGAAAATTTATGGGATTCCGTCATATATCTAACTTTTTTACTTTAAATTTTCACAGGACATATGAAAAGACCACCACCCGGAAATATTCGTTTCCAGGTGGTGGTTTGAATAAGAAAATGAAAAATAGTATTGGTTAGTTGGGCGTAACTCAGGCTGCATTCCATCTGTCATATGCGGCCTGTTTAATCTGAAGAAGATCCTCTATTCCCATATTGCTGATGGTATTGACGTAAGTATCCCAGCTGGCATCGGTCAGAGGTTCCACGCCTGTGATGAACTTTGCACGCATTTGATCGACATAGGATGTAATATCGGTCTGCTTCTGTGTCATTAACGAAGATTCTTCCGCCGTATACTTCATTTTAGTATCCGGGAAAGTGGTCACAGCGAACGGAATGTTGTTCTTCATCATACCAGTCTCACGTGCATATGCGTTGGTGCCTTCCTTTGCGCTTACAATATCCGGAAGTACGAATGCGCTGAACTCCTGCCCCCAGGTGTTGTGCAGGGTAGAATAGGTCCACTGGGATTCTGTCCAGTCATCTGGAAGCAAAATTTCATATCCCCTGGTTCCGTCGGAGGTTTCAAAGTAATCCCAGTTTACGCCCCGGAGACCCGTGCTCTGAGACAGGCAGTCAAAGCCGGAGCCCGGCATGATTTCCTCCTTGGAATAAAAGCAGTCGAACATGCGCAGAAGTTCTTCTGTATATTTGCAGTTCGCATTGATTGCGCCGCCTGCGCTGGATACGTAATCATAAGCGCGGGTCTGCTGTTTGCCGGTGAATTCCGAGGTCAGCGGAGCAAGACAATCAATCTGGACTTTTCCATCCTCAAAGTTTTCCGGCTGCAGGTCTGCCATGTAGGTAGAAAACGCAACTCTGCCTTCTTTTGTACGGGCTGTGAAGGTTGTGACATCCATTGTAAAATATTCTGGTTCAAGCAGACCGTCCGCATATAACTTTGCCAGAAATTCCAGAGTGCGTCTGTACTGATCGGAAGTTTTGTTGTAAACAACTTTTCCTGTCCCGTCATCTGCAAAGAATGCGTCAATGGCTTCGCCGAATGCCGGGAAAAGGAACCCTTCCGCATGGACGTCCAGAGCATTTTTGTTGGGATAGGGGAAGAACGGAGCGCTGCCCTGTGTCAGGCCGGAGTCTTTGATTGCTTTCAATACGTCATAAAATTCATCCGGAGTGGTTGGCGCTTCTTTATTAACCTTTTCCAGATAATCGGTACGGAAGAACATCTGGCCCTGTGCAGAGGTGGAAGCGACCTGCAGACGCGGCATGGTATAGATCGCGCCGTCAATCTGGCGGATTACCTTCAACATTTCCGGATACTCTTTTGCCCACTCCATCATGTTCGGCATGTACTCTTCGATCAGGCTGGATACGTCATAGAACAGCTTGCCCTCTACGCCGTAAGTGGATTGACGGTTTACGGTTACGCCGTTGTAGAAAAAGTCTGGGTAATTTCCAGAGGCGAAGTACAGATCGACCGCGGAATCTTCTGTTCCATCGATGATTTCCCAGTCAATATGAATATTGGTGATTTCTTCGAGCTTGTTCCAGAAAGCAATATCCTCCGGAGCACCGTAGTTTTGGACTGGGGAGGCAAAAAATACGCCTGTAACCGTAATTTTGTCATTGACGATTGGGTAACCGCTCTTGTTAAAATTTTCTTTTTTCTCAGACGGAACCGGATCCCAGGGATTCCCCGTAGAAGCGGCAGGGCTCGCACTCGCACTGGCGGATGGGGAACTGGACGGGGATGGGGAAGTGGAGGCATCTTTGTCCCCGCCGCTTGTACAGCCGCCGAGCAAACCCATACACATACAGCCCGACAGGAGCAATGCTAATACTTTTTTCTTCATTTTTGATACTTCCTTTCTTTATAAGATTTTAATTGGCCAGACTTTTACAGCCTGGAATTTGTTTTTTTGAGAAAAATCGCAGTATAATCCGTTTCTGCCTTCCTCTTTGATTGAAAGAGAAAAACTTCTAAGATACGTCCCGCAGGGGGACTCCTTGATTGAGTATGACGCCTTTTTCAAAATACTTTTGCAAAAATGGATTGACGGTTGGAAGAGGAAGCATGGATATAATCTTTCAGAAGGGAGTGGAGCGTGGGCTTCTGTGCAGGGATCCGCGCTTAATCATTCCTTTCTTTGTGGCTCGAAATGGAAAGCAGATGGGGTGAACGACAGGAATTTTCATGGTCGGGTTTTCGTCCTTGGAAGTTTTGCCGTCAGTGTATGGTTTACAAAAGGTTCCCTAATCCATATTGGCCTTTTGGGTTCCAAAAGAAAAGATTCATTTGTTCGAAGCAGCAATGCGGCGTCCAGTGAAATATTACAGTTACACTGTAACATGGCAAATCCATATAAGCAACAAATTGTTTTCTGCAAATTGTTCTTTATCGAATTGATCGTACTAAATTAAGAGTTTCGTATATAGTTTTGGCGGATGGCTAAAGTGAATCAGTTTTTGATACTATCTGTTCGGTTTCTCTTTGATTTGTTTCAGTATTTCCCGGATCGAATTCTATATAATATCCTGTGATATACTTTTTTCCACCTTTAACATGGCCGCCGTCGGGACGGGAAAAATAAACTGTTTACCAAGAGTATCCCTTTTTCTTGATTAACAGGCTGATTAATAGTAGCGGTTATGGATGTCAATAACGTGGACGGCAGCAGCAATCTTTCGTATGCCGTGGTCAGAATTTTCGGAAAATTTGCAGAATGATAGTTGTTGTGGGGCTGAAACCCGCTTGGTATAATGAAGTTAAAATAGAATGGTGCTGGTCACCGGGAAAGGTGGATTAATATGGTGGATATTCTCAGTCAACAGATGCGCCTGTTTCACGATAATCCTGTGGTTAATTGGCACGAACATGTGCGTGAATCGGCGCCCGGCGTGCTGGATGGGGACTGCGACCTGTTAGTGGCGGCGGCAAACGCAGCCGGTATGGATCAGCTTGTTTGCTCAATCCCGTTTACAGATCCGTATTGCCCGCCGGAAGTTTTTAAAAGGGGAAACGACGTAGTAGTGCAGGCGATGCGGCGGCATCCGTCAAAAATCCTCGGCATGTGTTTTGTCAATCCGGGATACTGTGCGCAGGCAGTTTCGGAGATACAGCGCTGTATTACAATGCTTGGCATGGTAGGCGTCAAACTGTACCATCAATACTTTATTGATGAGCCGGTTCAGTTTCCTATTATTGAGAAATGTATTGAGCTCGATGTTCCGATTCTGATGCATGCCGGCATGGTATGCGATTCGGCCTCCCGCAGGGTAGAACCGCGCATATCCAATGGCACTCATTTTGCAAATATCGGAAAGCGCTATCCTAAAGCGCGGTTTATCATGGCGCATATTGGCGGCGGCGGAGATTGGCAGGGTTCGCTCAAGCCAATAGAAGATGTCCCCAACGTGTTCATTGATATGAGCGGCAGTGTGTATGACAGCCCGATGATCGAAGAGGCCGTCCGGATTCTTGGTGCAGACCGGATCTTATTTGGGACTGATCTCTCCTTTTCTTCCTGTATCGGCAAGATGCTTGGTGCAAAAATCAGCGATGCACAAAAGCGTACAATTCTGGAGGGCACAGCGTTTCTGCGGTATTTGAAAGGGAGAGCATAAAATGATTATTGATATTAATACCTATTGCGGACACTGGCCGTTTCGCGATTTGCGTGACAGCACACTTGACGGGTTAGACGCGCTCGGCCGGCAATGCGGGATCACCCATATGCTTATCTCATCGCTGAACGGCGTATTCTACAAAGATGCACATCAGGCAAACCGGCAGTTGTATGCCGATCTGCAAAATTTTCATGGCAGTGTAAAGTTTCTTCCTCTTGCCTTTGTGAATCCAAACTATGTCTGCTGGGAACGTGATATGCGAGAGGCGATTGAAAATTTTGGCTTTTGCGGAATTGAATTAAGTCCTAAATATCACGAATATTCATTCCATTCACCTGCCGCCTGTGCAGCAGCTGAAATCGCCGCGTCATACCATATCCCCGTCCGTTTAAATGCAGGTTTTGAGAACTACCGCCAGCGGCACCGCCTCGACACATATGAAGATGCGTTTACCGCAGCGGAATTGCTTGAATTTATCAAAAACTGTCCTGACACTGTATTTCTGATTAACGGGGTCGCCCCCTTTACATTAGGAGATGAAATGCGTACTCTGCTTCGCACACGAAGGAATATTTTTTTCGATATCACACAGCTTGACAGTTTTATGCTTCAAACGCTTGAAGCCTCGGTCAGTTATATGGGGGAAGAACATCTCTGCTTCGGTTCACAGGCGCCTTTTCAGTACATTCAGCCGAATCTGGTGAAAGTAGTCCTTTCCGGCGCGGTCACTCCGGAAAAAGTGCTTGCAGAAAATATCCGCGGCTATCTAGGCATTTCATGAGTTCATTCTGTGGAAAATACCGGATCAATTTGTCAGTCGATTTGGGCTCGGCTATCAAAATTAGAGTGCAAAAAAACGCCTTGCGGCGCTGTTTAAAGAGCCGCAAGGCGTTTTGCAAAGCCGCCGGCTATGCCGGCGCATGTTTTTTTACTTCTGAAACTTAAAACTCTCTTTTTTGATAGTGTGTATGAAGCAGCTTATGCGCTTTTTCAGAGCCCGGCTTCTCCAGATAATCCTCGTACACCTTTATGACGATTGGATTTTGGTGCGATTTCCGGATTTGCGCCTTTGCATCGTCGTGATACAGGCCTTTTGCACGCTCTGAGCGAATATCCACCTTCATGCGTTCCTTTGCAGAATGGATCGGCTGACCGCCGCCGTTGACACAGCCGCCCGGGCAGGCCATTACTTCGATAAAGTCGTAGCTTTCTTTTCCGTCCTTTACTGCATTCAAAAGACGTCTGGCGTTTGCAAGGCCACTGACTACCGCAGCTTTGAGCGTTTTATCCCCAATCTTGACCTCCGCGCGTTTAACGCCCATGGTACCACGAACCGCTTCGTATTCAAATTCACTGTTGTCTGTTCCAGTTAAAATGTCCGCTACTGTGCGCAAGGCCGCTTCCATAACGCCGCCGGTTGCACCGAAAATTACACCCGCACCGCTGGCAATATCGAAGGGGGAATCGAACGCTTCATCCTCCAGATTGACAAAGTCAATTCCGGCTTCTTTGATCATGCGGGCGGCTTCCCGAACTGTCAAGACGACATCGACGTCACGGACGCCGTCAACCGCGAGCTCTTCCCGCTGTGCTTCAAACTTCTTTGCCGTGCAGGGCATAATGGAGACAACTGCAATATCCTGCGGATCAAGATTCAGCTTTTCAGCATAGTAACTTTTGGCCAGCGCTCCAAACATTTCATGCGGCGATTTTGCCGAGGAAAGATTGTCGAGGAATTCCGGGAAATTATGCTCGCAGAACTTCACCCAGCCAGGGCTGCAGGAGGTGATGAGCGGCAGCTTTCCGCCGTTTTGAAGGCGTTCGATCAGTTCCGTTCCTTCCTCCATAATGGTAAAGTCGGCAGCCGTATCAGTATCATAAACACCAGCGAAGCCAAGCCGGCGCAAAGCGGCGGCCATTTTGCCGGTAACCTCTGTGCCGATCGGCATTCCAAATTCTTCTCCGATTGCAACACGGACAGCCGGAGCAGTCTGAACAATGACATGTTTGTTTTCATCGGCGAGCAGCGACCAAACTTTTTCCGTATCGTCTTTTTCGCGGAGAGCGCCGACAGGACAAGCTGTAATGCACTGCCCGCAGTTGACGCAGTCCACATCCGCCAGTGACAGGTCAAAGGTACAGCCAATTTCGGTTGCAAATCCGCGGTTTTTTGCATCAATAGCACCAATGCCCTGTACTTTTTTGCATACTGCCACACAGCGGCGGCACAGGATACATTTATTATTGTCGCGGACAATGGAGGGGGAGAGGTCATCCACTTTTTTCTCCAACCGTTCTCCGTCGAAACGGATCTCATCTACGTGAAGTTCTTCTGCCAGCTTCTGCAGTTCACAGTTCTGGTTGCGGACGCACGTTAAACATTTACGGTCGTGATTCGATAATATCAATTCCAGGTTGACCTTGCGGGCATGGCGTACCATCGGCGTGTTGGTCTTAACTTCCAGCCCCTCGGAAACCGGATAGACACATGCCGCCTGCAAGCCTCTTGCTCCTTTGATTTCAACCACACACATTCTGCATGCACCAATCGCGTTAATGTCCTTTAAATAACACAAGGTGGGGATTTCAATGTTGGCGCTTCTTGCGGCTTCCAATACTGTATATTCTTTCGGAACGCTGTAGCTTTTTCCGTCGATTTTAATATTAACCGTTTCCATTCTATTACCTTTCTCCTTCCTTTTGTTATCGCTTGATCGCCTTAAACGGGCACTTGCTCATGCAGACGCCGCACTTGATGCACTTGCTTTGGTCGATTACATGCGCAGACTTTTTCTCGCCGGAAATTGCTCCAACCGGGCATTGCTTTGCGCATATGCCACAGCCTTTACACTGATCAGGCATGATAATATAGCTCAGCAAATCTTTGCAGACCCCGGCAGGGCACCGCTTATTCACGATATGCTCCAGATATTCCTGTTTGAAATAACGGAGCGTGCTCAAAATTGGATTGGGCGCAGTTTGTCCTAAGCCGCAAAGTGCTGCAATTTTTATGGTATTGCAGAGGTCTTCCAGCTTGTCAATGTCAGACAGCTCGCCTTGTCCTTTTGTAATTTTCTCCAATATTTCGTGCATCCGTTTGGTTCCGATCCGGCAGGGGGAACATTTTCCGCAGGATTCGTCCACCGTGAATTCCAGGAAGAATTTAGCGATATCAACCATGCAGTTGTCTTCATCCATGACAATCAAACCGCCGGAACCCATCATAGCTCCAATCGCCGTCAGCGAGTCATAATCGATCGGCGTGTCGATAAGCTCAGCAGGGATACAGCCGCCGGACGGTCCGCCCGTCTGCGCTGCCTTGAATTTCTTTCCATGCGGAATGCCGCCGCCGATCTCTTCGATAATTTCACGGAGTGTGGTACCCATCGGAACTTCTACCAGGCCGGTATTGTTAATTTTTCCGCCGAGTGCAAAAACTTTGGTTCCTTTGCTTTTTTCCGTTCCGATGGTTGTAAACCAATCTGCTCCTTTCAAAAGGATCATCGGGATGTTGGCATAAGTTTCCACATTGTTCAAAATGGTTGGTTTGCCCCACAGGCCCTTGACAGCAGGGAAGGGGGGACGGGTCCGCGGTTCGCCGCGGTTTCCTTCAATGGAAACCATTAATGCGGTTTCCTCGCCGCAGACAAACGCTCCGGCTCCCAGGCGAAGTTCAATATCAAAGGAAAAATCGGTGCCGAAAATATTATTTCCCAGAAGGCCATATTCTTTCGCCTGCGCAATCGCAATCCGAAGGCGTTCCACTGCGATTGGGTATTCCGCTCTGATATAGATATATCCCTGATTGGAGCCGATCGCATAACCGGCGATGGCCATTGCCTCTAAAACGCTGTGCGGATCGCCTTCCAGGATACTGCGGTCCATGAACGCACCGGGATCGCCTTCGTCGGCATTACAGCAGACATATTTGATATCGCCTTTTGACTGTGCGGCAAATGACCACTTGCGTCCGGTTGGGAAGCCGGCGCCGCCGCGTCCGCGAAGCTGTGATTTGGATACTTCATCGATGACTTCCTGCGGCGTCATCGCGGTAAGGCATTTGCCGAGAGCGGCATATCCGTCGTGTGCAATGTATTCATCAATATTTTCCGGATTGATCATACCGCAGTTGCGAAGCGCGATTCTCATTTGTTTTTTGAAAAAGCCAAGATTCTGGATGGAATGAGCAATTTCAGCACTGTCTTCGTCGCTGGCAACCAGGCGCTTAACAACCCGGCCTTTCAGAAAATGTTCTTCTACAATTTCCTTTACGTCGGACAAATCCACATGCGTATACATGATTCCTTCCGGATATACAACTACAATCGGCCCTCTGGCGCAGAGACCAAAGCAGCCGGTTTTTACTACCTTTACTTCGGTTTCCAGGCCGTTTTCTGCTAAAAGCTTTTCCATGCTGTCAATAATCTGCGGTGATTTGGAAGAGGTGCAGCCAGTACCGCAGCATACCAGAACATGTGCTCTGTACATATCCATTTCGTTTAAACCTCCTATTCCAGCGGATTGATTTTTGTTTGCAGTCTGTGGTATAAACTGATCAGAACAGAAAAAGAATCAAACCGTCTGTACTTTTTGTTAATTTTTCATTGCTGTTGCTATCTGGTCATACCATCGACTACTTTATGGGCAATCACATGTTCATTGACGATCCGCTTTCCGCCCTCCGTATCCACATGGACATAAACGGTTTCTTCTCCAGTGGGTTCAATTACTTTCACCACTGGTTCCTCTTCGCAGTTGCCGTCGCACCCGGAAAGAAGAACAGAGGCATAATTTACATTTTTATTTTTCAGTTCAGCTACAATCGCACGCATGGTTTCACGGGCGCCTGCTGCAATACCGCAGGTCCCCATACAGACAACGATTTTCGTTCCGCCGTTCTGCATGCGAAGGTTGATTTCTTGCAGGGTTTTTTCTTTTAGTTCCTGCAGCTCAGAAAGTGATTTCACTTAAAATACCTCCAAACATTTTCATAATTAATTCTTCGGTTTGTTTTTGAATGGATTCTGCTTCGCTCCAATTTCCGCCTGTAAATCGGAGCGTTTTTGATTGAGAGTTTACAGCAAAGATGATTTGATACTGAATTTTATTTCCGGTGCTCAATACAAATACTGTCTTTGCGAGATCTCCGAGAGGAGGACGTTCGAGACTGGATAAAAGGAAATTTCCTTCCACAACTGTTGAAAATTCCGGCGTGGAAGAGATGTGGAATGTCCCGCCTGTGCGGAGCGCGGCATATCGAAACAGAGGCAGTCCCAGCCCAATATGCTTATGTTTTGAAGTTGTAAAAAAAGGATTGACTGCTGCTTGCGGATCGTTCATTCCTTTGCCGTTATCTGATATTTGAACGCAAAAGCAATCCTGATCGGTATCGGCTTTTAAGCAGAACCCAATAGCAGTAGCACCGGCCATGACAGAGTTCATTGCCAAATCCAATAAGATGAAAGAGAAATCGTACATTTATGCTCACTCGCTTTCCGCTCCGAGTTTGGCACAAATCTCAAAAGCGCTAAGCTGAGACGACAAAATAGAGATTTTATGCCGGATTGCCTCATTTTGCACTGGATCGGCCATTTGAACGCCGGAAGGCAGAATGATACATGTGATGTTCCTGGCAGACGCTACAGCAACTGCCTGCATGCTGTTTTCTGTCGTAATCCAAATATCGTTTTCGTGCAGGGAAGCTAAAGCAAAACAGACGGAATCTCCTGCAAAAAAATGGGATATCGGCCGGTCAAATGGAGAAGTAAGCCATTCTCCTTTGATTTTGGAACACAATTCAGACGCATTCATAAATTAATATTTTGCCAAAATCCCCTCTATATCATCTGCGCTTAGGCGGCCGTAAACGTCATCGTTAATTGTAATGACGGGAGCAAGTCCGCATGCGCCGATGCAGCGGGTTGCATCGAGAGAGAACTTTCCGTCCGTCGTACAGGCGCCAACGTCGATGTTGAGAATTTTTTTGATTTTTTCTAAAATTTCTCCAGAACCTTTTACATAACATGCGGTTCCAAGACAGACTCCAATTTTGTACTTTCCCTTGGGCTGAGTGGAAAATTGAGCATAAAAGCTGACAATTCCATAAATCTCTGCAAGCGGAACACCCGTATGCTTCGAGATGATTTTTTGCACTTCAAGAGGAAGATATCCGTAGATATCCTGCGCTTCATGCAGAATAGGGATGATTGAGCCGCGAACGTCTTTGTTCTTTCCCAGTACGGCAAGCAGTCTGGCTTCCTGTTCCTTTGTGCCGTTGAAGCCCTGTACCTGTTGTTCACTCATTTCATAATAGCCTCCTTAAATTTATTTCTGCGATATGGGATTTTCACAAATATTACGTTAAAAATTTAACTATGTATAGCGAAAACCACCAACCAGATCATTATATCATCTCCATTTGAAAAACGCTATAGTTATTTCGCCTTTTTTCATTGTTTTTTCAGATTTTTCACAAAACGATATAATAAATGGATCAATCGGAAAAAAATGTTTTTTCAAATACCATAATTATGTGATTTTGTTTCCAAAAATGAGAATTGACAGATGTTTGAAATCTTGATATAGTAAATAATAAAAGAACATATGTACAGATTAAAAGGAAGAGGCGATCAAAATCATGGAATTGGCAAAACATTTGAACCAGAAAGAATTAATGGGTTTGTGCGAATGGCTGGATTTTCCGCAGGAAGTCAACACAATTATTTCCAGGGTAATACAGCAATACGATTTTTCAAAGCTTGCGCCTCACTTTCCTTTGCTGTTTCAGGTTTCAACGGGCGAAGAGGCGGTAAAGCGCATTACAGCAGAATTAGAAGGAAATCCAGACGGCCAGTGGATCTGGCTGGCGGTTTATCTGAGTGCGGCGCTCTATACAAAAGAACATTATCGGGAAAAAGGAATTCCTGATTCTGTTTTTCGGGATACGATGAGAGGATGTTTCCGGCTTTTTCTCTATGAGCATCGGGAAAGCTATGGAACATTTGGTTTTGACCGCGCATATTGGCCGTTTCGTCATATATCAATGCATTTGTTCCGCTTGGGCACTTTGTCGTTTGAAATGAGAAAGTGGAAGGATGAAGATGTGTTGTCTGTACATATTCCATCCGATTCCAATTTAACAGAAGAAAACTGCCTGGCTTCTTATCGAAACGCCATACAATTTTTTGAAAAATATTTTCCGTATTATCAATATGAAAAGTTTGTCTGTTCCAGCTGGCTGCTTTCTCCCGCTCTGCGGGATCTGCTTAGCGAAGATTCCAACATTATTAAGTTTCAGAGCCGGTATACTATTTCGGATTTTGATGAAGAAAATGAAAGCTATAAACTCTGGCTGTTTAAGCGCAGAGACTGCAGGATAGAAGAATTTCCTCAAAATACGTCGCTGCAGCGGAAGGCAAAACAGTATTTGGTAAACGGAGGAAAAATCGGAGCGGCTACCGGATGGTTTTCTGCAAAGGAATTGCTTATGTAATTTCTCGCTCAAAGAAAAGAGAAGGGAAAGACGAATGACAAAGCATAAACTATTGCTGCTTTTGAAAAGAAATGACGGCAAGCTTCTATCGGGCGGGTATGCCGCAAAAGAGCTGGGCGTATCGCGCAACGCAGTCTGGAAAGCAGTTTGTTCTTTGAAAGAAGAGGGATTTTGGATCGACACGGTACCCAATAAGGGCTATCTTTATCGGGGGCACGACGATCGTGTACTTTCTGCCGAAGAATTATATTCCCTACTGCATACGAAAAACCTTGGGGGTAATATTGTTGTCTGTCCGACGGTGGATTCGACCAGTTTAGAGGCCAGAAGACTGGCAGAGGCAGGAGCGCCCAACGGTATGACGGTACTGGCCGATTGCCAAACAGACGGCAGAGGCAGGCGGGATCATTCGTTTTATTCTCCTGCGGGAGCCGGAATTTACATGAGCGTCATTATAAGGCCGAAGGAATCTATTTCTGTTTTAAGTACATTTCCAATTCGGGCCAGCCTGGCCGTAACGAGGGCAATTGATTCTCTGTGCGGCTTGAACGTGCAGATTAAATGGCCGAATGATCTTTACTGGAACGGAAAGAAGCTTTGCGGGATTTTAACGAACTACTCTGCATCTGCAGAAGACGGGATGCTGGAATATGTGGTAATTGGAATCGGCATTAATGTGGGACGAGCCGTATATCCTGAGACAATTCCGGCTGTATCGCTGGAAGAAGCGGCGGGAGAGGCGCCAAGCCGCCATGCGCTCATCGCGCTGGTGCTGGAAGAATTGGAACGCAGTTGGGAAAAGGGGACTTTGGATCTACTTTGTTCCGAAGAAATTCAAAGCTATGAAGAACGTATGAGCTGTTATGGGGATTTTGTCACCTTAGAATATCTCAGCGGAGAAAGAGAAGAGGGCCGTGTTTTGGGAATTACTCCGGAAGGGTTTCTGCACCTTCAAGCCGGAGAGCGGGAAAAAGTATTAAAAAACGGAGAGGTCTCTTTGCGCTTGGACTGATTCAGGCATGTTCGGACCGGTATGTTCATAGGATGGAAACAGGCATGGATAAAGGAGGCTGTTTTTCCTATGATGAATTATATTTGGGGCGGCTTAATGCTGCTGAGCATGATTTACAGCGCTTTTTCGGGGAATCTGTCGGAAACGGTCAACGCGGGAATTGATGCGGCGAAGAATTCGATTATGAACGTGGCAGGGTTTGCGGGGATTTTGTGCTTGTGGAGCGGAATTATGCGGATTGCCCAGAATGCGGGCCTGATTCGTGTCATTGGACGAATCACTGCCCCTATAATGAAGCGGTTATTCCGAAAAGTTCCCAGGGACAGCAAGGCGATGGATTTGATTAATACCAATTTGTCCTGCAATGTTCTGGGACTGGGCAATGCGGCAACGCCGCCCGGAATTGCGGCAATGTGTGAACTAAAGAAGATCAGCGATTCCGAGGAGCGGGCATCGCATGACATGTGTGTCTTTATGATCCTCAATACTGCTTCAGTGCAGCTGATTCCGACAACGATAATCGCCCTTCGGGCGGCGGCAGGCTCTGCCAATCCGGCGGACATTGTCCTGCCGGTCTGGATGGTATCAATCCTGTCCGTTTTGTCGGGAATTCTTTTCATTAAGCTGTTCTATTGGCTGAAGGAAAAACGCAGTCCGGCATTTGCAATGAAGGCGGCCGGCGAAAGATAAAGGAATTTTGATACAAAGGAAATGAGTGTTTGTCATGGCAGAATCCTCTGAAATAAAAGGGGTTGTGGAAGATGTCATTTTCCGCAATGAAGACAATGGATATACGGTCTGTACCATCAACTGTGAAGGGAATCCCGTCACCTGCGTTGGTTATACCGCTTTTTTAGCAGAAGGGGAAGACGTTTCCCTGACCGGCAGTTATATCACCCATATCGAATATGGAACGCAGTTTAAATTCGATTATTGTGAAAAAATATTGCCGACTGGAAAAAATAACCTTTATCGCTATCTGGCTTCCGGAATCATTTCCGGCGTGCGCGAGTCTATGGCAAAGAAGCTGATCGATGCGTTTGGAGAATCCGTTTTGGATGTAATCGCAGAAACGCCGGAAAAACTGGCGCAGATCAGCGGGATCAGCCACGAGAAAGCGATGAAGATCGGCCAGTCCTATCTGGAACTGCGCGGCGCGCAGGAGCTAGTCATGTTCTTGCAGGAATATGGCGTCAGCGTAAACATGGCGATTAAAATCTATAAAAAATTCGGATCGGCAGCCAAAGAACTCATCGGGAAAAACCCTTATATTTTGGCCGAGGAGATCACTTCGATTGGTTTTAAAACGGCGGACCGTATTGCGATGAATATGGGAATTGCCTACAATGACGAACACCGCGTCAAAGCGGCGGTTTTATACATTATGGAGGCCAATGCGGCGAATAACGGACACACCCGCCTGCTGCGCGAACAATTAATCGATTACACCATTTCGCTGATCGGCGTGTCCGACGTGGAAGCGGATAACGCTATTGTTACTTTAACGGCTGAAAAAAAACTGTTTGCGGAGCAGGCCAAAGAGGATCAGTGGATTTATTTATCACGGTTTTATCACGCGGAAGCTGTCATTGCCAAACGGCTGGTGCAGCTTTCTCAAAATGTATATGACAGCATGAAAGAGGAGCGGCTTCTTTCGCAGATTGAAAAGATCGAATCGGAGCAGGGAATCCGCCTGGCAGAGGAACAGCGGGAAGCTGTCCTCTATGCGGCACAGCGCGGAACGCTGATTGTAACCGGAGGCCCTGGAACCGGTAAAACGACAATTATCAAAACCATAATCGAGATATTTGAAAATTGGGGGCTGACGGTTTGCCTGGCCGCGCCGACAGGCCGCGCCGCAAAGCGAATGAGCGAAGTATGCGGCGGGGAAGCCAAGACGATTCACCGGCTGCTGGAAATTAACTTTTCCGACGATGAGACGAACAGCAAATTTTCGAAAAACGAGGAAAGCCCGCTCGATGAGGATGTCATCATTGTAGATGAAATGAGTATGGTGGACACGCTGCTGTTTGCCGCACTTTTAAAAGCGGTAAAGCCGGCCTCCCGCCTCATCATGATCGGCGACTGCGATCAGCTTGCCTCTGTCGGGGCGGGAAATGTACTGGAAGATCTTATTCAGAGCGGCCAAATTAAGACCATTGCATTGTCCAAAATCTTTCGCCAGGCGGAAGAAAGCATGATAGTTGTCAATGCTCACCGGATTAATGAAGGATATCTCCCCATTTTAAATAAGAAAGGAAAGGATTTCTTTTTTCTTACCCGTATGGATCCTGCTTCCATCATCAATGCGCTGGCGGATCTGTGCAAAAACCGAATTCCAAAGCAGTATCGGGTCAATCCAATGACGGATATTCAGGTTTTGTGCCCGACGAAGAAAGGAAATGTCGGGAGCGTATCCTTTAACAGTGTCCTGCAGCAGGTTTTGAATCCTTCGGCTAAAAACAAGCGGGAAAAGAAATTTGGAGACCGGATATTTCGAGTCGGAGACAAGGTCATGCAGATTCGCAACAATTATGAAGTGAGCTGGAAAAAGAAAAATTCCCAAGAAGAAGGAATCGGCGTTTTCAACGGGGATTTGGGATTTATTTCAAAAATAGACAGCGGATTGATTACGGTTCAGTTTGACGACGAAAAGCTGGTGGAATATGACTCATCCCGGCTGGAGGAGCTGGAACATGCTTACGCGATTACCATTCACAAGAGCCAGGGAAGCGAGTTCCCCATTGTTGTTATTCCGCTGTATCACGCTCCCGCCGTTTTGATGACGCGAAACCTGCTCTACACTGCGGTCACGCGGGCAAAACAGCTGATTATCATGGTGGGCAGGCGGGATGTTTTGGAGGCGATGATTGAAAACGATACGGAAAAGGACCGCTACACTGGTCTGCTGGACAAAATCAAACTCGCTTCCTCCCGCTCCGATGGTAAAATAGGGGGCGATATGTGATGCGTTTTTTTCAATGGCTTGTTTCTCAGGCTTTTCCTCCCAAATGTATGTTTTGCGGGAAAGTAATCGATCCGGATGAAACATTAGGGTTTTCCAGAGTCTGCGCTGCGTGCAGCGAACGATTCATTGGCCGCAGCGGCGACGCAACGTTTCCTTGCAAGCTTCCGGCGGCTTCTTTTCTCGTAGCGCCTCTCTCTTATGCCGAACAGCCGGTTGCATCCGCACTGCGCGCTTATAAATTTTATCACAAAAAGGTCTATGGAATTGCTTTCGGTGAAATTGTTGCCAAGACGATTTGGCAAAATAAAGACCTTTTTGCTTATCTGCGCTTTTTTGATGTTATGGTCTGTGTTCCGATTTCAGCACAGCGGCGCAACGAACGCGGTTATAATCAATCGGAGATTGCAGGGAGAAGCGCGGCAAAACTTTTGCAAATCCCTTTTGATCCTGCTGTCCTGAAAAAGATCCGTCATACCAAACGTCAGAGCAGTTTCCGCTCTCTGCCGGAAAGAGCCGCTAACATTGAAGGCGCCTATGCTGTGCAAAAAGATGTAAAAGACCGTAAGGTTATCCTGTTCGACGATATTTATACAACAGGCGCGACGGTCAATGAATGTTCCAAGGTCCTTTTGAATGCGGGAGCCAAAATTGTTGTAGCGGTTTGTATTGCAGTGAACCGCTCTTTTGAGAAGGAACCGGAATATTTCCAGCAGGATTCAGACGGGGAGATACCAGAGAACAGCCTTGAATAAAATTTTGAAAAAGTGTTTTTGCGGATATATATTTTTATCAAAAGTTTTCCTTCGCATATGATAATCGGATATACTGGAAATGGAAGGAGGCTCATAAAGTGAAAAAAGCAGTAACGTGGATTTCAGTCGTCGCAGTGATTATCTTTGTAATCGATTGGGGTGTAATGGGTTTTAAGTTGCTGGATCACAATTATGATATTGTTGTGGAAGCATATTTAGGGCTCGTTTGTTTTTTGATTTTATTTGCCTGTGCTGTCTTTGGGCTTTTTATGAAAAGATGTCCGCACTGCGGAAAATTGCGGGTAACAAAAGGGAAGTATTGTCCGTATTGCGGGAAGGAAATTTAAGTCTTGCTGTAAAGGAAGAATAATTTCCTTTTTTAAATTGCTAACTTTAATATTTAGAAGAACTGCCTAGTCTGTGCAAAATGGCTGCCGTGGCATATTAATAAAGTTATAGTAGGTATTTAAGCCGATTGCAGGATATTTATAATCTTCACTCAATTACCTTTCTTTCAATATATATTTGTATGGATTGAATAACTTTGTTTGATATTTTTCTTTTTGATTTGTTGCAATATCTTGTTGACTTTTCTGAAAAATATAATATAATGAATACATGAACAATAATTCAAATGAAAGGATGTGAATAAAATGGTTGACAAATATGATATAGAACGCTGTGATTTTATATTTGCTCACGAAGACATCATCAACAAAGTAAACGAGCAGATGCCGGAGGAAGAAACACTGTATGATCTGGCAGAACTTTATAAAATTTTCGGCGATACGACGCGGATTAAAATCCTTTATGTATTATTTGAAGCAGAGATGTGTGTTTGCGACATTGCTCAGCTTTTAAATATGAGCCAGTCTGCAATTTCCCATCAGCTTCGGGTTTTAAAGCAGGCTCAGCTTGTCAAATTCCGAAGGGAAGGCAAAACTGTATTTTATTCTTTGGCGGACAACCATGTCCGAACGATTATCAATCAAGGTATGGAACATATTATGGAGTAGGAGGAAGGAAACATGAAAAAAAATTTCAAGCTGCAGGATCTTGACTGTGCCCATTGCGCGGCTAAAATGCAGGATGCGATCTCAAAAATTGAAGGAGTAAAATCTGCTCATATTAATTTTATGTCACAAAAACTAACCATTGAGGCAGAAGAAGAGGAGTTTGATTCTATCATGAAACAAGCGGTCAAGGCATGCAAAAAAATTGAGCCTGACTGCACCATATTAATTTAAAGAATTGAGGGAATCCTATGACTAAGAGGCAAAAAAAATGGCTGATTCGTATTATAATTGGAGCGGCTGGTCTGGTTGCAGGCTTTTTTGTTCCTCTGGAGGGGTATTACCGGTTGTTTTTATATATTCCGGTATACTTTGTAGTAGGCTGGGACGTTCTGTGGCGCGCCTGCCGCAATATTGCGCATGGACAAATTTTCGATGAAAATTTTCTCATGTGTCTAGCAACCATCGGCGCTTTTATCACGGGAGAATATCCGGAAGCATTGGCAGTTATGGTATTTTACCAGACGGGAGAGCTGTTCCAAAATTATGCGGTTGAACGGTCGCGTTCATCCATCTCCGCTTTAATGGACATTCGTCCGGACTATGCCAACCTGGAACGCAATGGGGTACTGGAGAAGGTTGATCCGGAAGAAGTTCATATTGGTGAAATTATTATTGTAAAACCGGGCGAAAAAATTCCGCTTGACGGCGTAGTAACCGAAGGAAAGAGTTCCATTGACACTTCTGCTTTGACAGGCGAATCCATGCCCCGTGAGTTGGAAGAGGGCGGGGAAGCGCTCAGCGGCTGTATCAATTTGAATGGAACATTAAGTATTCGGGTTTCCAGGGAGTTTGGCGAATCGACGGTAGCAAAAATATTGGATTTGGTTGAAAATTCCAGCGCCAAAAAAGCAAAAGCGGAAAACTTTATTACGAAATTTGCCCGTTATTATACACCGTTTGTTGTGATAGCGGCATTGCTCTTGGCGCTGATCCCGCCGCTGTTCATTCCGGGAGCGCAGTGGTCGGACTGGATTCATCGGGCTCTGATCTTTTTAGTTATTTCCTGCCCGTGTGCACTTGTGATTTCCGTTCCGATGGGGTTCTTCGGAGGAATCGGCGGCGCATCCAAATGCGGTGTGCTGGTGAAGGGTGGGAATTATCTCGAGGCATTGTCGAAAGCGGAAATTGTTGTATTTGACAAAACTGGGACTTTAACCAAGGGAACCTTTTCTGTCAGCAAAATTGTACCGCAGAATGGGGAAGAGAAAGAGCAGCTGCTCAAATGGGCTGCTTTAGCAGAATGTGACAGCAGTCATCCAATTGCTGCTTCCTTAAAAAAGGCTTATGGGAAAGAAATGATGCGCGGCCGTGTGCGGGATATTGAAGAAATTGCCGGCCGCGGGGTCAAAGCGACTGTCAATGATGTGGTTGTATATGCGGGAAATGAGAAGCTGATGGAACAGTTTGGATATTCTGTCCCCACGCAAACTGAAGTTGGAACGATTGTTCACGTGGCTGCGGATGGACGCTATATCGGATATATATTAATTTCCGACCAGATAAAGGAAGATTCCCCTGCTGCAATTGCGAAATTAAAAGGAGAGGGAATCCGAAAGACGGTAATGCTGACGGGAGATACGCCGGAGGCCGGCGAAAAAGTTGGAAAGGAAATCGGCATTGACGAAGTGCATGCCTCCCTCATGCCGGATGGAAAAGTGGAGCAGGTAGAACGGCTGCTGGCTGAAAAATCAAAGAGCGGAAAACTCGTCTTCGTCGGCGATGGAATTAACGACGCGCCTGTCCTGTCGCGTTCGGATATTGGCATAGCAATGGGAGCACTTGGCTCAGACGCGGCGATTGAAGTGGCGGACGTTGTGATCATGGATGATAAGCCAAGTAAAATTGCAACGGCAATTCGAATTTCCAGAAAAACAATGCGGATTGTATATGGCAATATTATCTTTGCTCTGGGAGTCAAAGCGTTGGTTTTGATTTTGGGAGCGTGCGGTATGGCCAATATGTGGGAGGCAGTATTTGCAGACGT
>CALYAR010000086.1 GCA_944393585.1 uncultured Clostridia bacterium | reverse complement strand
CTCTTTAGATGACTTTGAAAAACAGCTTGCTCTCCATAACCGCCGTTCTAACAACTTTCCCATGAGGCCTCTTCTATGGCTTTCTCCTAATGAGTTCTTTGTCCAATATGTTTGACAATCCTACAATTTTTCAATCCGTCGCATAGTGCTGCTTAGTTTTCAATCAAAAACATTTGTATACGGCAGGGAAGCGGCGCGATTTGCATAGGGTAAATGAATACTGCCGGGTAAGCCGTGTATGGGAAACTGTATGCGGATTTAATTGTTTTCGCGTTGGGCGGCCGAGCTTTCAAAGCTATGCGGCTGCCCCGCTGTCAAACAGATAACAGGACGGGATTTAATAGAACAGACAGGCCGGCATATGCCGGCCTGTCTGTTTCGTTATTTAATCAAAGAAGAGCCAAAAAGCAATCCGCTTCCCTGCGTTATTTTCTGCGGTTTAGCTTACTTCAGCCCCAAAAATCCGCGCAGGCACTTGGAAATCGTCTCTGCCTGCTCCATCGTGGGCATTTCACAGAAAATGCGGATGAGCGGTTCCGTTCCGGAGAAGCGGGCGATGATAAAACCGCCGTTTTCAAAATAGACCTTGCAGCCGTCGGCATAGCTCACGCGGCTGACCGGGATTCCAAAGTCCGGGAGCTGTTTGTCTTCAAAGAGCGTTTTCTGAAGCTCAGCTTTTTTCGCGTCGGAGAACTTTGTGTCGTATTCGCTCATCGCACAGCGGCCATAGCGTTCGTAGATTTCAGCCAGGATTTCCGAGAGTTTTTTGCCGGTTACGGAGATCATTTCTGCCAGCAGGGCAGAGGCAAAAATCCCGTCCTTGCCGCGGATATGTCCGCGGATGGTAAGGCCGCCGCTGCTCTCGCCGCCGATTAAGGCGTCGGTTTCTTCCATTTTGCCCGAAATGTATTTAAAGCCGACCGGTACCTCATGGCAGGCCTGTCCAAAATCAGCCGCAATTTTATCTAAAATATGCGTTGTTGCCATGTTGCGCACCACATCGCCGGTCCAGTGCTTGTATTTGAGCAGGTAGTAGTACAGCAGCGCCAAAATTTCATTGGGGTGGATAAAGGTTCCCTTGTTGTCGATGATTCCAATGCGGTCTGCGTCGCCGTCGGTCCCGATTCCCAGGTCATAGCCCCCGTCCACCACCATTTCGCGCAGTTTCGAGAGTGTTGCCGCCGAAGGGGAGGGGAGCTTTCCGCCGAACAGCGTATCATGCCGGTCGTTGATGATGTCCACTTCGCAGCGCGCCGTGATGAGCACGGTTTGCAGACAGGTTTTGGACACGCCGAACATGGGATCTAATATGACGCGCAGATGGGCGTTTCGGATGGCGTCCATGTTAATCATGGAAATAATGCTGTCCAAATACTCGTTCGTCGGGTCGATGATCTCAATCAGCCCCTGCTGAAGCCCCTCCTCAAAGGGAATCGATTTGACTTCCACACCGTTGTGCAGGGTAGCTTCAAATACGCGCGTTACTTCTACGTCTGCGTCGCGGCCGCCGCGTGTAAAGACCTTAATCCCGTTGTACTCGGCCCCGTTGTGGCTGGCAGTGACCGCCATACCGTATTTTGTGTTCATGGTTTTGACGGTGTACATGACCAGCGGCGTCGGGGCGATTTTGGCGATGAAGTGTACAGGGATTTTGTTTCCGGCGAACACTTCCGCCGCCCAGCGCGCGGCCTTATCCGATAAAAAACGCCGGTCGTAGCCGATTACAATCCCGTCCCGGTCGCCGTCGAGCTCCTTGCAGATGGCCTGCGCCAGAGCGGTAATATTGGACTTGATAAAATCGTCCCCGATGATAGCGCGCCAGCCGCCGGTTCCAAATTTTATTTTATCACTTTTGAATAACATAGTATCTCCTTTCCCGGGATTATACATCCCGCCGGAAGCCGGTATCCTGCTTTAATATTTTGGCGGGATAATCCAGCTTTCCAACCGCTTCGATAATCCGATCCGCGTCTTTTGCCGCGGCATAGACATAACAGCAGCCTCCGCCGCCGCTTCCGTTCACCTTTCCGCCGTAAGCTCCTGCCTGGCAGGCGGTCTGAATAATCTGGTCAATTTTTCCGGTGGAAACGCCGAGCTTGCGCAGATTGTCGTGGTGAGCAGAGAGCAGAGCGCCCAATTTAGGCGGATCGTTTTCTTCTTCGGCAAAGTATTTTTTTGCTTCCTGCAATATTTTGTAGTTAGAAATGTTCGCAAGCAGCGCTGTCTTTTCCTTCTCGTCCAGCGCGCTCAGGTCGGGCAGCTGCGCGCCTTCCGCCGCAAGCGCCTTGATGTCGGTTCCGAGCTTGGCAAGAGCGGAAAGCGTCGGCGTTTTTGCATCGGCCAGCACCTTCGTGGTGTTTTTCTGCGCCAAGCTGTCAAACAGGATGAAACATCCGTCAATTTTATTCTGGAGCGGATGAACCGAAGTTTTCCCGCCGGCAAAATCCAAATTGACCAGCGAGCCCAGCGCCGACGTATAGTGATCCATCATTCCACCGGGTTCGTTGAATTCCAGCACTTCCGCGCAGAACCCGAGATAGGCAAGCTTTTCCATATCGGTCGCGTCCGGATGATCCAGCGCGCAGAGCATGGCGCCGATTAAGACCACGATCATCGTGGAAGAGGAACACATCCCTTTTCCAATCGGGATTTCGCTGTCCATTACAATGTCAAAGCCCTGCAGGGGATAGCCGTTTTTGAGCAGGACATTGACGGAGGATTTTAAATAATCCCGCTTGTTTTCATAAACAATAGGCTTTGCGAGATCAATCTGATATTCTTCATAAAGGTTTTGAGTGTTTTCCGTTCCCAGCGTATCGATTTTACTGTCCCGGATCCGAATCCGGATGACAGAGCCTTCGGTTTTGCGGATTCGGGCAGAAAAGCGCAAATCAATCGCACACGCGATGACTTCCAGCCCCAAATAGTCCTGATGTTCTCCAAATAGACAAATACGCGACGGTGTGGATACACGGATTTCCTGATTCATGTAAGACGCCCCTTTTGTTCAAATTCGGGCAGGGCTTTCCCCTGTCCGGCATAACTTTATTATAACCCTCCGCAGCCATTTTTGTCTTTGTGTTTTTCTCAGGAAAGTGTATAATTTTTTCATGTCTTTGCAGATGGGAGATTTTGGTTGAAAGCGGAAGAAAGGCGGTTATTAGATACATAAAAAAAGCACCCAAAAAGGGTGCTTTCAGTGTTAATACAATTCAGCAGCTTTGACGATCGCTCTGCCCTGGGCCAGCAGGCAGTTATGGCCCTCCAAAAGAATCAGGCGGTTGGGATCGTCCAATACGATTTCACCAAATTCAACCGCAGTAGAGTATAGGAACGGAAATCGGGACGACTCAGCTTTGAATTCCAGATAAAACGTCCCGTTTTCGCAATAGAGTTTCCAGCTGTCGTCGATTTCGTGTTCCAGCTGCATGACCATTGCGGCAAAATCCTCTTTTGTATGAAATTGAACCAGCAGCCGGAAGATTCGCTCCTTCTTTTCTTCCTGATTTTCCTTTGCTTCTACCAGGCGGAACCGTGCGCCGTTTTTGACGGCGGCTTTTTTTACTGCGTTCTTTGCTTCCTCAGTGATACGGATAATGGTAAAAACCAAATCTTTCTCATTTTGAACGGCGCGGATCAAGAACTGTCCGCTGTACAGGTCAA
>CALYAR010000085.1 GCA_944393585.1 uncultured Clostridia bacterium | reverse complement strand
ACTGGGCGAAGAAGGATGCCGAAGCTATGCTGCAGAAGGATATTGCAAAGCGCAGCATGGGCGGAGCTCCGGCCGTTGCCCTGAGCTATCAGACCTATGAGCCAAGCGCATATCTCGGCTGGGCTTTGGCACGTTTCTGGGGTGCGACCAACTGGGGCAGTACATTAGTGGGACGCCTGCACTATGATCCAGGCGATATCCGTCCGGTGTATGAGCTGATGGCACCGACGGCCAACTGGGAAGACCGCTACAGCCCAATTCGCGAAAACAGCGGGGAAGAATTTGTCGACCTGCGTCTGGCAAATAATTTGTACTGCCGCGAAAACGGCCATAGAGACGAAAACGGTAGAGAACACTGGGACGATGTAGCGGCATGGAGCAGACTTTGCGTAGAGAACAATATTGGCTATCGCTTCGTCCGCTACCGCGAACTGGAAGACGCTGCCGCTCTCAAAGCGGAAAAAACGCCTTTAATCTTGTCCAACATGGGGGCTGTATCCGACAAGCAGTTTGCTGCAATCAAGCAATACCTGGCCGACGGCGGAGCAGCTATTCTCTCCCTTCCCTTTGGAACAAAAGACGAAAACGGTTTTCCGCGCAAAACGCCATTGTCCGATGAATTGCTGAAGGCAGGATACTCCAACCTTACGGTAATTGAGAAAGTAGACGGCGCAACCGTAAAGGAACTGATACAGAAAGGAACGATTCGGCCTACAATCGAGCAAAAATCCGGGGAAACCGGCTGGGCGCTTCGGATGCGCAAAAACGACGGCCGCTTCTTCCTGCATATTTTAAACCGGGATTTGGAACCCATTGCCCACGAAGCCTTAACGGGAGCGTTTGGCAACGGAAGAATCCTCAAAGACTTCAAAAAGACCAATCAGGGCGGAGAAGTGAGTTATTTGATCCATGCGGATATCCCGGAAAATCTGGAACTTGCCAGCCCGGAATGCGGCAGTATCAAAAAGCCGGTTAAGGTAGAGAAAACCAGCGACGGTACCATTCTCTCCTTCGATTTGTCCGACTTTACTCTCTACTCTGTCGTTCAGCAGAGTTAGAGATTATATAAAAACAATTCCCTGAAGAGCGTGGTAATATGTAAAATCACATTGGGGTTTGTTTCAACCAAAACCGGCTGTAATGTTAGTATGCTTTATGACCTGAGCAGCAAGCAAAGTTTAGGATTTAATTGATAGCAAGCATTTCGGTCATGTTTTGGCCAGCGCATAGAATCAAGTCAAATTGTCGTTTATGACAAAACCTCCTTTTGCCATAATGGAAATGGATTTGCCATTCCATCAAAAGTAAAAGGAGGTTTTTCTTTTGCCAAATGCGGCATTTTCTATCACTTTGATTTTGAGAAACGCTTTTGCAGTCCCTTTGCAGCAAAATGGGCAAGAAAAATGAACAATCCCATAATGGCGATATATTCTGTGAAAAAGAGAGGCAGCGGACGCTCAAAATCAAAGAAAACAAAAGATGAGGTTAGGAACATATAGGAAAGGAAACGATTCTTGATAAAAGCATAGAGTCCGTATACAGCAACTGCTGTTCCAGCGGCACGAAGGATTATCTGCAATGGCTTAGAAGCAGGTGGTTTCACTGTTCTGTGTATTAAATTGAGGATCATATTCCAATGCAGTCCCAGATGCAGCGCCATTAGGACGAATCCCCAAAAGGTGCATAAGATATGAATTGAGCGCGCCAATGCAATACCGCCTGAAATCGGCAGAAATGCAAAAACTTCTCTGGACAACATGATAGCACTTATCATTGTTTCAATCATAGAAACGAAAAGCAAAAGATTTACTGCAAGCTGCACGGCGCGAGGCGGCGTGTATTTTCCTTTGAATAAATGGCCGTGCCACTTAAAATTCAAAAGATGGTGTACAATCCAGAGTATAAACATTCCCGCACCCAGCCATTCGTGGGCAGAATCCCCTGTGAGCTGCTTTGCCATCAGCAGCAAAAGTAAAATCGTCATAATAAAATCAATGCTGATTTTACAAATCGTTTTTGGTTTCAATGGGATTTCTCCTTCCTATGAAAAGTATGTTCAGGCTTTTATTGCTGCATGATGGTATCCATGCCGTTTGCCGTATTTGGCATTGTCTGTTATTGAATGACGTCCAATTCAGAAATCCAGCTTGTTACATCGCTCTGTGCATCTGCTACACTGTTTCTGGAGATCGAAAGCCCGTCCTCCACAACTGTTGCATTCGGCTGAAGTTCTTCAATGGTTTGAATGGTTCTGGAAAATCCGCTGCCGCCGTGAGCCGTAAAGGGTACAATGGTTTTTCCGCTGAAATCATATTCTTCAAGGAAAGTATAAAGCGGCATGGGAAGATCGGAATTCCAGTTGGGAAATCCTAGGAAAATGACATTATAGTTATCAAGATTTTGAATCTGTGTGGCAAGCTCCGGTCTTGCATTTTCTGCCTTCTCGTCATATGCAAAGTCAAGAAGTGTATCATGACTGCCAGGATATTCCTGTACCGTTTCGATTCGGAACAGATCACCCCCGACTTCCTGTTGGATGAGGTATGCAAGGTACTGGTTATTCCCCAAGACCTCACCATCCACAACGACACGGCTGGCGCCAGCCACAGTATCTACACCATCTGTTTCCGGAACAGAGAAATAGGCAATCAAAATATTTCCGCCGTCCGTTTCTTCTTCCTGAAAGGTTTCTCCGACAGTACTCTCATTTGTATTTGACGAAGCAGAAGGCGAAGGTGTCTGGCTAGAAGAGGATGACGGTGCTGGCGAGCTTTCTCCCTGCTGTCCATCACTGCTGCAGGCAGCCAAAGAAAGAATGATAATAGCAGAAAGAATAATAGCTGCAATTTTTTTCATACAAACATACTCCTTTCCAATCTTAATTTTTATCTCAACAGATGGTTATTTCCATCTGATATGTTTCCGTTACGGCAAATTTTCTCAGGATATTTATCTTGGCGCCATATGCGGCGGTCTTGTTTTCGTACAATGCCGCTGACTTTTGAGCGAGACAATCTGTCGGTAAGAAAGATCTGCCGCCTTATTATGATGTTGCAGAGCAAACGAAGCGGAGTAACACAAAATATACTTTGAATTCCATGTCTTTAGACGTATTTATTTTTTATATTAAGCACAGTGAGCGTTCAAATATTCTAATATATAATCTACTGTTTTCTGAACATCATCCCCATAAAATCCATGTCCTCCGCCATCGATGACTTTCAATTCTGCGGATGGATAAACCTCAAGTGCCCGTTCGGAATAGGATAGAGGAACAATGCCGTCTGCATCGCCGTGAATCAATAGCACATCCCTGTCATAGGCAGCAATCTCGCTATATATGTCATAGTCCAGCAATGGTTCAAAATAGGTCCTTCCCACATTCATCCACATGAAAAAGTAGGTATCAGGGATTTCGGCTGCACTCTGGAACAGCTCGTTTGCGTTATCCACCATCACAAAGGCCGGGTACAAGAGTACCATTCCGCGGATTTCGTCTGGATGAGCTGCCCCAGTGATAGCTGAAACGGCACCGCCTTGACTTGTTCCCATTAAAAACAAGTTTTCGCTGTCCACATAATCCAGTTCCCGAATCATAGAAATGACTGCTTCCAAATCTGCACGCTCCGTAAATAAAGACATTTCCAAAACCGACCCGTCACTTCGGCTGCTGGTGCTTCCTCCGCAAAAATCAAAACAGTAGACCACATATCCATTTTCGGCTAAAGCTTGTGCATATTGTGTACCTGCTGAATGCGTTCCGCCAAAGCCATGAGAAAAGATTACCGCCGGCATTTTCTCTCCGGAATTCTGCGGAATATATATCACCCCATAGATTTGGTATTCATCTCGCTGGGCATAGAGCTCCTGCGTTTCATAGGCATAAATAGATTCGGACGGCATCGCTGAATTCCCCTCCAAAATTTCAGTTAATGGTTCTGTGTTCCATGCTGGTGAAACAATGGTTGTGTCTTTTTGCGGTTCATTTGTCCTTTCACAGCCGCTTAGTATTAGAATGGATGACATCATAAAGCAAAACAAGATGGGCAGTATCATTTTCTTCATCTTGCACCTGCCCTCTACACCCGCCGTCGGGTGGTATAGATTAGTTGAACTCCGTCACCCTTTAGCCGCTTAATATCTTTTAGCTGAAATTCTACAGGAATACTTGCAGAAAGATAAGGCGATTGTTCAAACACTGAAACCGAATCCGGGCTTCCATCTGCTGCCGGAGCCAACAAAAGACTTATTTCGTCTACCAATCCCTGCTGCAGAAAGGTCCAGTTGATGGTTCCGCCGCCACAAATCAGCAAAGTCTGAATTCCAAAAAGCCTATAAAGTTTCTCACAGGCAATTTTGCAGTCCAGAGAATCCTTCCCTGCCAGAATGTAGGAAATGCCATGTGTGCGTAAATAAGCACGGTAGGATGCAGGAGCCTGTTCTGTCAGGACTTCAATAATGTGCGCATCCGGCCGTCCTGGTTTTTGGAATGTGCCAGATTCCCAGCCAATCTCCCCCAGCACATCAATAGAAACATAGTAAAGTCCGGCATTTTGGCCCGCAACAAAGTCGTCCATTGAAACGGAAATTTCTTTTTCAATCAGCAATGGCTTTCGAAAGGCTGTAAACTCTTTTGTCGTTACTGTTCCATAAAGCCAGGCATCAGCTTGATACTCCAGGCGAATTCGGGCATATTCCTCGCTGCTCTCTTTGACTGAGGGCATTCCCATAAACGAACCAGTGATTCTTCCATCCAGTGCGCTTAAATTATGAATGATGCTTTTGGGTCTTTCCATATTTTCATTTCATCCTCCCTATTGCACAAGGCCGTTCTCAGAAAGATAAGCGTCAATGGCTTCGGTATTGGAAGGCCTTGCAAACAGCCCGTCATGAACTGCTGCACCGGCGGCGTTTTCCCGAACAAATGCGATGGAGTTGTCAAACTGTTCCGTATCCATCGAATCAGACTGAGTAAATGGATATACTTCCATACCGCTTAAGTCATAGTTTTCCAGGAAAGTGCCGATAATCATAGGAGCTGTATGCCACCAGATAGGATAACCGATTATGAGGGTATCGTATTCCTCAATAGATTCCGGCAGGTTCGCAATAGCAGGGCGGTCATTGTTATCCCGCTCTGCTAAAGCAATTTCACCGCATTCACTATAGTTGGTGGGATATGGAGTTTCCGGCTGAATTTCCAGCAAATCGCCGCCCGTTTGCTCCGCAATATAAGAAGCCATTTCCTGTGTATTTCCCGACCAGGAGAAATAGGCAATTAAAACTTTTCCATCTGCCGTCTCACTCGGATTCTCTGCAGCAGAGCTCGGCGATTCAGACGGAGTGGAAGCTTCCGGCTGCGTAGATTCGAGAGAGTTTACCGATGTATCTTCTGAAAGCGGTTGGGTTCCGGCAGATGAATTTCCGCCGTCTGTAATTTGTCCGCACGCCGCCATTGATAAAGTCAAAGCAAAAATCATCGCAATCAGCATCACCCTTTTCATTGTATCAACTTCCTTTCTTGGATTTTAAGTTCTGGAATTTTTAATTTCATCTCATAATTCGGCCAATAATCCAGCGGGGGCCGAAAATTTTTTGTGCTTTTATTTTCTGTTAAATTAGAATGACTGATATTATGCTGTTCTTCTTATATACACTCACAGAGGATTTCGTAAATTTCATCCCGGCTCAATACTCTGGGATTACATTGGATGATGTTGCAGGTATCCGCTACCTGACGAAGGAGATCCGGAGTCATTTCTACCGTGGATTTCAGCTCGGATAATTTCGTGGGCAGACCGCATTCCTGAATGAAAGCAGTGAAGGCATTCAGACCGTCTTCTGCGGTATCCGTACCGAATACCTCTTTTGCAAAACGAGTGAACTTTTCTTTGGCCGCCGCTAGAATATGACGGTAATAGACAGGGTGAATAACTGCCAGGCCCTGCCCGTGATTGCAGTCGGTGTAAGCGCCGAGCTGATGCTCAATCTGATGAACCTGAAAATCAGTGAGGCGGCCCACCTTCAGAATACCATTTTCCGCCATAGCGGAATCCCACATCAGATTGCCGCGTGCCTGCAGGTCATTGATGTCTGCAAGCAGCCGGCGCATGTTGACAACAGTATTGCGCATAACAGCCAGTGCAAGGTCATCGGAAACATTGTCCGGATCGGAATTGCCGAAATACGTTTCCATAGCGTGGCTTAGGGTATCAAATGCACCGGAAATTACCTGCATTCGAGGCACAGAAAGCGTATAGACTGGGTCAAGAACTGCAAAACGCGGAGCAAAGGCCAGCATACCCGTTTTGGTTTTCTTTTCTTCATTTGTAATAACTGCACCGCCATTCATCTCCGCACCGGTACCGGAAGCAGTGACAATGGCTCCCATGGCGATCGCATTGGATGGAATGTTGCGGTCGGCAAATTCCATTTCCCACAAATCCTGTTCGGTTTTAGCTTGCGCTGCCACAATTTTGCAGCAATCAATGACGCTTCCTCCTCCCAGAGCGAGAATATAATCCACTTGTTCCTTTTTGGCCAGCATCGCCCCCTCCTGTACCTTAGCATAGGTGGGATTTGGCATAATACCGGAAAAATCGATGACCTTCTTTCCCATTTTGCAAAGCATTTCCGCAATTTCATCGTAGATTCCATTCTTTTTCACTGAGCCGCCTCCATAGGCCAGCATAATAGTTTTACCGGCTGAAGCAAGCTCGGACTTTATCGCGTTCGATGCGGAATTTTTCCCAAAATAAACCTTTGTCGGATAAGAATACATAAAATCATTCATAAGATAAATCCTCCTTTTGTTATCGAATAAAGTTTGTTAAGATCTTCCGGTTTTCCGGAGAAACCATACCATTTTGTTTTCCCAGAGCAATACATTTTAGGAGCCAAGCCATATTTTTCCCAATATTATACATTGTCATCAGTCCTTCCCTATCTTCTTTAATTTCCTCCGGCTGCTGACCGTAAACATGGTTCCAATATGTGGAAGAAACCACCGGCATAGAACAGATGGTAAAATATTTGTTGATGACGTCAAAGGAAGCAGTTGTTCCTGCACGGCGTGCGCTTAAAACAGCAACTGCAGGCTTAAAGGCAAACGCATTGCCGCCGGAGTAAAAGGCTCGGTCCATAAAAACCAGCAAACGGGCACTGGGATGAGCAAAATAAACAGGAGATCCAAATACGAACCCGTCCGCCCGTCTCGCTTTTTCTACAAATTCATTGACCACATCATCAAAGACGCATTTCCCAAATTCCCTGCACTTGCGGCAGGAAATGCAGTCTGGGATAGCCTGATTTCCAATAAAAAATACCTCAGACTCAATTCCTTCCTCATTTAGCGCGCGTTCGACTTCCGAAAGGGCGATGCCCGTGCATCCGTTTTTTCTGGAGCTTCCATTTACTAATATAACTTTCATTATGCAGCCTCCTTTTGCAGAGTATTAGATGCTTTGCTTACGGCAAAAATACACTTAAAGAGGTTTATTTCTTTTGTGTTGATTTTTACTCACGTTTGCATTATAATGAAAGAAAGAAACAAAATCAATGGTCATGTAAACCAATCATGTAGATTACACCACAAAAATACTTTTTATGTGGCGTAAATGGGAGGATTTTGAAATTGGAGAACAAAAAGCAGGAAGATTTACGTGTACGCAAAACAAAAGAAGCCATCCGCAGTACTTTTAAATCGATGATCTGTGAGATGGACTATCATCAGATCACCATTAAGCAATTAACTGAACGCGCACAGATTAACCGAAAAACGTTTTATCTTCATTACACTGGTTTGGATGATCTGCTTGCAGAGCTTCAGGAGGAGATTGCAGATCATTTTATCCGGCGAAACGTATCTTATGGAAGTATGAAGGATATTCGTGACTTGATTCGGCTTTTTTTTGAAAACGCGGCTAATATGCCGCTGCTTCACGAACGCTTAATGTGCAGCGGCAGCTATCAGTCGGTGTGGGAGAAGATCAATAAGCGGATCATGGATTATCGGCGGGAAACCAACCGGGGTGTTTTTGGGCTAAACGAATACGCAGAAAATCTTGTTTTCGCATATTACGGAGCCAATTCTACCTTGCTGTACCGCCAATGGGTAGCGGATGAGAAAAAGCTGCCGTTGGAAGAACTGATTGAGGTTGCCACCAAGCTGATCTGCAATGGCATGTCCAGTGTAGTAAAAGGAAAATAAATCTTGCTCACGATTCCCATTTGGATGAAAGTTTAACGGCAGTTTATAAATCCAGGAGCTGTAAATGGTAGAATGGATGGTGAGAAAGGAGGCGAAAACCGTGACAATTAAACGGCGCTTGTTCTGGTCAAATATTCTTATGATAATCGTCCCGGTTTTATCGGCAGCTCTCGTTGCAGTTTTTTGTATTGGGTTTATTTGGCTTTCTATGGTGAATGGAGTTGGTCTGAACCTAACAGAACAAGAGAGTTTTGACCATGCCTGCATGGTGATAACAGAAGCCATCGAATACACTTTGGAACACAATTCCAATGTTTCACCGATCCAAGCATTACTGGAAAGCAATGGTCTTACCTTAAGAATTCGAGCGGGAGAAGAACTAATATTTGAATATGGAGCTATACAAGCTTCAGATTTGGAGCTGATCAAAGCAGCGGACTTTTTAAACGGAGAATCCACTATTACAATGAATGGTCGCCGCCTGTATGCTCACGAGGAACAAATTCATAATATAGAGTACGCCATTTATCTCCTCGGTGGAAATTCTGAGGCAGAAACCACCTTTGATTTGAAAACGGCGTTTGTCCTGACCGTTCTTTTCGTGATATTCGCAGTTTTCCTGTCCATATTACTGACGAATCGATTCCTTACAAAATTTGTGTTTAAAAAAATAGAAAAACCATTGGATATTCTATCCGACGGTGTGCGTGAAATTCGCGACGGCAATCTGAATTATCGGATTCAATATACAGAAAAAGACGAATTTAAACCAGTTTGTTCGGATTTTAATGAAATGGCGGATCGTCTGAAACAGTCTGTAGAATTAACGCAAAAACAGGAGGATAGCCGCAGGGAGTTAATCGCTGGAATCTCTCATGACATTCGCTCTCCTCTTACCTCGATTCAAGCTTATGTGGAGGGGTTGTTAGACGGCGTGGCCAAAACGCCGGCAAAACAGCAGTTGTATCTGGAAACCATTAAAGCAAAAGCAGAGAATTTAGCGCACATTGTTTCTCAGCTGTTTCTCTTTTCTCAAATGGAGTTGGGCGAATATCCAGAAAGCCCTTGTATGCTCCGATTGGATCAAGCGATCATGGATGTGGTTACCTCAAACAAGGAAGATTATGAAAAAAAGGGGCTTGCAGTAAGTATGGAACTGGAACCTGCTGAAATTTATGCAGATCCTCTGCAAGTGCGCCGTGTTATCACAAACATTTTGGAAAACAGTCTAAAATATAAAGAAAGAGAAAAAGGTAAGGTATGGATTCGGCTTGAGCTAACGGAACAGGACTGTCAGCTCACTATTTTGGATGACGGACCCGGCGTATCGGAGGAGGCATTGCCTCACTTATTTGATGTGTTTTACCGCAGTGATCCTTCCAGGCAGAATTCAGATAAGGGAAGCGGACTTGGATTGGCGATTGTTGCCAATGCTGTCCGTCGAATGGGAGGCACTGTAAAGGCTTTTCATGGTGTTGCGCAAGGGCTTGGCATTTGTATTAACCTTCCTAAAGGAGAAGTAAAACATGGAAAAGATACTGATTGTTGAAGACGATGGAGCAATCGCGGCCATTGAGCGCGATTATTTGGAACTCGACCACTTTGAGGTAGAAATTGCCACAGACGGCATTGCTGGCTTAAACCTTGCACTCAGCGGAAATTTCAACCTCATTCTGTTGGATTTGATGCTTCCCGGCATGGATGGTTTTTCCATTTGCCGCAGGCTGAGGGAAAAACTGAATATACCGATTTTGATGGTAACGGCAAGGCAGGAAGATATAGACAAAATACGCGGGTTGGGGCTTGGAGCGGACGACTATATCGAAAAACCGTTTTCTCCCAGCGTTCTGGTTGCCCGAGTAAAGGCAAATCTGGCACAGTATAAACGCCTTTTGGGAACGAAAAAAGAGCCGGATGAAATTGCTCTGGGGGCGATTCGCCTGAACACCGGAACACATCGCGTTTATGTGAATAACCGGGAAGTTGAGCTGAAAAATAAAGAATATGAGCTGCTTCTTTTCCTGATGCTGCACGTAGATATGGTATTCGATCGAGAGGCACTGTATGAAAAGGTTTGGGGCCTGGATGCCATGGGCGACAATGCGACAGTAGCCGTACACATCAATCGGCTGCGTGAGAAATTGGAGGAAAATCCGTCAAAACCGCGTTACATTGAAACCGTTTGGGGAGCAGGATATCGTTTTAAGGGGTGAAGAATAATGTGGATTTTGTTTGCATTCGGTTCGGCATTTTTTGCGGGAATTACCGCTATATTGGCAAAATGCGGAATTCGTAAAACTGATTCAACTGTAGCGACGGCGATCCGCACCATTGTCGTTCTGGCGTTTTCCTGGCTAATGGTATTTGTCGTAGGCTCACAAGCGGACATTGTATCCATCGACAGAAAAACCTGGCTGTTTTTAATCCTGTCAGGATTGGCGACGGGAGCGTCCTGGCTCTGCTATTTCAAGGCTTTACAGCTAGGAGATATCAATAAGGTAGTCCCTGTCGATAAATCCAGTGTGATCCTTACCATGCTGCTGGCTTTCCTTTTTCTCAATGAAGAGATCAGCGTATTTGGCGGGATTGGTGTAGTGTTGATTGCAGTCGGTACTTTTCTGATGATTGAAAAAAAGAATGTGGAAAAGGAAAAACAGAGTCAAAAAAAGCGGTGGCTGCTATATGCTATCGGTTCTGCTGTTTTCGCTAGTCTCACATCTATTCTTGGAAAAATCGGGATTTCCGGGGTAGAGTCTAATCTCGGGACGGCAATTCGGACTGCTGTAGTGTTAATTATGGCATGGGCAATGGTATTTGTCACGAAGAAAGTCCAAACCATTCGAGAAATTCCGAAAAATGAACTGGGATTTATCTGCCTCTCAGGCATTGCCACCGGAGCTTCCTGGCTTTGCTATTACAGAGCGCTCCAGGACGGTCCTGCCAGTGTCGTCGTTCCGATTGATAAACTCAGCATTCTTGTAACGATTGTATTTTCTTATTTTGTTTTTCAAGAACGACTTTCAAAAAAATCTGGGATCGGACTTGCTTTTATCGTTGCTGGTACCTTGTTTATGCTGATCCCATAACAGCTTTTGACAATATAACAAACCGTATGCATTGGTGAGATGAAACTGCCGCTGCATACGGTTTATTATTTTATTTTCTGTTTAACTTTTTCTTAACTGTGATTTAATTCATTGGTGTATATTCTTTTTTGAAAAAGGAGGTACTGTTATGGAATTGGATGTTGCTATTTTAAATATGATACAATCTCATTTGCGCTGCGGATTTTTTGACATCGTAATGCCAATCATAAGCAGTCTTGGCAATCAAGGTGCCATATGGCTTTTATGTTCAGCTATACTGCTTTTGTTTCCAAAAACGCGGCAGGCAGGGGCATCCGTTTTAGCAGGGGTTATATTGGAGGTTCTGTGCTGCAACATTTTTTTGAAGCCTTTTGTAGCAAGGCCCCGTCCCTGCGATGTGAACACAGCAGTACAGCTGTTGATTGAAAAACCGACGGATTTTTCTTTTCCCTCGGGACACACAGCCTGTGCTTTTGCAGCGACTTCTGCGCTGTATTTCAGCAAAAATCGTTTATGGATCCCTGCCCTAGTTTTATCCGTTTTGATTGGGTTTTCCAGATTATATCTGTATGTGCACTATCCTTCTGATGTATTGGCAGGAGTTCTGATTGGAATTATGCTTGGATGGCTTGGCAGCACAGCGACAAAATGTATTAAAATTCAAAATTACAAACGAAAAGTGTAAAATGATACAGAAAGACTAACTATTAAAAGTCAAGTCTAAAATAAAGATTTTATGAATGAATTGCGGAAACGCATTTCAGATATAGTTGTACCTTGAAAATCGCATGATAAACAGAGTGTCATTTCAGGCACTC
>CALYAR010000084.1 GCA_944393585.1 uncultured Clostridia bacterium | reverse complement strand
CCGTAATATAATATCCAAATCGCTTCATCATTTCAAGCCGTACCAGGTCTTTGCCTTCTTTGTTGTAATCCGGCGAAGCGGCCCGCCGCTTGATTTCAGGATAGAGATCATTGCCTTCCAGGTCACGGATGCTGAGCAGCCATGCCTGATGATTAATTCCTGCGATTTCCCAGCGGTTGCGGTCAACATATTCTGTCATATCAAGTTCAGATAATAAAGAGTTGGCGCAAACCTGAACAGAGTGGCAGAGCCCTACTGTTTGGATACCGGTAAAACGCTGGAGATAACCGGTCAGCATGGCCATGGGATTGGTATAGTTCAATAAGATTGCGTTCGGGCAGAGAGACTCCATTTGATCTGCATAGCGTTTCATTATGGGAATGGTCCGCAGTGCCCGAAAGATCCCTCCTATTCCGAGCGTATCGGCAATGGTCTGGCGTAAGCCATATTTTTTGGGGACTTCAAAATCCGTAATAGTGCAGGGGTCATAGAGCCCGACCTGGACAGCGTTGACCAGAAAGTCTGCTCCGGAGAACGCTTCTCTGCTGTCGAGTGTTTTGGTGATATGAGCTTTTCCATTAGCAGTTTTGTTGATATTTGTCAAGATTTGATACGATTCATCCAGCCGTTTGGGGTCAATGTCAAATAAACAGACATCGAAATTCCCTAATTCCGGCGTTAAAATACAATCGCCGATGATGTTTCGGGCAAAGACAGTGCTTCCTGCGCCGATAAACGTTAATTTCATTTTTTGCAAACCTCCTCAAATGGAATGTCATATTTTTATGAACTGATTGTATCATAACCTGTTTGAAAGCGGGAATCTATGGAGAAATGTTGCCTGTTTTTGTTTTAATGTTGTATAATAGAATTACGAAATAGGGGAGGGGAAGAATTGTGAAGAAGAATCTGAAAGCCGACCGGGAGGCTCCGCTCAGCAATTCTCTTTATTTGTATCAGTGCGGGGAGGAACAGTGCGTCCCCGGGCATAATTTTGGCCCGGCTGTACGCGATCACTATTTAATTCATTGTATCTTGTCTGGAAAAGGGATGTTTTATAAAGAGGGCAGAACCTATGGATTGTCTGCAGGAAATGGCTTTTTGATTGTTCCCAATGAAAAAACAACCTATACAGCCGACTGGGAAGAGCCCTGGAATTATTGCTGGGTGGGGTTTCATGGGAAAGAAGCGAAACATATACTGGAAATATGCGGGATTGGAATCGGAGAACCCATTTTTTCCTTTTCCGATATTTTTGCTTTGCACTCCTGCGTTCAAAATCTGATGCAGTATTCTGCTGTAGGAGGCAATGTGTTTCGCTCGATGGAAATGCTGTATCGTTTTTTTGCCTTGATTTGTCAGGACGGATATCAAAAACGGCAGACCTCCTGGATGAACATTGCGGAAAGGGCAGCGGATTATATGGAGAAAAATCATTCTTATGGGATTGAAATTTTGGATGTCGCCCGTTATGTAGGGCTGGATCGCAGCCAGCTGTTTCGCTGTTTTAAAAAAGAATACCGGATGTCACCGCAGGAATACTTAATTCGTTGCCGGATTACCCATGCAAAACAATTGCTTCTTCAAACGGATTTATCCGTTTCCGAAGTGATGTATTCCAGCGGATTCAATGATTTGCCCAATTTTTCGAGACAATTTAAAAAAGCGACAGGATATTCTCCTGCCGCTTATCGGAAATATAAACTTGTAGCGGATCAAAGCTCTTCTAATTCTTCCGAATCCTTCAACTCTTCTATTTTCAGATCCTGAAGCGGTTTTAATTCTGCTTTAATATCAGAAGCCTTTGGATTCCCCTCTTCTGCGATGCGTTCCACTTCAGGCGCAAAGATGACGCCTAGAGCAAAGCCAAGCAGCAGACTGTTTGCCGCGAGAAAAAATGCAGTTGATTTTTTCATAATAGTACCTTCTTTCTTATTTTTTATCGAAGTATGGTTTTAAAAATTGGCCGGTATAGGAATTGGGATTTTGCGAGACTTCATAGGGAGTACCGGTGCAAACGATTTCTCCGCCTTTGTCCCCGCCTTCCGGTCCTAAGTCAATGATATAGTCGGCCGTTTTAATGACGTCGAGGTTGTGTTCAATGACTAAAATGGTGTTTCCTGCGTCTACCAATCTTTGGAGGACGTCGATCAGTCTGTGGACGTCGGCTATGTGCAGGCCGGTAGTAGGCTCGTCCAGCACATAGATTGTTTTGCCCGTGGCTTTTTTTCCCAGTTCTGTTGCCAGCTTGACCCGCTGTGCCTCGCCGCCCGATAGGGTTGTTGAAGATTGGCCCAGCCGGATGTATCCTAATCCTACATCATAGAGCGCCTGCATTTTACGCTTGATAATCGGATGATTTTCAAAAAACTCAAGCGCCTCTTCCACGGTCATTTCCAATACTTCATGGATATTCTTCCCCTTATATTTTACTTCCAGCGTTTCACGGTTATAGCGTTTTCCCTTGCAGACCTCGCAGGGGACATAAATATCCGGAAGAAAGTGCATCTCGATTTTGACAATACCATCCCCGCTGCAGGCTTCGCAGCGTCCTCCGCTGACATTAAAGCTGAAACGCCCTGCTTTATAACCGCGTGTTTTCGCGTCGTTTGTAGCGGCGAAAATATTTCGGATTTCGTTGAATACACCCGTATAAGTGGCAGGATTGGAGCGGGGAGTACGGCCGATTGGAGATTGGTCGATGTTGATGATCTTATCCAGGTATTCCGTTCCCGTAAAGCTTTTGTACTTTCCTTCTTTGGTTCTGGCCCCGTTTAATTCCCTTGCCAAGTATTTGTAAATAATCTCGTTGACCAACGAGCTCTTTCCGGAACCGCTTACACCAGTTACACAGTTAAATACGCCGAGCGGAATTTTCACATCGATGTTTTTTAAATTGTTTTCACAGGCTCCCTTAACTGTGATAAAACGATCTCCCAACGGCCGCGTTTTGTCTGGAATCGGAATGAATTTTTTGCCGGATAAATATTGCCCCGTGATAGACTCTTTGCAGTTTTTAATATCCTCTACTGTTCCTTGGGCTACTAAGTTTCCTCCATGAATTCCAGCGCCCGGACCAATGTCCACAATGTGGTCCGCTGCATACATCGTGTCCTCGTCGTGCTCTACAACAATCAAAGTATTCCCCAAATCGCACAAATGACGCAAAGCAGCCAGGAGCTTATTGTTATCCCGCTGGTGCAGGCCAATGCTGGGCTCGTCCAAGATGTAGAGCACGCCCATCAAGCCCGAACCTATTTGCGTGGCGAGACGAATCCGCTGCGCTTCACCGCCGGACAGGGTCGCAGCAGCCCGGGCAAGGGTTAAATATCCCAGTCCGACGTTGACCAGAAAGCCGAGCCGTTCGTCAATTTCCTTCAAAATCAGCTGGGCAATCATCCGGTCGCGGTCAGAGAGTGTTAAATGCTCGAAAAATTCTTTTGCCTCTACGATCGATTTTTCACAAACTTCCTGAATCCCCAAACCGCCGACTTTTACGGCCAATATTTCCGGCTTTAAACGTTTGCCGCCGCAGTCCGGACAGGGACTGGTGCTCATATAGCTCTCCAATTCTTTTTTTGACCAGTCTGAGGAAGTTTCGCGGTAACGGCGTTCCAGATTGTTTACAATCCCTTCAAACGGCTCTTTAAAGGTATAATTGGAACCATTTTTGGGATATTCAAACTCGATTTTAACTCCCTTTGATCCATAAAATATGATATTCTGGATCTTTTCAGGCAATTCCTCGAATGGAGTATCCAGGCTGAATCCATAATGTTTAGCCAAACCGCGAAAATACATCATGGACATGGAATCCGGCGCACTGCTCCATCCGGTTGCATAAAGCGCGCCGTCTGCAATTCCCTTCTTTTTATCTTTAATAATGTGTGCCGGATCAATTTTCAGCAAAACGCCGAGACCAGTGCAGGTCGGACAAGCGCCATAATGGTTGTTGAATGAAAAAGACCGGGGAGTCAGCTCCTCCATATTGATACCGCAGTCTTCACAGGCGTAATTTTGACTAAACAGAATATCTTCCTGATCGACGATGTTAATCAGTACCAGTCCTCCCGTTAAGTGCAGAACGGTCTCAATGGAATCGGTCAGACGTTTTTTGATTCCCTCTTTGATGATGAGCCGGTCAATGACCAATTCAATGTTATGCTTTTTATTTTTGTCCAGTTTGATTTCTTCCGACAGTTCAAACATCTGTCCGTCTACACGGACACGGACATAACCGCTTTTTTTTGCTCCGTCTAAAACCTTTTGATATTCTCCTTTTCGCCCGCGTACGACAGGTGCTAAGATTTGGATTTTACTGCCCTCCGGTAACTCGCAGACGCGGTCTACGATTTGGTCAATCGTTTGCTTTTTGATCGGTTTTCCGCATTTGTAGCAGTGGGCGACACCGATTCTGGCATAAAGCAGGCGAAGATAATCGTAAATTTCAGTAACCGTTCCAACAGTAGAACGCGGATTTTTAGCTGTTGTTTTCTGGTCAATACTGATCGCAGGGGAGAGACCGGAAATGGAGTCAATATCCGGTTTTTCCATTTGTCCCAAAAATTGGCGGGCATAAGATGACAATGACTCGACATAGCGCCGCTGTCCTTCCGCATAAATAGTATCAAAAGCGAGCGAACTCTTTCCGGAGCCGGACAGTCCGGTAAATACTACGAATTTATCACGCGGGATTGTCAAATCAATGTTCTTCAGATTATTTTCCCGCGCCCCTTTTATTATAATGTTCTCGTTTGACATGGTTTCCTCCTCGAAAACAAATTCACAGGTGTTTCTTTTGTTCCAGTTTTCCTTCTTACAATCATAATAAGCAGACGCTGATTTGATTTCTATCCAATCTATTATATATCAAACCGCACATTTGTTCAAGTATTTTTTCTGCTTTTTTGGGACGCTGTTTCCTGAAAATAAATATTTTGTATGATTGTGATATTTTCTGTCTCAATCTGGAAAAGAACTGCATAGTATATACCATAGCCATTGAAAGGAGACATAACCATGAATAAATCCTGTAATAAATACACTACGACAAATGGATGCGGAATGTGCACGTCCGACTCCAGCAACAGCACAAACGCTTCGGCAAATGAGACAGCTGCCGCGTCTTCGTGCGGCTGCAGCTGTGGATGCGGCTGCGGAGGAAATGGTACTGCTGCTTCCAGCCTCAATGGGTTCTGCCCGGCTGAACGCTGCATTCCTGCGAAAGACGAATGCTGCAAGGGGATCAAGCCGGAATGCGACTGTTCTATCCGGACTGGTTTCCTTCCGGCCTATGTGGACGTCATTTTTGATAAAAAAGAAGCCATGGGCAGCCAAATTGGCACACCATCATCCGTATCATCTGCTTCGTGCGGCTTTTCTGCAATTTATAAAAGCTGCAATGGGTGCTGCTGCGCAACTCCAAACATTGATGAGTCCGCTTGCTTCCATGTAGAAAGTTCTTATGCAAAAGTAAAATTTGCGGCTCCGTCCCGGCCGTTAAACAACAATGACGTTATCATCAATAACGTTGTGCCCGATTGCGGAAGTGTAACGGCAGTAGGGGATAACACCTTTACTGTGCCGCTTTCTGCATTTGACACCTCCATTTTTAAAGAAAAATGCACTGGATGCAATGTAGGTTCCAAGGATACTGTCATTATCGGCATGAATGGATTGGCCATTAACTATATCTTAGAATATGTATTGTGCGGATATGTCAGTACAGTCGACGGAACGTTCCAGTTTGAAATCATTTTGACCGATCCATGTCCAGTGACGTCAGCTACCTGCACAACATTCTATCTGCCAGAGGTCTGCATCCCTCATTCCGGATACAATGAAAACGCATTCTTGAAAATTGACTTTAGCTTTGACGCTGCATTGGTCGCACCGATCCTTACTGCAAGCTGTGATGGTACTATTACATTGTATGATACCATTATTTTGCAGCCGAAGGTTCGGGTAGAAACCGTGATCAATAAGCTTTTAATGCTGGCTGTCGGCTGTGAAGAAAAATAAGCTTGATTAAAATGATCCCCCGGAATCTTCCGGGGGATCGTTTTATCTATGTAGACTCATTGGATAATTCTATCAATATAATGTGGTTTGATTCATCATAGGCCAAATAGCAAGCGGGAACGGACTATGCCTTATGAATATACATTCTTATTTCGTTTGATTCTCCATCCCCCTGCACCATGCACAGAAAATTCCACCCATACCGTTCATAAAAAGAAGTGTGGTCTGTAACGAGATAAAGTGTGTCTATTCCTTTCTTCTGCATATCAGCACACACATAATTTAATAAAGCGCCTGCTATGCCATTACAGCGTCTGTCTTCTTCCGTATACACAGCACAAACATTCGGAGAAAGATCTTTTCTGCTGTGAAAATCATTGCGGATAACACCCAAACCTCCTACAATTCTGTTTTTCTCTAATGCAACATACCATTGAGGAATGACACTTTTCTTGCTCATACATTCATCCATACTTTTCCGATATGTCTCAAGCGGAACACCCCATTTTTGATGAAACCACATGGCAGCCCGTTCTTTTAACTCCGGTTCGTCTGCTAAGCATACAATTTCAAAATTCATTCTTTTCCACCTCTGCAAAATTCCTGTTTTTTAAGCTATGCCACTTCGAAACAGTATCCCAAGCGATCCAGCACACCTCACGTTCCTCACAACAGTTGAAACGCCAGCAAATGATATCCGGCTTACGAATGGAATTGTCTGTTCTTTTTTCTGATTCTATGGAAGATAAACAGTCCAATTACTGCCACTAAAAATTCAGTTGCCGGAAATGCGCACCATACTCCGTTTATCTTTGCCAGCTGGGAAAGCAAAAAGGCCATCGGTATAATGAGCAGGAAACCGCGCAGAAGGGAGATCCAGTGTGCAGGCCTCGGACATTCCGTAGATGTAAAGTACATTGAAAGAATAATATTAAATCCGGCAAACGGACAGGCAATAAAATACAATCGCATTCCTTCAGCAGCAATGCTTTGCAGCAGAGGGTTTTGTTCACTGTTGAAGATTTCTGTAATTTGAGCAGCCCCCAAAAAGATTCCTGCATAGAGAAAGGCAGAAAAAATCATCATGGTAATTATTGCATATTTTAATATGGACTGAATGCTGGTATAATTCTTTATCCCGAAGTTTTTACTGACAAGCGGTTGTATTCCCTGAGCAATTCCCGTATAGACAGCAATCGTGACCAAAGATAAATTAGCAATTACACCATATGCCGCCACGCCGACATTTCCCTCTAAATTTAAAATAATAAAGTTAAATACAATTATGACAATGCCGGAAGATACTTCTGTAACCAGGGAAGGTACGCCGCTGGACAGGATCCCGCTACAGAATCGGGCGTTTATTCTGCATTTGGTAAAATGAAATCCATTATTTCTGCGGATAAAATGGGGTGAGAGGATCAGCATACTGATAATAGGAGCTAAACCGGTTGCAAAGGCAGCCCCGAACATTCCCATCCGGCATGGAAAGATGAATACCCAGTCCAACACAATATTGGACAAGCTTCCGCCAATCATCGCCGCCATGGACAAGTGCGGTGCCCCGTCGTTGCGGACAAAACAAAGCAGTACATTATTCAGTAAAAAGGCAGGCGCAAACAGCAGGATAACCTGCAAATATATATTTGAGAGGTCAAATACTGTTTCGTCAGCCCCAAACAGCGATACAATTGTGCCGGAAAAAAAGATTCCAAGCAGCACAAAGAAAACCGCAAATCCAGCGGCAAGATATACAGCATTAGTAAAGATACGGTTTGCCGCCGCTTTGTCATTCCGGCTTATTTGGATGGAATACTTTGTACCGCCGCCCATTCCAATCATCAATCCGCTCCCATGGATAAAACTGTAGACCGGAATCGCCAGATTTAATGCTGTTAACCCATTTGTACCAAGACCTTTTGATACAAAAAAAGTATCGGCTAATATATAGCATGACAGCCCTATCATCCCCAGCACATTAAGAGATGTATATTGTACAAAATCTTTCCAACAACTTGATTTCATATAATGAAGCCCTCCATATTAATTATTCGCTTAATCTGTGCAGCATGGGTCTGCTGCAAAATTGAAGCATCCGCGGGCTATTTACAAAGAATTATCTGCTTTCCTTTTTTGCCCGCGTCAATTCAATCGCTTCTTTTCCCGTCATATATTCAATCTTCATTTCCATCATACAAAGTGCGTTCCATTCGCGATCAATGGCGCTTCGGCGGTTTTGCGCAGAATCTCCCGGCGCATATTTCAATGCCAATTTTTCAATGGCGATACGCTTTTCCTGCTCGTTTTCCAGAATCCGAATGGTTCCAAACACAATGACGCTTCGAAAATAGGTGGTATATTCCTCCGGTACAATCTGATCCTGATCGATGACGCAAAACGCCGCTTTCGAATTGCAGCGGATAACATCCAGCTTGTGACCGTTTTTGGCACAATGAAAGTAGAGGCTGTCTCCGTCATATACAAAGCTCATGGGAACAGCGTAGGGGTAATTATCCTCACCAGCCAGGGCCAAAACGCCGGAGGCGCCGCGGTTTAAGACTGCGGCGCATTCTTTGGCAGAGAGCGCCTGATTTTTTCTGCGCATTTCCCGAAACATCATATTATTTCCTTCCTTTTAGCCGCCATTTTGGAATTTGCCCGGCAGCAGAACATATCAGATTCCTAAACTGGTAATGGCAAAAAAATAAGCATTGATCGTATCTTCATCGGCCTAACGATACGAAATCAACGCTAAAAAACTTCCCCGGCGGCAAGCATAACTTTTTAATTTTTTTCATTCTAGCATAGAAGCTTTTATCTGTCAAGAATATATTATTGTACTACCTACGCCTTGTTGTAGGAGTACAATACATATTGGACAGATGAAAAAAAGAATGAAGGATAGCGTCTCATGAGGTATAATTAAGTTAGAACACATCAATATACCGAAAGGAGACAGTATCCTTCATGACCAGTATAAC
>CALYAR010000083.1 GCA_944393585.1 uncultured Clostridia bacterium | reverse complement strand
GCATCAGTTCGAGGGTTTGAGCGTGCTCCACACCGGTGGAGATGAGATAGATGCGTGTGGTTTCGATGCTGCTGTGCCCGAGGACATCGGCCAGCCGTGCTACATCCCGGCAGACCTTGTAGAACGTCCGGGCAAACAGGTGCCGGAGATTGTGGGGAAACACCTTTCCCGGCTCCACGCCAGCTTTTTCACAGATGGCCTTCATCTCCGCCCAAATCTGCTTGCGCGACAAAGGACGACCGCTTCTGGTGAGAAACAACTCACCGGAGGCGATTTTGTTTTTTCTGGCGTATTTCAGAAGTTTTCGGCACAGCTTTCCGGGAATGAGAATGGTACGGATTTTGCCTTTCAGGGAGATCTCCGCCTTGCCCATCTCAGCGGCCTCTACGGTGATATAGTGCACCTCACTGACCCGAATGCCAGTGGCGCAGATGGTTTCCATGAGCAGGGACAGCCGCACTTTGCGCGAAGTGCCTGCCGCACTAGGCTGCATCGGACTGAGACAGCAGAGAAGCAGAGAACCCCCGCCGCTCGCAGTCCTCGCAGGACTCGCAGTTCTCGCAGGACTCGCAGTTCTCGCAGAACTCGCAGTTCTCGCAGAACTCGCAGGACTCACAAGCGGCGGGGGTTCACAGATTTAAAAAGTATAAGGAGTATTTTTGATTATGGCAATGTTGGCAGGGGAGTTATCTCACGAAAATTGGGATGCAGTTTAAACATATTTTCAAAAAATTCCCGATACTCCGGCGCCTGGCTTATGCTGGTATGATAGTCCACCCACCAGCCGACCATGGCGGCAACGAAAGCGGCAAACAGGAAAAGCAGGATCAGGAGGATGCTGACCCCGTCGTAGTTCAGCTTTTCCCCTTCCTTAAGCAGGAGGGCGTTAATGAGAATTTCAATGCCCAGTACGATCAGAATGGCAGGGGCGAAGCGGAGCATGGTGATGATGACGGATAAATCGATAAAAAGCGTAAGAATCATCACAACGCCCAGATAAATCAGGCCGAGTGCCAGCGTAAAGGTTCCAACTCTTTTTTTCTTCAGCATACGTCATCCTTCTCCTCTTCCAAGTAACTGTCAAGATAGGGGTCATGTTTGTGGTACGGTTTGTGAAATGCAAGCCAGATTCCGCCTGCAATGAAGCACAGTGCCAGCAGAATGGTCCGCAGGGCATTCATAATCACCCAATACTGCTCGATGTCGAGAACATAGAACAGGTATGGCAGAAAATTATTGAAAATGATGATGCCGCCGATGACAATCATTGCAATGCCGATGATCTTGGTGTTGATCCGGAATCTGTGACGGCCCTGGGAGAAACTGCCGCTCATCAGCCAGTTGACCAGGTCGCAGTGGGCCTCCTTGTCATCAAAATCCGAAGCGCGCTTGGCCAGCGCGTCAAAAATGCTGTAGAACGCAAGAATCGGGTAGAGCATCATCAGCGGGGCAATGCTTAAAAACTCGCTGAGGAAGAAAATCACAAAGAAGATTCCCATGATTTCCAGCCCCTGCTTGATCAGCCCCAGATACATGTGCCCGCCGCCGGGCAGAAACGACAGCACCACTGTTAAAAAGCCATTTTTTCGTACTTTATATTCCATAATATCCTCCTCATTCCTTTCCTAACGACAGGATGATTTTTTTACCAAATCAGTCGCCGAGCTTAAAGATTTTCTCCAAAAATCCGCCGGACTTTGGATCCTTTATTTCTACTTTAAACTGATCGCCTTCCTCGTCAAAGCGATGGTCTTCCAATTTCTGCGACCAGCGCCGGGTCGTATGGCCGATCAGCTGGGACGCGTTCATAACTGCCTCCATGGACCCGCTTCCGACAATCAGCAATGTTGCGCACGCGGCAATCGCATAGATGGACAAAAGCCTGCGCTTGGGCATTGCGGGCCGTTTGATCTTTGCCATCACGGGCTGGACGAGGTCGTATGGAAGCGGCATCAGATTGTCCTCGACAGCACGCACATAAAGTGCAGTGCATGCAGCGCAGCCGTACAAATGGGAACGGATCGCACGGCTTTCCTCTTCCGTGCACATGCCGGCATAAAAATTTTTAATTTGACTTTCGGAATAGCAATCCTTCATATCATATCCTCCTTCATGGCGGTTTTCAATAGTTTTTTTGCACGGTAGAGCCGCGTTTCTACTGTTTTGACACTGATCTTGTATTTTTCTGCAATCTGTGCGTACGATAAATCGTTGAAATAATAATCGTAAACAACGTAGCGGTATTTTTCAGAGAGTGCGTCAACGTGTCTGCGGACGTATTCGCTTTTTTCCTGCTTTAAGTAATGGTCTTCTGCGGAGGAGTCTTCCCCGAGGACGGCGGCGTTTTCCGTTTCAATGGAACTGTTCCGGTTTTCGCACCGGCGCAGGAAATCAATGCTCTTGTTGGTTGCCATGCGGCAGATAAAATTTTTAAAATTGCCGATTTCCTGCGTTTTTAAATACTGGTATGCCTTGATAAAGCATTCCTGCGCAACGTCGCGCGCGGTTTCTTCATTTTTGACTATTCCATACGATACGCTGAAAACCAGGCGTTGGTATTTTTGGATGATCTCTTCGTAATGGGAGACGTTCCCTTTACGAATCGATGCCAGTACTTCCTTTTCTTCCGTCGTCCTCACCTCCGATCCGCATTGATAAAGACGGTTTTTCTCCCTTAACCACTTCAAATTTTTCAAAGATATATTATTTTTTTGAAAAACGCGCCGGGACCGGCCGCACCATATTGCCGTTCTGCGCCCACGCAGGGCACGCTGCCCCCGCAGGTGACGCTCACCCCGCAGGACACGCAGTCCTCGCAGGACACGCAGGCGACCCTCGCTCCGCGGGATAAGCGCACAGCGGCGCGATTTCAGCGGAACGCGGGGAAGGGTTGATCCGTTTTGCGTTTCTTTAGCGTTTGCGTTTTCCCGATTTGAGGTTTCAGGCAATGACGCCGCGGCGTGAAGCCGGCGCTTGGGGGCGTATCCATACGCTTACCTTATCAAAAGGAAATTAAAATTGCAAGGGGCTTTTTGGGATACATGAAAATTCTGTTTTATTGTATACTAAAAGCGGGGCGGTATGCCAAAAAGGCCGGATTTTTTCGGCGCAGTATTGTGCTGGTGGCGGAAGTCACCTGTACGGAGTCAAATCCGCCGCGTTGACAGGCCTTTCGCGCCAATGCTACAATAGGATCAAAACGGAAGAGGGGAGAGACAAAATGAACCTGTTAATGAGCGATAAAACCTTAACTCAGCCGCCTGCGCTCGGCGAGGCGGACCGGTATGTAGATTTGAGCCGGTTAAAGATCGGAAACTGCATCGGGTGCTTTGGCTGCTGGGTGAAAACCCCCGGAAAATGCGTGATCCGGGACGATGCCGTGACGGTGTATCCGCTGATTGCAAAGAGCGAGCGGGTGATTTATGTCAGCCGGATTTTCTGCGGTTGCTATGACGTTCCCATGAAAACCATGCTGGAGCGCGCCATCCCGGTCCAGCAGGCGTTCATCCGTCTGTACCATGGGGAGACCCACCATGTTCAGCGGAATGTGGCGGAAAAAGACGCGGTGATCATCGCCTATGGATGCGAATCGGAAGAAGAGCGGGCCGTTTTTCAGAAGCTGGTTTCCCGCAATGCCAGCAACATGCTGTTTCGAAGCCATCGGATTTATTTTGTTTCGGAAGACGAAGCAGAAGCGGCAGTGGAACGGGAGGTGAAAGCATGGAAAAACTCTTAATCGTCAACGGAAGCCCACGGGCGCCAAAGTCCAATTCGAAGCAGTATGCCGCAATCTTCCGCGCGGCCTGGAACGCGCCGGCGGACGAGTACAATGTGACGGCGAAGCAGCATGAAAAAATTTGCAGTCAAATTGGCCGCTACAGCGATGTGCTGCTCGTATTTCCCTTATATGCGGACGGTTTGCCCGCCACGCTGATGAATTTTCTCAAAGAATGGCAGCGGCAGTCTCCTGCCCAAAAGCCGGCGGTTCACGTCCTCATCAACTGCGGTTTTTTGGAGCCGGAACAGAATTTCACGGCAGTGGAAATGATCCGCCTGTTCTGCCGGAAAAATGGATGCCGGTTTGGCGCGGCGCTGTGCATTGGTTCGGGCGAAGCGATATTGACCACGCCGTTCGCTTTTCTGGTCAAAAGAAAAATCAAGGCGATGGTCCGGAAGATCCGCGCCGGAAACACAGAGGTTGAAAAGGTTTCCATGCCGCTGTCCAAAAAGATGTTTTTGAGCGCCTCAACGAAGTATTGGCTCCGCTTGGGAGAAAAAAACCAGTTAAGCCGGGAACAGATGGCTACGATGAAAATCGAAGGAGAATGAGCCGTTTCCCCCTTCTCATGACAGAGACGGCCGGCCTTCGAATCCCTTCCCAAAAGAATAAAGCGGCCCGGATTGTGGCAAGCTTTTGGGGAAGGGATTTTTTTGCCCTTTTTTCAAGTGCAGTAGAACTGGAACAGGGGCAGGCCAGCCTCTTAGGTTTTCACAAAAAGGTTAAACTTTTTATTCGGCTTTCCGGTCTAACTGCCAGAAAGCCCATTCCGGAATCAGGAGCTGCCAAAATCGATAAGGAGGAAATAATAAAATGAAACAATGTAAAAAAGCAATTTTGTGCCTGCTGGCATTCGCGATGGCGGTGACGTTCGCGGCCTGTACAGGTGAACCGTCCAGCGGAGGAAATACGGCAAATGAACCGAGCAAGACACTGGACGAAATGGCGCAGGAGCTGAGCGCGGATATTGAAGTAGCGACGATGGAAGCGGACGAGACCATCCTGCAGGACATCTATCACCTTGACATGAATCAGGTCGAGGAAGCGAAGGCCTACATGGCTATGATGAACGTCCACGCGGACGATCTGGTAATCGTGAAAGCCAAAAGCGAGGACGATGCCAAGGCAGTGGAAGAGTCTTTGAAGCAGAGAAACGCGGACAGCGCCCAAACCTGGGAGCAGTACCTGCCGGAACAGTATGAGCTGGTGCAGAATTATAAGCTGGAGCGCAGAGGAAACTATGTATTTTATACTGTTTCCAGCAAAGCAGACGACCTTTTGGCGAAATTTCAGTCCTATTTTGAAAGCTAAGGCAGTTTTCATGAAAAACGGCTGAGACAGGCCCAATGGAACAGGAGGAGACGATATGGTATTTTCAAGCATTACGTTTTTGTTTTACTTTCTTCCCATTTCATTGGGCCTATATTTTATTGTCCCGAAAAAGGCGCGCAATCTGGTTTTGTTTCTGGTCAGCCTGGTCTTTTATGCCTGGGGCGAACCGGTGTACATTACCATTATGCTCTTTTCCACGGTGTTCGACTATTGCAACGGCCTTTTGATTGAGCGGTTTGAACGGAAAGGAAAAAAAGCGGCGAAAAAGGCGGTGCTGGCCGGTGCGGTTGTGGGGAACTTGGCGATACTGGGATTTTTCAAGTACACGGATTTTTTCCTGGGGCTTATCAACCAAGCCTTTCAGACGCAGATTCCTCTTTTCAATCTTGCCCTGCCGATCGGGATTTCCTTTTATACCTTCCAGACCATGTCATATTCCATCGACGTTTACCGGGGCGAGGTGCCGGCCGCGCACAATATTATTGATTTCGGGGCCTATGTGACCATGTTTCCCCAGCTGGTGGCAGGGCCGATTGTCCGTTACCACGATGTCAGCAGCCAGCTGCGGGAGCGCAGGGTGGACTCTGGAAAATTTGTGGAAGGATTCTGCCGTTTTGTGGCGGGGCTGTGCAAAAAAGTCCTGCTGGCAAATAACATGGGTATGCTGTTTGACGCTGTGCGCGGCGCCGGTGCCGGGGATCAGTCGGTACTGCTGGCCTGGCTCGGCATGGTCGGCTTTGCGTTTCAGATCTATTTCGATTTTTCCGGCTACTCCGACATGGCGATCGGACTGGGCAAAATGATGGGCTTTGACTTTCCGGAAAATTTTAAGTATCCCTATATTTCCCAGAGTATAACGGAATTTTGGCGGCGGTGGCATATTTCCCTTGGGACATGGTTCCGGGAATATCTTTATTTCCCGTTGGGAGGGAGCCGCAAGGGCAGGAGCAGGACTTATTTCAACCTGTTTGCTGTGTGGTGCGCGACCGGGCTTTGGCATGGGGCCAGCCTCAATTTTGTGCTGTGGGGCTTGTATTTCTTTCTCTTTTTGGTGATCGAAAAGGCGTTTTTGCTGAAAAGATTGGAAAGAATGCCTGCGGCGGTCCGGCACGGCTATGCCATGCTTGCCGTCCTGCTGGGATGGGTTTTGTTTTCCATTGAGGATTTCGGACAGCTGGGAGAATATCTGCTCATGATGTTCGGCGGCGCTCCTCTCGTCAGCGGGGCGTTTTGGTACTACGGCCAAAGCTATCTTCTGCTGCTTGGCGCGGCGGCCGTTGCGAGCACGCCGTGGGTGCGGGAGAAGTTTCTGCGCCAGACGGCCGGAAAGGCCTATGTGCTCCGGCCGGTTCTGGCCGCGGCAGGCTTGTTTTTCTGCATTGCCTACCTGGTCAGTTCCTCATACAATCCATTTTTGTATTTTCGTTTTTAAGGAGGGGATCGCATGAAACAGACAACGGATCGAATTGTGACTGGTTTGGTTGCCGCATTTTTTCTCGGAGCAATGCTGTTTTTGCTGTTCAAGCCGCAGAAAGAACTGTCCGAGACCGAGCGGCGCGCCCTGCAGGAGCGCCCCTCCTTTTCGCTCCAGGCCATTGGGAGCGGCGAATATATGAAGCAGTTTGAAACGTATTCCACCGACCAGTTCTTTGCCCGCGACTTTTTTGTCAGTACCCAGGCCCAGACGGAAAAACTGCTGGGCAAGCAGGAAAACAACGGCGTTTATTTTGCAAAAGACGATTTTCTGATCGGGAGGGTGGAGGAAAGCGGTTTTTCCATTGCAGACGCGAATTTAAACGCAGTAGAAAAACTTGCAGATGCGGTTCCCATTCCCGTCGGAGCAGTCGTTTGCCCGCCGGCGGAGACCATTCTTTCAGACCGGCTTCCCGATCCGCGTCCTGCGGATCAGGGCATCCTCTTAATGGACCGGATTGCAGAGCGCCTCGCCCACAGCAAGGCAGAATGGACAGATGTGCGCCCTGTGTTGGACGATGCGGCCGCCCGGGGCGAGCAGGTGTTTTACCGGACCGATCACCACGAAACCAGCTATGGCGCTTTTTTGATCGTCCAGGCCTGGAGAGAGCAGGCCGGCCTTCCCCCAATGGAGCAGAGCCAGTGGGAACAGAGCGTGGTTTCCCGCAGTTTTTTGGGGACGCTCTGGTCGAAAACGCCGCTGTTTACGCAGACGCCGGATGAAATTGTCCGCTGGGACCGCCCGGCCGCAGACGGACGCCCGGCTCTGGAAGTACGGATGGAGATCGACGACGGAGCGGGAACAGAAGCCTATCCGGATCTGTATGCGGAGGAATTTTTGCAGGCGCAGGATCAGTACAGCTATTTCCTGCGCGGGAACCATGCTTTGGTCAGGCTCTTTTCCAATGCGGAAAATCCGGAAAAGCTCCTGGTACTGAAGGATTCCTACGCCCATACGGCCGCGCCATTTCTGGCCGACTGCTTTTCCGAGGTGCACCTGCTCGATCTGCGTTATTACCGGGGCAGAGTCGTCGATTACATCCGCGAAAATGAGATCGACCGGGTTCTGTTTTTCTACAGTGCGGAAAATTTTGCGAAGGACGCAACCATCCGCCGTGCGGAAAACGGATTGGAAGAGTGAGCGGCAGACTCCGCTTTGCGACCTCTGCGAGAGGTGCGACCCCTGCGAGAGGTGCGACCTCTGCGAGAGGTGCGACCTCTGCGGGGACTGCGGACGGCGATAATGCACGCTCAAACATTTGCTTTACCAATCTTTTGCCGTGCAAATCGAGGAAAATACTCCGCCAAGCGGAGTATTTACCCCTCGCCCCTGGCGGGGCTGGGGACCCCAAAAGGGGGTCTTCTCACGTGAGAAGGCCCCCTTTTTAATCCCCCAGAACGCTTAAGAGGGCTGCTCGCCCCCTTAAGAATCCCCTTCGGGCCAATCATGGCAAGTTAAGCAAGACTTGCCTTTTTGCGTGTCATTCGTCTAGCGGTACTTCCTAGTATAGCCGCAAGCGATCTAAAGCAACCAATTTTTATATTTTTCCTGCGTAAGGCTGATTAGAATTCTGCTCTCGCCTTCCTGCGCTGAAACGAACTGGTGCAGCATAGTAGAATAGAAAAGATACTAACTACTGCGTACCACGAAAAGTAACAATAGGGCACAACGGGGAGGGTTCTTAGGGAGGTATTCACATTGCCAAAGGCAATGTGAAAGCGAACACCGGGAAGCGTTTTCGCAGAAAAGGCGGTGAGGTGTTCGTTCCTTTATTTTAGGGAGGCCAAAGG
>CALYAR010000082.1 GCA_944393585.1 uncultured Clostridia bacterium | reverse complement strand
ACAAGCTTTCATCTGCAGAAAGACGTACAGTCAGCATCGGTTCCAGCAAAATAGAGCCGCAGTTGGCCAACCCGTCCATCAAAGCTATGGGAGTTGCTACGAAGAAGTCCAGCGGATGGGTATGAACGGTATGATGTTCCCCTCCGATCAGGGTGATTTTGGCATCCGTGACCTCCCAGCCGTATACACCTTGCTTTAAATTCTGAAACACACTGGTACGAACGTGGTTTTGATAGCGATAGAAGAGTTCCTTTTCCTTGATTGCTGATGAGTAGACAATTCCGCTGCCCCTGGGCAGGGGTTCAATTGCCAGCTTTACGACAGCCCAACAAGGTTTTGGCATAGTATCGCACAGTCCAAGGCTGCTAGACTTCTTTCAACCTCTCCGGCAAAGTCCACATGTCCGGGTGTATCAATAATATTGATAACTGCATCCCCATAATGAAGCCGTGATGACGCTGCACGGACAGAAATTCCCCGGCGGCGTTCTACCTCCAGCCAATCAGTCTGAGCTGTTCCGTCATCTACGCGACCTGCCCGTCGTAATGCTCCGGCCTCATACAGAAGCTGCTCTGTCAATGTTGTTTTACCCGCGTCCACATGGGCCAGAATCCCCAAATTATAGATTGCCTGTCCCAGAAAAAGCGCCCCTTCCAACCATATCTTTCTTTTGATTATACCGAATTCTTTCAACTCATGCAAGGGAAAGAAAACTTTTTTGCAAAAAGGGTTTTTTTCTGAAGAAAAACTTGCTATAATAACCATAAAAGCAATCAGGAAAGGGGGTGTTTTTCAATGAATTTGCTTATTTCGGGTTATGGCGTTTCTGCACCGCGATCTACTGCTTTGATTCAAACTGACGGGAAAATTTCCAGAACCGTTTGGGAAGACAACATCGATGCAGCCTCCTATGCTGCGTTTTCGGATGGCCTTCTATTTGTAATCAGTGAGTGGGAGCAGGGCAGTGCGATTCGTCTGCTGAAATGGGAAAGTGGTGCATTTCATTTTCGGGATGAAATCCGGGTTCCGGGAGGTAGTCTCTGTCATATTACATATTTGCCCGGACAGAAAGTTTTACTTGGAGCCTGTTATGGCAGCGGAGAAGTTTTCTCCATTGCGGTAGACCCTGAGGCGGTTGTCTTTGGGAAAATTCTTACCTATCAAAAACAGGGCAAGGGAGAGGAATGCTCCTTTGGCCATACCCGCGCACACATGATTCGAGCAAATGCCCAAGAGACAATAGCTATTTCTACTAACATTGCTTTGGACAGGCTTTACCTTTACAGAATCAACGAAGGAAAATTAGAGGATGAATCGTATTTTCAGCTGCCAAAAGGAATTGGGCCACGGCATTTTGTGTGGCGAGAAGATATAAACAAAATTTATGTAGTAACAGAATACTCCAATGAAATTATTCTGTTAAATGCAGAAAAATCAGGAGTTTTATTGTTGGAAAGGTATTTGACTTTACAGGATGATTTTGAAGGAGAAAGCTATGGTTCGACATTGGTGTTTTCTGCTGATGGCAAAGAACTCTATGCCGGTAACCGTGGTGAGGATACAATTGTGCACTTTCATGTGTCATCGGATGGCAGCCTTTCCAAGGCAGGCTCCTATTCCTGTGGAGGATGTTGGCCAAGGGACTTAGCTTTGGTAGATCATGATCGATTTCTGGCGGTGGCCAATCAAAAGACCAATACCGTTCAATTGTTACCGCGGAATTCTTATACCGGCGCTTTGGGAACATCAGCAATGACGATTCCTTTGGCTGGAGCTTCTTTTGTATCCGAAATTAATGCTCAGGAGGAATAAAAATGAAAATTCAGTATTTGGGCACAGCCGCTGCTGAAGGATGGCCAGCAGTTTTCTGCCATTGTCCCGTCTGCGAAGAGGCACGCCGCCGTGGCGGTCGAGATATTCGTACCCGCTCTCAGGCTTTGGTGAACGACGATCTTTTGATCGACTTTCCGCCGGATACTTACTGGCATAGCATCGCTCATGGGGTTGATCTGTCCGCCATTCGCTGCCAATTGCTGACCCATTCGCATATGGATCATATGTTCCCTCAGGAATTTGTTCTTCGCGGTGGCTGCTATGCCCATGATATGCGTGTAAATGACTTGGATATTATCGGGACTCAGTACACAAAAAACACCTTTGATAAAATCAGCAGTGAAGAAATGGAAAGCGGCATTGCCGCACTTCAGCATTGGAGAATTGCAGAGCCTTATGTTACAATTGAGTCCGCAGGCTATCGGATTACGGCACTTCCGGCAAAGCATATGCTGGGAAAAGGAGCTGTCAACTATTTGATTCAACGGGATGGAAAGGCGTTGCTTTATCTTCATGACACCGGCATCCCTTATGATGAGGTTTTTGAATTTCTGGCTCATAAGGGCACTCACTTGGATTTGGTGAGCTTAGACTGCACCAGTGGCCCCAGGGAAGAAGGAGAACAGGGCGGCCATATGGGTATTCCGGACGGCAGAAAAGTAAAAGGCCGTCTAGAGGATGCAGGAATCAGCACCGACCAGACAACCTATGTAATCAATCATTTTTCCCACAACTGCAAAATGCTGTATGATGACCTGTGCGAGGAGGTCCGCAAAGATGGTTTTTTAGTATCCTTTGACGGACGAGTCGTAGAGTTTTAAGGCTCGTAAACAGCGCCTAGCGCACCAGCCAGCAAAACTGCCTGTTCCAAATCGATTTTTGTACCTTTCAAGTCCATTTCCAGCAGATTTGTACCAGTGATGCTGCTTCCTCGGAG
>CALYAR010000081.1 GCA_944393585.1 uncultured Clostridia bacterium | reverse complement strand
TCATAGGCATACTGGTGCTGTGCGGCGGGCAGCCAGGCATCCAGCGCACGCCAGCAGCGGCGGTAGCTGTCGTCCTCCCATTTCCCCCAGACCTTTTTATCCCAGTCTTTCACATCTTTTAATTCCGCCATCCGGTCGTCATGGTACCAGAGAAAATGCTCGTGCCGCCCATAGATCACCGCTTTGCGGACGCGAAGCTTGCCGCGGCGCGGCTTGCGGATGGTTACATCATAGAAATCCCTTAAATACTGCCGGTTTACCGCACAGAATTCGCTTTCCCAGTCCTCGCGGGAAAAGGCGTTGGTCTTAAACACGGCATTTTCCGTATATAAATATTGTGCTCCCGATAAGTACAAATACAACAGCGCCAGCCGGAATTTACGCGATTTGCACCCATCGTTGGGCGAACCGAAGTACCAGTCAACCGGGACATGCGCCCCCCATAGGCTTCCCTTTGCGGTGCAGCCGCGTCCGGCCGCAGTTAATAAGTTGATGTTGCTCACCGGCTCCAGCGTGACCCGGTCGAATTGCTGGGACGCTTCATAAACGCACAGCAGACTCGGAGAGCCGACTGAGGACAGTCCCGCGGCGGTAGCATTTTTTTCGTAGGTGCGGCGCAGGACCTGCCGGTAAAGCTGCTCCGATTCCCCAAAGCTCTCCGAACTTAAAACTTCCTGGGGATTTACCATAAACACGTCTTTGTTCTTTGTCTTTTCCAGCGGCAGGCAGAAATACAGATAGGGTTCATGAATGTGGCTTCCGACATAAAAATCCCCGGCCATTTCCGGCACAAATTCCATCAAATGGGAACGGGTGTCTGCAATGCCGATATGAATTCCCATCTGCTTTAAAAATGCAATCCGCTCCTGCCAAACTTCGCGCGGGGCAAAGGTAAAGTGCGTCCGGCCCGTTGAGGGGCGGAATTGAACAAAATCGCCCATTCCCGTCATAGCAAAGACTTCCAGCACCCGGTCCGCCTCGTCGGACAGATCGTGCCGGTGGTCGTCCGAATCCATACCAACCAGGCATACGTCGGAATCGGCTTCTACTACCTCCGGCAAAACCATGTCAAGCCATTCTCCATTGGATAATTGAACTTTTCCTTCTCCTTCTCCAATTTCCGCCGCCGTAAAATGCAGCAGTAAAAATTCGTTTTGCAGACTGCTCTGCTCCAGCCGGTAGCAGGAAGAAATTGCAGCCCCTGTTACCGCATTGACTTCTTCGGAGCCCTGGACCGCTATGGTAAACCGATCCCCCACCCGGACTGCGCGCCGGCAGGAGAGCTGCATTCCGGCCTTTTTCTCCGGCAGGGACAAAAATTCCATCGATGCCACCAAAAGCCCGGCTCCCGAACGGTCGGCAGTCGACAGAACAACGATATTTTCCCCCGCTTTCAGCAGATCAGCGGGAACGGCATAGTACAGCGAGGGCCAGCCCTGGCAAATATTTTCGATGAACTCTTCGCCGCATTGATAGAGGAGTTTTCCGTTGATTTCGAGTTTTACATCGTTGTTCCAAATCTCCCAGTGCTCCAAAACACAGCTTACTTTCAGGTAAAACCGGCGGCCGGCCAGGCCGCCCACTGAAATCCGGGAGCAGACGCTTCCGCCGCCGGACAGCTTGACGCAGTTTTTACCCGTCGGCGGGCCATACGCCGTACGCGATACCCCGCTGTGCAGGCTGGAAGGCGAGGTAAAGAAAAGTTTTTCCAGTGAGTTCGGCAAGAATTCGCCCGGATAATTCTCAAATGCTTCATATATACCTTGAATTTGCTTTAATTTGAACTCTCTTTGCTGATCCACGACGCCACCTCTTCTAAATTAATAGTTTTTGCTGCTGTGCGAAGATAACAGCACATATAAAAATTAATCTACCATTAAATGTGCAAATTGTCAAACCGAATAAAAGACTTCTCAGCGGAAAACTGTTGACGAAAGTTCAAAAAAGAATTAAAATGAAATAAATACAAATATTTGTAAATTAGTTTTACATATTTTTGGAAAGCAATTCTGAAAGGGGCATAAAAATGAACAATTTTTCCAACCTTCCTTCCATTCATTACGAGGGGCCGAAAAGCACCAATCCATTTGCCTACCGCTATTATGACGCAAACCGGCTCATCGACGGAAAGCCGATGAAGGACCATTTAAAGTTTGCTATGAGCTATTGGCATACCATGTGCGCCGAGCTCACCGATCCGTTCGGCAAAGCGACGATTGACCGCAGCTATGGCAAAACTGAACCAATGGAAATTGCAAAAGCAAAGGCGGACGCGGCCTTTGAATTTATGACCAAGCTGGGAATTGAGTATTTCTGCTTCCATGATGTAGATATTGCGCCGGAGGGCAGCAGTTTTGCAGAATTCCAGGACAATTTTCACGAGATGGTTTCCTATATCAAGGGTTTGATGGATCAAACCGGAATCAAGCTTCTGTGGGGCACTGCAAACTGCTTTGGCAACCCGCGCTATATGCACGGAGCGGGCACAAGCTGCAATGCAGACTGTTTTGCCTTTGCGGCAGCTCAGATCAAAAACGCACTCGATGCAACCATCGCGCTCGGCGGAACCGGCTATGTGTTCTGGGGCGGACGGGAAGGCTATGAAACCCTGCTCAACACCGATATGGCCCTGGAGCTGGACAATATGGCCCGCCTGATGAAAATGGCCGTCGCTTACGGGCGTGCGCACGGCTTCACCGGCGACTTTTACATTGAGCCGAAGCCAAAGGAACCAACCAAGCACCAGTACGATTTTGACGCTTCCACGGTACTGGCTTTCCTGCGCAAATACGGTTTGGAAAAAGACTTTAAACTCAACATTGAGGCAAATCACGCCACGCTCGCCGGCCATACCTTCCAGCACGAATTGTGCGTTGCGCGGATCAACAATGCCTTTGGATCCATTGACGCAAACCAGGGCGACATGTTTTTGGGCTGGGACACCGACCAGTTCCCGTCCAATGTATACGACGCCACGCTCTGCATGTATGAAGTTCTCAAGGCAGGAGGCTTCCAGACAGGCGGCCTCAATTTTGACGCAAAGGTACGCCGCCCGTCCTTCCGCTTCGAGGACATCGCCCTTGCCTATATCTGCGGAATGGACACCATGGCGCTTGGACTTTTGAAAGCGCATGCCCTGATTGCGGACGGCAGAATCGACGAATTTGTCGCCAAACGCTATGCAAGCTATCAAACCGGCATTGGAAAACAGATTATCGACGGAACGGCTACGCTGGAATCGCTGGAACAATACGCCCTCAACGCACCGGAGCCAAAAATGGAGAGCGGCTGCCAGGAATACTTGGAATCTGTTTTGAACAATGTTCTCTTTTCATAAAGAGGTGCGGATATGAAATATGTATTGGGGATCGACGTGGGAACCTCCGCGTCCAAAGTCGTTTTATTTGATTCCTCCTTTCGCCTGCTTGCCAGCCACAGCGGGGAATACCCGCTGTATCAGCCGCAGAACGGCTGGGCAGAACAAGATCCGCGCGACTGGTGGACGGCCATGCGAAACGCCGTCCGGGCCATTTCCGCTGAGATCGGTTTTACGCAGGAGGACGAGGTGACCATCGGATTTTCCGGCCAAATGCACGGCCTGGTCATGCTCGACTGCGACGGCGCTGTTCTGCGAAATTCTATTATCTGGTGCGATCAGCGCACCGGCCGTGAGTGCGAGGAAATCACCGAAAAAGTGGGAAAAGACAACCTGATCCGGATCACGGCCAACCCCGCTTTGACGGGATTTACCGCTTCCAAGATTCTGTGGGTGAAAAATCATGAGCCCGAATGCTTTGCCAAATGCGCCCACATTCTCCTTCCGAAAGACTACATCCGCTATATGCTGACGGGAGATTTCGCTACGGACGTTGCAGACGCCAGCGGCATGCAGCTTTTGGATGTGCCCAACCGGTGCTGGTCCAAGGAAGTACTGCAAAAGCTGGGAATTTCCGCTGAGCTTTTGCCAAAGCTTTACGAATCCGCTGAACGAACCGGCACAGTGAAGGACTCCGTTGCCGAAGAGCTGGGGCTTCCCAAAGGAACCGCGGTTGCGGCGGGCGCCGGGGACTGTGCCTCCGCCGCGGTCGGTACCGGAATTGTCGAAGACGGGCTTGCCATGACAACATTGGGCAGCTCCGGCGTTGTCTTTACGCACAGCAGCCGGGTGCGGATTGATCCGCAGGGACGGGTTCACACCTTCTGTGCGGCGGTTCCGGGCGAATGGCACGTCATGGGAGTGACGCAGGGCTGCGGGCTGTCGGTGAAGTGGCTGCGGGATACGATCTGCCGTGATTATGCGCAAAAATCTGAACTTACGAAAATCCCTGCCTATCGGCTGATGGACGACGATGCGGAATCTGTGCCGGTCGGTTCGGAAAAGCTGATTTACCTCCCCTATCTGATGGGAGAGCGGACTCCTCATCTGAATCCGGATGCACGCGGCGTTTTCTTCGGTCTTTCTGCCATCCATGAACAGAAACACCTGATCCGTTCCGTCATGGAAGGCGTTTCCTTCTCGCTGTACGACTGTTTCAATGTAATTGCCTCCATGGGCTTATCGGTTGAGGAAATGATCGTGTGCGGCGGCGGAAGCCGCAGTCCGTTCTGGCGGAAAATGCTTGCGGACGTCTACGGCCTTCCGGTTAAGACCCTGGTTTCCTCCGAAGGTTCCGCTTTGGGAGCAGCGATTTTAGCGTCGGTTGCCGGCGGAATGTATCCGTCTGTTCTGGCGGCGTGCCAGCAGATCCGCAAGGTCGACCAAAGCTGTGAGCCGGATCAAAATGCCCATGCTGCTTATCAGCCGTATTATCAGCTGTATCAGGAATTGTACCGCAATTTAAAAGACAGCTTTACCAAGCTTGCTCAGTTATAAAGCCTTTTAGCAGACGTTTTAAAAACGTCTGCTGTTTTTTTGTTTTGGAGAAGGATTTTCTTTAGAATTCATTTCCACAATATAGAAAAAACATCGTATAACAGATAAAATAGTGCTAAAAAGTCAAAAATATTCCCTATATTTTTAGATAAAATCCCGTTATACTTTTTTCAGAAAGTAAAAAAGGAGAGGTAAAATAATATGAAAGCAAAAGTATGGCTGGAACAACTGAAAGCATCTCCCCGGAAAAAGGCGATGCCGGTTTTGTCATTTCCATCGATTACCTTAATGGGAATCAGTGTAAAAGAATTAATCAGCGACAGTTCCCTTCAGGCAAAGGGTATGAAGATGATTGCCGACCGGATTGATTCTGCCGCTTCCGTCAGCATGATGGATTTATCGGTGGAAGCAGATGCGTTCGGATCGGAAATCCGTGTGTTCGACGACGAAGTACCGACCGTTATCGGCTCTTTGGTCAACAATATGGACGAAGCCAACGCTTTGGCGGTTCCGCCCGTTGGAGCCGGCCGTACCGGCAAATACATTGAAGCCATTCAAAAAGCCACCGAACTCATCACAGACCGTCCGGTTTTTGCCGGCGTGATCGGCCCTTATTCTCTGGCTGGCAGACTTATGGGTGTTTCCGAAGCGATGATTAACTGCTACACCGAGCCGGAAATGGTGCATCTTGTAATGCAGAAAGCAACCGCTTTTTTGACGGAATATATTTCCGCATACAAAGAGAAAACCGGGGCGGCCGGCGTTGTCATGGCAGAACCGCTGACCGGTATGCTGTCTCCGGATCTGGCGGCCGAATTTTCCGAGCCTTATGTCAAGCAGATTGTAGACGCGGTGCAGGACGACGATTTCATCGTGATTTATCACAACTGCGGCGACAATACCATCCAAATGATCGATTCCATTTTAAGAACCGGGGCGGCCGCTTACCATTTCGGCAATGCCATCAGCATGAAAGAAATGCTGACCCATATTCCTTCCGATATTGTTGCAATGGGTAATGTCGATCCGGCCGGCCAATTCAAAAATGGCACACCGGAATCGATCAAAGAAGAAACCAAGCGGATCATGTCCGAATGCTGCCCGGATCATGCTAACTTTGTCATTTCCTCCGGCTGTGATATTCCGCCGACCAGCAGCTGGGCAAACATCGATGCGTTCTTTGAAGCCGTGAAGGAATATTACGATTCTGCCGCAAATTAAAGAACTGTGCCGAACCACATTCTTAAATTCCATTTATAACAGCTCCCCGGTGAAAACCAGCCGTGATTGGCTTTCATCGGGGTTTGCATTTATTTGGCAATCCCGTTATAATCGAAACGGTTTTAATTCGTTGGGTATACATTCAAAAACCGAACTCAAAGCCGGTTTGATTTCAATTTAGGAAGGAGAACCCAATATGAAAAAACGGAGCACATTTTATTCTCCGGCCCGGATTCAAAACGCAATTTCCAACAGTCAAAACTATTCCTGGGCGAAATCAGTCCAAACCAAAGCCATTGATGCGGCGAAACCTTATCTTTCCTATTCCGATGATGATCTGTGGAATCTGGTTTATTCTTCTACGCTGCCGCGCTCCTGGATGGTTTTGTCCGACGGAACCTGTCCGTCCTGCGGAGCCGGCGTTCCCATGTACACGTGGAAGATCGATCCCCATACCCATGCCTGGAAGGTGGAATGTCCGCACTGCGGCGAGCTGTTTCCCAAAAATGATTTTTACCGCTATTACCGCTCCGGTCTGGACCAGGCAGGGATATTCCGCTATGAACTGGCAGATTCCAGCCTGCTGTATAACGAAGAGCATCCGGATCAATCCGATCCGCTCCATCAATTTGGCGTCGATGACGGACGCGGCTGTCTGCATGACGGCAAACGCTATCTTTTCGCGGCAACCTATCTGGTGTATGGCCAGTGGAAAGCTTTGATTCTGGACGCAGTCGAAAAACTCTCAACAGCATATTCCCTCACCGGGGAAACAATTTATGCGCACAAAACCGCCGTCCTTCTCGACCGTCTGGCCGACCTATTCCCGGACTTTGACTGGCGGACGCAGGGAATTCTGTACGAAGGGGTCAGCATTGTAGACGGCTATCTATCCTATTGCATCGATTCCTGCGGCGAATGCCGCGAACTTGGCCTGGCATATGACCGGATTTTTGACGCTGTCTCCAAAGATGAGGAGCTGGTCGCTTTTCTGGCGGAAAAGGCCAGACAGACCGGCAATGCAAATCCCAAAACTACGTTTTTCGACATTCAGCAAAACATCGAAGAGCGGATTTTAAAAGACTGCATTTCCCACGCCTATGACAAAAATCACTGCAATTATCCAAATAGCGAATTGACTGATATTTTGCTTCGGGCTATCCTGCAATGGCCCGACAACAGAGAGGAACTCCTTCCCATGATGGACGCCGTTATGCAGAAATCCACTGCGGTGGACGGTGTATCCGGCGAAAAAAGCATCATTGGATATTCGACCTCGGCTCCGGGCGCCGTTGCGGAGATGTTCTCCTGGTTTGAGCAGGCGGACGATTCTTTCCTGGAAGAAATGTATTGCCGTTATCCCAAACTCGGCGACACATTTTTATTTCACATTGACACTTGGTGCCTGGACGGTAAATTCTATCCGGCTCTGGGCGACGGAGAATTTTATTCGGAAACGATCGAATTTTACTGCGGCCTGAAATGGTGCTTTTCCGCGGAATTTCGGCGCAGCTGGCTGTGGAAGCTCTACAAGCTGACCGGCGACGTCCGTTTTGTACAGGCTCAGTATCGCTCCATGCACCCAATGGAAGAGGATTTCTCCCCCAGTTCCATCTTTGATTCCGGCGCCGAATCCGCCGGACGCGAATTCCGGGACGTGATTGCGCGCTATGGTCCTCATATCCGGCAGGCGAGTGTCAACAAAACCAACTGGCACCTGGCGCTTCTGCGCTCCGGTCAAAAAGAACACGAACGCACTGCCTGGATGAGCTATGATTCCGGCGGTCTGCACGGACACTACAATGGCATGAATTTGGGCCTGTTTGGCAAGGGAATGGATCTCATATCCGATTTGGGCTATCCTCCGGTTCAGTTTGGCGGCGGCTGGAATTCACCGCATGTAAAATGGTATTTCTCTACCGCGTCCCACAACACAGTCGTTGTTGACGGAAAAGATCAGAAGTCCGATTGGGACTATTTTGTAAAAACCTGTGCAAACACCACGCTTTGGGCAGATGGAGAAGCCTTCCATGCCATGCGGTTTTCCGGGCCCAATTTAATTGAGGACGGAAAGCAGTATGAGCGCGGGATCTATCTGGTGGATGTATCAGACTCTGATTTCTTTCTCTTAGATATCTTCCGCGTCATCGGCGGACAGGAACACATTAAGTTCCAGCATACTACCTGCGGCGAAGCTTCTGCGGAAGGGCTCTCTCTGACTCCGGCAAAGATCAATGATTTTGAGGGCTTTATGAAGGACTACCGCGGCGATGCACATCCTGAACCCGGCTGGAGCGTGGACTGGAAGCTTCGCTACGTCTCTCATCCTCCTTTCCACGATACAGACGTTCACGTCCGTTACACAGACTTGACCGAAGGCGCGGAAGGCTATTTGGCGGAAGGCTGGTACTCGCCGAACTTTAACACGACGGAAGAAGGCTATCTCACCCGCGCTGCCGTCCGCAGAAGCGCCGCCTCTGCTCCGCTCGTATCAAACTTCATCGGCATTCTCGAACCCTATGAAGGGGAACGCATTCTCAAAGAGTGCAGGACATTGAAACTTTGCTATGAAGCGGACGGCAGCCCATCTCCCCAGGACTGTGCCGTGGAAGTCATCCGGGCAGACGGCAAAAGCAATCTGTTTCTGTCGCTCGACCAGGAGGATCCGCTGGGGCTCAAGCAAGGCCATATCGATGCTGTTGTTCTCCAGCCGGATTGGAACGTCCGGTTCCGCGGTGACTTCTGCATGGTGGAAAAAGGGCCGGCCGGCATAGAGCGCATTGTGCTTTGCAATGCACAGCAGCTGCACGTCGGAGAAATCCATATTTCTCTGCCGGCGCCCGCCCCGTTTGCGGAACTTTCCGTCAAAGACGGCAGTTTTGTCCTGGTTTCCGGAACCCTTTCCTAAAATCGAAACCTCCCCATTGCCTCAATGGGGAGGTTTTTCACTTCTTCTAAAAAGTTTGCAGGCGCAGCGAATCATAACTTACTATTTTCACGTTTGCGCCGTTTTGGATTTTTTCCTCATCTGCGGGCCGCATCGGAAAATTCAAACGAAGCTTGATTACTGGCTATGTCAAACAGCAAATTATTTCCTTCATAGAACCGGTATCTTCCGAAGCAGGCGGCATTTTCGTGAATGGTGCGAATCATTTCGCCGCCTTGCGGGGCGGCCAGCCGGTATCCATCTCCCGCATCAAACGAGCCGGTCAGGCTGTATTTCCCCTGCTTTAACTCAAAGCCGTCCCGTCCCCATCGGAGCGCCCTTCCTCCCAAATAGGTCGCGAGCCGGTACTCCTTTCCCCGATAGCGGACTGCGCAGATACAGCCTGTGAATTGAAGCCCGCAAAAGGGAATAGCGGCAATGGCAGCCATAATATCCGCTTCCTGCGAACACTGCGTCCAAAGATAGGCAGATGGGAACGAAACGCCCCAGTCCTTTTCAATGTATCCCTGCCCACCGGAAAATGACACTGCCTGCCCATTCCAGTCAATTCTGCCCTGCAACAGATGGTGCATGCTGACTACGCCGTGACGGCATTCCATAAAAGGCACAAAAGCAAAGGGGCCCATAATATCATAGGCAATGGGAGTGAATTCACCGAATTGAACTTCACCTGATATTTCGGCCGTATCTCCTGATAAGCGCAGCCGCATTCCTCGTTTCGAGAATACATTTTCGCCTACCGTTACGCACAAATTTTTAGAATCAATGGAGAAAGCTTCATAGGGGTAAGCAAACCAGTGCGAGCCATTGGGCCCAATGGCCTGCACAAATGCAAAGCGCCGCCCGTCTTTATCCATATGGATTCCCGGAATCAGGGCAATGGTATTCCCTTCATTTTGACATTTAAAATACCAGCCCTCAAAATAGTTTTTCCTTTTGTATTTTCCATGGTATTCACTCAAGCGAAATCCCCTCCATAGCGGGACCTGAAATCAGCTGTCCCCGATAATCGAACCGCGACCCATGACAGGGACAGTCCCACGAGAGCTCGTCCGGATTCCAGGCGAGCAGGCAGCCCAGATGCGGGCATTTGGCCGAGACACGGAAACATTTTCCGTTTTGGTCTTTGTATACGCCGACGCGCCCTTCTTCCGATTCTACAACGCCCGCAGTTCCAGGCTCTAATTCCTCCTCCCAGGTACTCGGTACTTTCAGCATTCCCTTTGTAAGCCCGCTCACTGATTGGCCAGCATTTTTGGCCAGATTTGCGGCGGATGCCGCCGCATGAAACCGCTGGGGCGTGAAAATTTCTTCGTAATCATTTTTCTTTCCGCAGATCAGATCAGAAATCAGCATGGCCGCAATCATCGCCGTCGTCATGCCCCATTTTTGAAAACCCGTCGCTACATACAAATCCGGCGTTTCCGCGCTGTATCTTCCGATGTAAGGAATTTCGTCCAAAGTAATGCAGTCCTGAGCTGACCACCGAAAGCGTTCCCTGCATTCCGGATAAAACTGCCGGGCCGCTTTCATCAGCCTGTCATAGCAGCCTCCGTCCGGATTTTTGCCGGTGCGGTGCGCTTCGCCGCCAAGGAGAAGCAATTCCCCATAATTTCGGAAGGAGAATCCTTTTCCGCTTCCGTCAATGTACATTCCGTTTAACAGCGCGGCGTTTTCCAAAGCTGCTACATACGAGCGTTCCTGATGCATCCGCATAAAATAATATCCAGGCGTATCGATAAAAGGATAGTGCGCCGCTACCACAATCGATTCCGCTGTCACACTGCCGTGAGCGGTCCTGGCACGCTTGTCATGTACTTCCATTACTTTAGACTCTTCATAAATGCACAATCCCTTTGATAGTCCCCGAATAAATTCCAGGGGATGAAACTGCGCCTGATTGGGAAATTTTACTGCTCCCGCTACAGAAAAGGGGAGCTCTGTTACCTCGGTGAAACTTGCGTCAATTCCTGCGCGCTGCGCTACCTCTGTCTCAAGTTCCAGCGTCTCCCGGTCGTCCAGCAAATATACATAGGCACTTTTGTTTTCCAAATGACAGGAAATCCCCTCTTCCCGAATTATTTTGGAATACTCCAAAATGGCTTTTTGATTCGCCTGCGCATAGCCGCGTGCATATTCCAAACCTATCTTACGGATCAGCCTGTCGTAAATCATGCCATGCTGGGACGTAATTTTAGCGGTTGTATTTCGGGTAACGCCGGACGCAATTCGCTCCGCTTCCAGCACAATTACTTTTTTCCCCTGTTTTTGCAGCAGATAGGCAATTAATATCCCAGCCATCCCTGCCCCGATTACCGCGACATCTGCCTTATGATCTCCTTCCAATCGTTCTCTTCTGTCAATCCTGCATTCTGCACTCCATACAGATTCCAGTTCCATATCATCACCTCTTCGTATCTATTGTTGCACAATTTCATAAAAGATAAACAAAGATCCATAAGCGGAAAATAAGAACTGTTTCTTTTATATATTTTGCAAAAAATTCCGAGTATTTGAATAAAATCAATCATTTGTCTCCATTTTTGCTCAACAGCATAGGATTATTTCAAAATTCCGCATGAGTCCAATGCCTTAATGCACTGTTTGTAAAAGTAAAAAATCGAATTCGTCAAAATTACTATAATCCATAAAAGCCAAAAAATATTTTTCGTTTCTTTTGTTCACTTCATAATATTGTTAAAAAATAGTTTTGTTGCAGAATTGTAACAGAAAAGGATATGGGAGAATATTTAAAAAATAGTTTAAGAAACACCAGCTAATTTTTAATTTTAAGCAAATGAACCGTTAAACATCGGAAAATGGTAGTATTTTAACAGACGGCTCTTTTGCAAAGCGAAGTTTCTTCTATATAATAGCTATGTGACTTTAGGACTATGAGCGCGGGGGTGTACCAATGTAATACCATTTTTGAGTCTTAAAAATCAAGAATTACGGAGGTGTAAGGCAATGCTGAATGCATGCAAGTTTCTTTGGCGCTACATACGAGGCTACTGGAAGCGGATGGTTGTTACTCTGATTCTGGCCGCCGGTTCCTCCATCACAGTTTTAATCGGACCGGAAATCTACGGTGAAATGGTTGACAACATATGGGTCTACAAAAGTGATATGAAGCTGTTGATAGTGCCTGTCTTGCTGGTGCTTGCGGCTTATTTGGGCCGGGCGCTTTTTATATTTTTCTTCCGATACAATTCGGAAATCTTTTCGCAGAACATCATGGTAAAAATACGGGAAGACATGTATAAAAATCTGGGAAAGCTGGATTTTAGCTATTATGACCAAAACCGAACCGGCGATATTATGACAAAGATGACGGCGGATGCGGACATGATCCGGCATTTCTGCGGCTATACCATGTTTGAATTTGCCCGGAATATTATGCTGTTCATCCCTGCCATTATTTACATGATGACCATCAATTACAAATTGACCTTGATTCTTTTGGTATTGATCCCGTTTGTCGGTTATTTTGCCTATAAGCTGCAGGAGAAAGCACGGCCCTGTTATATGGAAAACCGGAACGCGTTTTCTGCGCTCAATACCATGGTAGAGGAAAACATCGCGGGTAACCGGGTCGTCAAAGCGTTTGCGAGCGAAAATTACGAAAAGGAAAAATTTCAGCTTCGAAACCAGCGGTTTAAAAAAGCGCAGATTAATACCAGTATTGTCTGGTCCAAATACATCCCGCCGCTGGACATGATTGCATCTCTGTTTACGGTTTTCCTGATTTTATTCGGCGGTTTGCTGGCAATGCAGGGAGTGGAGAACGGCGGAATTTCGAGCGGTGATATTTTAACCTTCAGTATGCTGCTGTGGACGCTGGAAGGGCCGACGAGAATGTTCGGCTGGCTGATTTCAGAAAGCTCCCGTTTTTCTGCCAGTGTAGAGCGGGTGCGTGATATCCTGGATGCAAAACCGGAGATCGTCAGCAACAAGCATTTTGTAATCAAAGACCGCTTAAATGGTAAAATTGAATTTCGCCATGTCAACTTTAACTACGGAGACGACCCTATCCTGCGGGATATTAATTTTGTGGTAGAACCCGGCCAGACTGTTGCACTGGTTGGGCCGACCGGCTCCGGCAAATCGACTCTGACGAACCTGATCTGCCGTTTCTACGACGTTACGGAAGGACAGGTACTGATTGACGACATGGATGTCCGGACGATCGAACTCAAAACACTCCGCCGGAATATTTCGACGGCAATGCAGGATATTTTTCTCTTCTCGGACACGATTTCCGAAAACATTGCCTACGGAAATCCAGACACTGATTTGGAAGAAATCAAACGGGTATCGCGTGTAGCAGATGCAGAGTCGTTCATCTACGATTTTCCGGATGCGTATGAGACAATTATCGGCGAGCGCGGCGTGGGACTCTCCGGCGGCCAAAAGCAGAGAATTGCCCTTGCACGCGCACTGCTCAAAAATCCTGCTATCTTAATCTTGGACGATACGACCTCCAGTGTAGATATGCAGACGGAACATGAGATCCATAAAACGCTGGCAGAATATTTCGAAGGGCGCACAACCATTATCATTGCCCACCGAATTTCATCGGTAAAGCATGCGGATCAGATATTTGTGCTCAGCGACGGCCAGATCATTGAGCATGGAACGCATGAAGAGCTGATCAGCCGCCCGCGGGAAGAAGCTTATTACCGCAGCGTGTACGAAAACCAGTATGGAGACTTCGATAACTTCTATAAGGGAGGTGCAGTCAATGGCCAGAAATAAGTATGACGTCGATGAAGACCTTGAGGTAGAGTTTAATTTTGGACATTTAAAACGCCTCTTCCGCTATTTAAAGCCCCATAAAAAATCAGTGGCCTTTGTCATCTTTTTGATGCTGGTTTCCAGTATCATCTCGGTAATCGGGCCCTACCTGGTCAAAGATGCCATTGATACGCGAATTCCGAATAAGGACTATACCGGCCTCTTCATCAGTGCCGGAGTTTACTTGGGCTGCTGTATCATAACCGTTCTGATTTCCAGACGAAAGGTACTCGACATGACGCGCATCGGCCAGGATATCGTTTTGGATTTGCGCACAGATGTATTCAATCATCTGCAGGAGCTGCCCTTTACCTATTTTGACAGCCGGCCCCACGGAAAGATCATGGTTCGCGTTGTAAACTACGTCAACTCCATCAGTGACCTTATTTCCAATGGTTTGGTCAACTTAATTACGGATATTTTTGTCCTGCTGGTCACGGCGGTCATCATGTTTGTCGTGAATTTCAAACTGGCTCTGGTCTGTTTGATTCCGCTTCCCATATTTGTTGTAGTTGTATTCTCCTTAAAGAGAAAACACCGGAAAGCATGGCAGAACTATTCGACAAAGAACTCCAACCAAAATGCTTATATCCACGAAAGCATTGCCGGAATGAAGGTAACGAAGGCCTTCGGCCGGGAAGGCAGAAATCTGAAAATCTTCCGCAACATACAGAAAGAGTGTAAGGATGCCTGGATGGGTGCACAGAAAATTCAGCTCTGGTTCTGGCCGATGGTGGAAGTAGCCTCAGCGGTCTCGACGGTATTGCTGTTTGTTTTTGGCATACTGTGGCTGGTAGGACCGGAGATCTCGGATTCTATCTTTACCCCGGGGCTCGTCACAGTGGGTACGATCTTTGCATTCCGTTCCTATGTATCCATGTTCTGGAATCCAATTATAAACATTGCAAACTTCTACAATACGTTTACGACAACAATGGCTTATCTGGAGCGTGTATTTGAGCTGCTGGACGAAAAGCCCAATATTGTGGATGCGCCCGATGCGACGGAACTTCCGCCGATTGAAGGAGCGGTTGATTTCTGCGACGTTCACTTCGCTTACGAGCCGAACAAGATGATTTTAGACGGCGTAAGCTTTCATGTAAACCCAGGGCAGACCATTGCGCTGGTCGGGCCGACCGGCGCCGGAAAAACGACGATTATCAACCTTCTGAGCCGGTTCTATGACGTCAACGAAGGAAAAATCTTAATCGACGGTCATGACATCTCAAAAGTAACGCTGCATTCACTGCGCAAGCAGATGGGCGTCATGTTGCAGGATACTTTCATTTTCGCGGGGACGGTTATGGATAACATCAAGTACGGAAAATTGGATGCGACGGACGAGGAAGCAATGGAGGCGGCAAAGGTAGTCTGTGCGCACGACTTTATCGTACAGTTGGAAAACGGCTATCAGACGGAAGTGAATGAACGCGGTTCCCGGCTGTCGGTTGGACAGCGCCAGCTGATCTCCTTTGCCCGCGCCTTGCTGGCCGATCCCAAAATCTTGATTCTGGACGAGGCTACCTCGAGCATTGATACGGAAACGGAAATGGCTCTGCAAAAAGGTCTGGACCGTTTGCTCGAAGGAAGAACGTCGTTTGTCATTGCACACCGGCTGTCAACCATTAAAAATGCAGACAAGATTATGTATGTGGATCAAAAGCATATTATCGAAGCCGGAACGCATGACGAGCTGATGGAACGCCAAGGGGCCTACTATAATCTGTATCGGGCCCAGTATGCGTTCCTGGAAGAAGCTTAAAGAAAAAAAAGCAACAATTCATATCGCCTTGAGAAAAGAAAAAAGGATAGGCAGGGCAGATCCCGCCTATCCTTTTGTTTTCTTTATTTTTGCTCATTTTTCTTCTGCTTTTCCGCGCAGAAAACAAAACCTATCATTAGTCTTGTTTTGGTGCACCTACCGGACAGGTATCAGCGCAAGAACCGCATTCGATGCAGGCATCCGCATCAATTACATATGTGCTGTCGCCTTCCGAGATGCAGTTAACCGGACATGCGTCCGCGCAAGCACCGCAGCTGATGCAGCTTTCGTCAATTTTATATGCCATTTCTATGACACCTCCTTTGCCATTCATTCAAATCAACTATTTACCACGCCGCAAACGAGTGGAATAGCAAAATGTTGTCATTCACAGCGTTACTCTGATTCATCACTATCTTATCACAAGTTTTCTTCCTCTTCAAGTATTTTTGCTACCTCTTCGTCAATCGGTTCACTTTTTTTCGAAGAAGCATTGTGCAATACCTTAATGTCGTCAACAGAATATTCCTTTAAGAGGACCTCCTTGTCCTTTTCAATCCGCACTTTTACCATACCTTTGAGCAAATTGACGGATTCTATGGTTCCATTTCCATCGGCTGTCTGTACCAGCGAACCCTTTCCCGGCGTTTTTTTCAGCAGATCTTCATAAGCCTCCTGTTCGTATTTCAAACAGCACATCAGTCTGCCGCAGGTTCCTGAAATTTTTGTAGGATTGAGCGAAAGCCCCTGCTCCTTGGCCATTTTGATGGACACCGGAATAAACTCACCTAAAAATTCAGTACAGCACAGCGGCCTTCCGCAGATGCCAAAACTGCCGATCATTTTTGCTTCATCCCGAACGCCGATTTGACGCAGTTCAATTCTGGTTTTAAAAATTGAGGCCAGATCCTTCACCAGTTCCCGGAAGTCAACCCGTCCGTCTGCTGTAAAATAAAACAGTATTTTACCGCCGTCAAATGTGTATTCCACATCAATCAGCTTCATTTTCAAATCATGAGCGCGTATTTTTTCATTGCAGACTTCTACCGCCCGCTTCTGTTTGGCGCGGTTGGCCTCATAAGTTTTCTGATCCTGCGCGGTTGCAATCCGGATTACTTTTTTCAGCGGCTGCACAACGTTCTTTTCATTCATTTCTTTCTTTCCAATTACAACCGTGCCGTATTCAATGCCGCGGACCGTTTCTACAATAACATGCATTCCCTTCCGAATGTCCAATCCGCACGGATCAAAATAATAAATTTTTCCTACCGGCTTAAAACGGATTCCGATGATTTCAATCATTGATTTCCTCCCAAATCTGCAATAGCATATAGTATCCCGCTTCTTTCAGGTTGATATAGCGGCCGAGCATTTGGCTCATGGTCAAAATATGCTCTTCCATGCGGCACAGCCCCTTTTGTGTTACGTGAGATGAAAAGGAGCGGATTTCCTGCATAAAATTTTGATTTAAAACATAGGCCGGTCGGCCGCAGCTTTCATAGAGTGCGTCACGGCAAAGCAGCATCCAAAAATCCAATATCCATTCTGCCTGCTCCTTATTCTGCTCCAAAAACTGAACTGCATCAAAGACTTTGGTTTCATCGCGGCAGGATAAAGAAAAGAAAATCCCTGCTGCTTCTTCCCGCAGTGTTTTTAATTCTGCCGCTTCAGCAATCCGAAGTGCATTCCCCATGGAACCTCCCGAGCAGGATACGACAAAATCCAAATCTTCTTTCGCGCACTTATCCTTTAAAAACTCCTTGAGCTCTCCCGCCGGGGCAGGGATAAAACGAACCGTCCGAACCCGCGAGAGAATGGTTGGGATAATAGCAGAGGAATTTTCGCACAGCAGAAGAAAGACTGCATAAGCGGGAGGTTCTTCCAGTAACTTCAAAAGCGCATTTTGAGCCTGCACCGTCATCAAATGGGCATCCTGGATCGTATAGACCTTTTTATTGCCCAAAAAAGGCTTAATATAGGCGTCTTGAATGAGAAGCCGAACCTCTTCAATGGGAATGCTCTTTTTGCCTTCCGCCGGCCTGAGCGTAACAGCATCCGGATGCGTGTGTGCCGCAAACGCCCGGCAGGAAGGACAGGCGCCGCAAGGCGAATGGCCGGCGTCCTCGCAAAGGATTGCCTGAGCGAAAGCACCGGCCATTGTCTTCTTTCCCAGACCGTAAGCTCCGTCGAATAAGTAGGCATGTGCCAGCCGGCCATGCTCCAACTCATCGGATAGGGTCTGCGCAATGTCATTGAGATAAGTGAACGGACTTTGCTTGCAGATCAAACCTTTTCAAACCTTTCTACATCTACAACAAAAATCGTTGCGCCGCCGACATTGACCATAACGGGATAGGATGTGTATCCTCCGGATAACCCGCTTACCGGCATAGGTGACGCTACAACCTGTTTTCTGGTTTGGCTCTTTTCCGTAATAATATCAATAACTTTTTGAACCTTGTCTTCTTCCGTACCTATTAAGAGTGTCGTATTTCCTGACTTTAAGAAGCCTCCTGTTGTGGCGAGCTTTGTTACAGAAAAGCTGTTTTTATTGAGCTCTTCCATTAATTTTACGCCATCCTCATCGTGTACAACAGCTAAGATCAGTTTCATCATGAAAGCCTCCTTTATTTCAAATTGCTTCAAACTACAATTTATACCCGGCCGAATTAGAACCTACCGGTAAAAGAATTTGGATTTTTCACTTCCAAGTTCTCTGCAATTCTATTATATCATATTTTTGCCAAAAATCAATCTTGCAATACCCACAGGGATCCTTTTTCCAGACCAGACACGGATAAACCATTGAGAAGGCTGATTTGAAGATAGGATATGATTTCCGGCGTGATACGGCTTCCCGGAAGCAGGATTGGAATATTAGGAGGGTAGATTGAAACCGTTCGTTTGGATATTCTCCCTTCCGCTTCTGCTAAAGGCAGCAGTATACCGGGAGCAGAAAAAGCATTGGAAGGCTTCACTTCCGGCGTTTGCAAAGCAGGCGTTGAGACGCTTGGTTCAGGCGTCTGTGTCCGCTCCGGCAATGCGGAGCAAATTTTTATCAAAGCATGAGAGAGCCGCTGCAAATCATGAATTGTATTTTCCGGAGTGAGCAGGCATACCAGATTCTCGCGGTCTGCCATTTCCGCATAGATCCCATATTCCTCTGCCAGCTGAACGGATATGTCCGCTGCCGTCGTTTCGTAGGCCCTGAAATTAATTACGAGCCGCGTAGGATCAAGCATGTGAATGTTGGCAAAGCCGGTCTGATCGCCGCCCAGTGTTTTGCACTTTGTTTTCCGCTCCAGCTGGTGACGGAAAAAAATCAAATTCCGGATCAAAGCGGAGTAGGCGCTCTTCCCATTCTTCTGTGCCTTCTCCCGGGCCAAATCCATCGCGCACAAAAATAGATAAGAGGGACTTGAGGTTTCCATTAAAGACAGATGATATTGAACTGCTTTTTCATCCGGCAAATCGCTTCCAAGATGAAGAAAAGCGGTCTGTGTCGGGGCGCAGAGCGTTTTGTGGGCGCTGTTGACTACATAGTCCGCACCGAAGCGAACGGCCGATTTGGGAAGCAGAGGGGAAAAGCTAAAGTGAGTGCCGTGTGCTTCGTCTACAATCAAAGCCATATTACGCCGGTGTACTGCCTGCACTGCCTTGCCGATATCGCCGCAAATTCCATAATAGTTCGGTGAAGTGATGAGAAATGCTTTAGCATCCGCATGTTTGTCCAAAACATCGATCATCGTTCGATAGGACGGCATGGCCGGGATGCCAAAGGAATCCAGAAAAGACTCCTCGTAAAAAACCGCTTCGATATCATAAAGCATACAGGCCGCGATTACACTGGCATGTGAGCTTCTGCCCGCAATCAGCTTGCCTCCGCGCCCTACAGCCGATAAAATGGCGGCGTGGAGAGCACCGGTCGCTCCATTGACACAAAAAAATGTCCTCTTTGACCCAAATGCTTCGCCGGCCAGCTGCTCCGCTTTGGCAATCGCGCCCTCCGGAGCATGGAGATTGTCGGTTCCCAAAAGCTCCGTCGTATCCACGGAAAACGCCGACTTTGCAAAAAAGGAGGGAATGCCGCGGCCGTTTTTATGTCCGGGCATGTGGAAAGACACCTTCTCCTTTTTGGTGAAATTTCGAATTGCCTGATATAGGGGTGCTGCCATTTCAATCCCTCCTTACTTTAGTACCTTTATTATAACAGAAGAAAGGGAAAAAAACATCCCATTATTTGCCCCGGAAGAATGAGAAAGGGAAAATGCAGGTCCGGGTTTTATCTGCTTATTTTTTTCCTTCCTTCCGGTCTCTTTCCCTTACATATTCCCGGTATTCCAAAGGCGTCCCCTCTTTTTTCCCAACAATTAACTCGGCTGTCTGAGCGAGCGCACTGATTTTATCGGATAAAATAGATTGAAGGCAGTAAGGCACATGGTCATGATGATAACGGTGCAGTGCCACGCACTCCCTGCATTTTCCGTGCCATTCGCACAAAGTGCTGGGACAGGTACATGCCATGACCTTGGGATTTTTTACGAGCTCCCGATTTGCAAGAACCAATTCATAATATTCTTCTTTGCTTTTCATTGTATCACCTCAATTAAATTTTTAAGAAACAAAGCCATACCCGCTGAAAAATACAACATATCTTTTTACCTAATAAGTACTCTGTTTTCTCCCTTTGCACTTATTTATTGCGGAAGAAAACACTCAGCTCGATGAGGGGACCTTCGCTTACACTTTTTCATCATCTCATGGATTATCTAATATTTCAAACAGATGACAGATACATAAATACCGTCTCCCGGCAAGGAAATTCATCTTTGCACTGGTTAATGCAATTATATCATAG
>CALYAR010000080.1 GCA_944393585.1 uncultured Clostridia bacterium | reverse complement strand
ACCTTATATTTAGATATATATGTATGGATAACTTTTTTACTCTTCGTTGTTAAGTTCATTTAATTTTCGATATTGTTCAATTATAAACTTTATATTGAGAATTTGATCTTCAGATAAATCATCAACTAACAAACGGCATTTTGTATCAAATCCCAATAAATAATCCGTAGTAACACCAAAAAATGCAGCCATTGAACGAATCATATCTGTCGGCGGGGTATTTACATTTTGTTCATAACATGCAATATTTGTTCGGCTCGTTTGCAAAAATTTTGCCAGTTGCTCCTGAGTCAGATGACGATTTTTTCTTAATTCTTTTAATATCTTTCCAAAATTATACATAATCGCTCTCCTTTCTCAGATTTATTCTTATTTTATATGATTTATATACGCTGTGGATGGCTATAAATTGTTTAAAAATACGTTAATAATTGTTATTTTCTTTGTTTGATATTATAAATAATAATTTTTTGTTTTAATATACATTTATAATTGTAATTAAACATCTTATATGTTATACTTAATTCTGGTATTACAAGAAAATTTTTTATTTAATTATTGTATAGCAAACAAAACGAGAGGGAGAATGAATAATGTGTGAGACATATGAAGACAAAAATATTTCATGTGCTATAATTGGTCGTATAAAACATGCAGGTAAAAACATAGAACTTAAAGAAACTATAGAAAAAGTTATCCATACATATATATCTAAATATAAGGTTAGAGTATTTTTTTATTGTATGACAAAAGATTTATCTTTTGGAGAGTTCTTAATTGAATTGTGTAATAAATATAAAGACCATGAGCTGAAATTAAATGCAGTAATACCACATAATGAACTGTACGATAAATTTTGTGATAAAGATAAAGAACGATATAATCATATACTATCTAAATGTAATCGTATTTATGATTTGCATGAATCTTATTATTCAAGATGTTATTTAGTAAAAAAACAGTTTATGATGATTCATTCGAAATATATAATTATAATACAAGAAAAGCCTGATACTGCTATTGAATATTCTAAGGATTTACCTAATCGTGTAATTGCGTTAATTAACCCTACGAACTTAGAGATTGAAATTATATTAACATAAAAAGACCTACTTTTTGACAGAATTTCTAGCTTTCTCAAATTCATGTAATATAGATTCGAGAATGTTTTCTTGCTCTGGGGTCAAATCGTCAATAATTATTCTTTTATGAGGATCAAGGTCTAGGAGGTAATCGGTAGTTGTTTTATATAATGTGGCTAACTTACGCAATACAGGTATACTTGGATTAGAAATATTACTTTCGTATCCGCCAATAGTGGATCTGGAAATTCCAATAAGATCTGCTACTTGTTCTTGGGTATAACCGGACTTTTCTCTTAATTCCTGCAAACGCAATCCAAAATCATATATCACTATAGATCACCTTTTCCTTACTTATTTGTCTATAGTATTATACAATAATGGATGTTTTTAAAATTGGAATTAATAAATATAAATGTTTATAAAACAAGAATAATTGGCAAAAAGTTATTTTTAACATAAAATTAACACAAATATGATATTTATATTGACATTAAGGTTTATTTTGTTATAATAAAAGTATCCGTGGCTAAACTATAAACGCAACAATCACCCATAAAAAGTCTACAGTTATACTGTAGACTTTTTATCTCTCACATTAACAAGGTTGCAAAAGAAAATGCGTAAAAACTAAGGTAGGAGATATTTTTCTCTTACCTTAGTTTGTTTAGTTTCTTCAAACAAATATTCAATTAAAATGTCTGAATACATTTAGCAGTATGGCGATCTAACAGTTTCAAATTATGAAAAATTCATGATAACAATTCTATATAATTATGTCCCGATTCTCTGTAAATGGAGAGTCGGGATTTTTGCTTTTATAAAATAAACGAGTTGTTGTAATAGGACAATCATTCAAATTCATAGGATAAAGAGGGATAGGAGGCGATTTTTATAAATATGATCCAATTAAATCAAGAGCAACAAAAAGAGTTTGAGCGTATGCTAATGATCGGAATTGTAAAAACGCTGAAAGATGAAGGCACTATTTCAGATGTGCAACTAAATTCCATTATTTCGAAAATTGAAGATCAAAAGATTTGCACATCTAAGAATATTGCAGTATAATTATAAAAAATAAAGTTGAAGAGGAAGGTACAAATGAAAATGAATGTATCTAATTTCATTACTGTTCCATCTATATCCATAAAAAATAATAAACTGCGCGTTTGTGCATATGCTCGTGTATCTACAGACAAAGATGACCAATCAAACAGCTATGAGAGTCAGGTTAGATATTTTACAGAATATATCAAAGAGCATAATGACTGGATATTTGCTGGAATATATGCCGATGAAGGCATTTCTGGTACAAATACTAAAAAGCGGCATGAATTTAATCGTATGATTACGGATGCCGAAAATGGTTTGATTGATCTAATTCTTACTAAGGAAGTCAGCCGTTTTGCCCGAAATACTGTTGATACTTTGAGTATTACTCGTTCATTAAAAAAACGTGGTATTTATGTTATCTTTGTAAATGATAATATAAATACCGCTGATGGGGACAGTGAATTACGTCTATCAATTATGGCAACAATCGCTCAAGATGAAAGTCGCAAAACTTCGGAGCGTGTAAAATGGGGGCAAAAAAGACAGATGGAAAAAGGGGTTGTGTTTGGACGTGATATGCTAGGTTACACCGTAAAAGGTGGTAAGTTATATCTGAATGAAAAGGAAGCCGAAATTGTAAAATTGATATTTCATAAGTTTACTAACGAAGGCAAAGGTACTCATGTCATCGCAAGAGAATTGCGTGAAGCTGGAATTCGACCAATGCGTGTAAAGGAATGGAGCAATACAGTAATTTTACGTGTATTGCGAAATGAAAAATATGTTGGTGACTTATGCCAGAAGAAAACATGGACTCCTGATTATTTGAGCCATGAAAAGAAATATAACCGTGGTAATGAAGAAAAAGTCTACATTCGAGATCACCATCCCGAAATTGCAATTATTGATCGTGAGTTGTGGGATCGAACGCAAGCGGAATTGGAGCGGCGATCACCATCCACAGAACAAAAAGCAAAGCATTCAAACCGTTATTGGTGTAGCGGCAAATTGATTTGCGGTGAATGTGGTGGACGTTTTGTCAGCAGAACACAGCGCCTTAAAAATGGTGATATCTATAAGGCGTGGAGGTGCTGGGAGTCGTCTAAGCATGGTTTGCCTAAATTAGACCCATATGGAAATGATGTTGGTTGCGCAGGACGTTCCATAGGTGATAGAACTTTGAGATATTTAACCGCCTATGCAATTAACATGGTAGCTATTAATCGTGACTCCATCATTGCGCAGCTCACGCAGATAATTAAGGAGGTATTAGCAGAAACTTCACAGACACCTTCTAAAGAAAAAATTAAAAGACAGATCGAAAATTTACAAAAAAAGAAGATGCACATCATTGACCTTGCCGCAGAGGGCTTAATTTCCAAATCCGACTTGAAAGAACAGAATACTCTTTATACGGCTCAGATTGATGAATTAACTTTAAAATTGGGTAATGTAGAAAGTGAGGCAGTCATTATCAATGGACAAGCTGAACAATTAGAACAGTGCATTAAGCGGATTGAAGAATTAACCCATGTAGAATATAATAATGAGCAGACACTACATAATGCTTTAAAAAAAGCCATTATTTATAATGATGAATATGTTGATTTATATCTGAATATTATCCCCTTTTGTATTAGAATATGGTATAAAACATCAGGAAAAATGAACTATTTTAAGGTTGAAGTAATTAACTTTGAAATCATAAATTCAGATGTGCAATTTTGATACCGATATACCAATATCGGTGAGAATGCCCTTGACTTCATTATAAGGCATAGAATAGCGCTGCGAGAGGTAACGCATGGAAGCGCCCAATTCACCATGAGGCCCGCCAAATTGACTCATAATGACTTTTGCCGCGGCTAAATCAGGATTTTTTATCTTAACCGGATAAATTAACGACTTATCATAACTCCACATACATTACACCTCGATTTCCCATGGCCAAGGGCCATTTACCCATTCCCAAGAATCTTTTTCTGCCGTATCTGCCCAAGTGAGCGGCCCATATTTGGATACATACTCACTGCGCAATGTTTTGTACTGCTCCACCATATCTTTAAAACATTCAAAGGCCTTTTTGTTTTTTGGATGAGCATCCAAAAACAAAATCAAATCAATCATGGTAAATTTTAACTCTTGCAGTTTTTGTTCCATTTCTTTTTTTCCGCTCATCTTGGCACAGCCTCCTCACCTATAAATGGAAAATCCAAATCAGGGAAAATCGTACCGCGCTTTAAAGCAACAGAAGGTTCATACGTATTACCCCAACGCTGCCAGCGAACGTACGCCATAGCGAGCGCATGCTTGTCGCAGGCATCTTCTCTCATATCATCATCTGTATCCGACATTTTACGCGACATATCATCGAGATTTTTGTCTAAAAAATTGATAAAATCCATTTCATCACTTCCTTTCGATTCAGTTACTAACATTTTATGTATTTATTTGTATTTTGTGCTCGCATTAGGTAAATTTTTCTATATAACTGCCAATCCAATTTTAATTCAGGTATTGAGCCGTATCACATTTTGGCTATACAAGTATTGTTCCATTTCTTTTTCTTCCCTAAAAAATGAAATTTTTCTTATTTACACAAAAGCCGAAAAATGGTATGATAAAATTAGTAAAGTTCTGCATTAGAATGTATCATTTTGTATATTCTTTTGAATGGATGCAGGAAAAGAAAGGAATTGATCACCGTGGGACATTATTTTCAGCCTGAGATTGAATGTGCATCTCAGGAGCAGATTCGGGCGTGGCAGGACGAACGCCTGGTAAAGACAGTCAAACATGTTTACGACAATGTACCTTATTACCGCAATTTAATGGATCAAAAGGGTGTTTTGCCCGGCGATATTAAATCGGTCGACGACTTACATAAGCTCCCCTTTTTGACCAAGGACGATCTGCGGGATGCTTACCCCTATGGTTTATTGGCAATGCCCCTTACCGATTGTGTCCGGATTCAGTCAACCAGCGGAACTACCGGACGAAGAGTTGTAGCATTTTATACCCAGCATGATATTGATCTTTGGGATGAGTGCTGTGCACGTGCGATTGTTGCAGCCGGAGGAACAAAGGACGATGTTGTTCATGTCAGCTATGGCTATGGATTATTCACAGGAGGACCCGGTTTAAACGGGGGTTCCCATAAATTAGGTTCTTTGACACTCCCCATGTCTTCCGGCAATACAGAGCGGCAGATTCAATTTATGTGCGATCTTGGTTCTACCATTCTCTGCTGTACACCTTCTTATGCAGCTTATTTAGCGGAAACAATCTGTGAGAAAGGTCTCCGTGATAAAATCAAGCTCAAAGCGGGAATTTTCGGCGCCGAAGCCTGGAGCGAGGAAATGCGGCAGGACATCCAGAATAAGCTGGGAATTAAAGCGTATGATATCTACGGCTTAACCGAAATTTCAGGTCCCGGCGTGTCCTTTGAGTGCAGTGAGCAAACCGGTATGCACATCAACGAAGATCATTTTATTGCTGAAATTATAGATCCCAATACTGGAAAAGTACTTCCTGAGGGAGAAAAAGGAGAACTTGTATTCACCAGCATTACCAAAGAAGCGTTCCCGCTTTTGCGTTATCGGACGCGCGACATCTGCGTATTAACCCGCAAAAAATGTTCCTGCGGACGTACTCATATCAAAATGTCCAAACCGATGGGACGCAGCGACGATATGTTAATTGTTAAAGGTGTTAACGTATTTCCCTCTCAAATAGAAACTGTTTTGTTAAACAAGGGATATCCGGCAAATTACCAGATCATTGTAACGCGTGTCAACAACAGCGATAAGCTGGATGTTCAAGTGGAAATGACTCCGGAGATGTTCTCGGATTCCTTAACCCAGATTTCCGAACGGGAAAAGGAATTGGTAGGTGCCTTGAAAGCAATGCTGGGCATTTATGCAAATGTCCAGCTGGTTGAACCAAAATCCATCACACGAAGTGAAGGTAAAGCGGTTCGAATCATCGATAAGCGGAATCTCTATTAATATTTGACTGCGCCAGAGAAGGAGGAACACGATGTTTGAAAATTCCAAATGGATTTGGCATGAATACCTTGCCGGAGAAAACATTTACTGCAATTTTCGAACCAGTTTTGAAGCGGGAATCCATGCAGAAGCAAAGCTTTCCGTCAGTGCTCAGCATTTTTTCCGAGCTTATGTAAATGGACACGAGATCGGTGGGCTTGCTTCCCCGTCTCCCTCCGTATTTTTAAAGCGGATGCGTTATTTAGAGTATGATATTACTCCCTATTTACAAGAGGGAGAAAACGTTCTCGCTTTTACTGTCCTCTATTTGGGAGGAGAAGGTCAAAACCGCTCGCGGGGCATTCCCTCCCTGCTTTTTGACTGTCTTGTGACAGAAATGGATGGCCGGATTTATCATGTCGTATCCGATACATCCTGCCGCTGCACTGATCAGACAGCCTATACCCAGCATCTTCCCTTCCGCGAAATGAGAAGGCTGACGGCCTCCACGCAGTTTGATCCGTCCAGAGAAGAAAAAGGGTGGAAGATTCCGGGATTTTTAGATGTACATTGGAAAAAAGCCGTGATATCCCCGGCATACTTCATACGCCCTGCGCTGATGCGTCAAGAGATTCCGGAAGGAACTCGAAAACAGAGCTGGACTCCCTCCCTGCTTTTATCAGCTGAAAATTCATCTGTCTACGATGCCGGTGAAATACTAACCGGCTATGTCCGCGTTGTTTTTCACGGCAAAAAAGGGGCTGTTTTAACTCTGCGTTACGGAGAGCTTTTAGAAGGGGAGCGGAATTTTCATGGACAAGTGAAGAAGAATAAAAAATTGTCCCTTCATCCAGAGCATTCGGCTTCCAATGACCAAACCGAAACATATTGGGATCAATATGTGGTAGAGGGTGGCGGTCAAGAGATCTGGGAAGAATGTTTTACTTACAAGGCTTTTCGATATTTTGAGTTGACTGGTGTCCAGGATGCAGTGATAGAGAAAGTGGAAGTCGTAAAAACGGGAACGGCTCTTGAACTTACAGGCAGTTTTTCCTGTGACAGCACTTTGCTGAACGAAATGATGCACTCCTGCATCCGTACGCAGGAAAATGCGCTTTTGGGCATGACGGTTGACTGTCCTCACCGGGAACAGGCACAGTATTTAGGGGATAGTCTTATGCAGTCTCATACCCTTTTATACAATTTTACCGACGCCTATTTCATAATCTGCAAAACGCTGCAGGATTTTACAGACGGCCAGGCGCCGGACGGCCATTTTCCGTGGGTTTGTCCCTGTGACTGTACACCCGGCGGGCAATTCTCCCTTCGGATGCCGGAATACGATCCATTGTTTGTCAGCCTTCTTTGGAAGGCATATCAATGGTCGGGTGATGTTGAGCTATTGAAACGTTTTTACCCGTCTGCCCTTCGGATGGCTGTACACTATCTCTCCCTTCGAAATGAAAACGGCCTGATCCCAAAGGATCAGAAGCTGGCGACTCATATCTCGGATTGGCCTTATCCAACGGTAGATGAAACAGATGATGTCCTCTTTATGGAAAATATCTATCTGCTGCGGGCAGTCCGATTTTTAGCTCAAATATCCCAAATACTTCAGCTACATGAGGATCTATCCTTTTGGAAGGAACAGGCCAAAGGTCTTTCTGCAGCAATCCAGCAATGGTTTTATGATCCCGAGCAATGTCTTTTCCGTGACACGCCCCATTCCCTTCATCATCACCCTGGCATTAATGCCGTCGCTTGGATGGAGGAGCTGTTTCCCCTTCGCGATCGAGCAGCTGCAAAGAATCAAATCGCTTCCCTTCCTTTTGAGACGAGTGTCATTCTATCGTTTGAATATTTATCCTTTTTATTTGAAAACGGCTATCGTCAAAAGGCATTCGAATTAATCGCCGATCCTAATGAACGATGGGGAAAAATGATAGCGGAGGGAAGCCGGACAATTTGGGAAGGGTTTGAAGATATTGAATCGCATTCCCATGCGTGGAATTGTTATCCGCTTTATTTATTCCAGCGGTATGTGCTCGGAATTGAACCTATTTCCTTCGGATTTGAACGAATCCGAGTTGCTCCCTTTTTCCCGGACCCGCTGACGAAATTAAAAGGAAGCATTCAAACGCCGCATGGAATTTTAACACTCTGCTGTCAGCGCTTGGATCACGAAGCTAATTTTTCAGTGGAGATTCCAGATTGCATGCATGTAGATTTTGTATTTGGAAGTACGAAGATAGAATTGGAAAGTGGTATCCACAAAATAAACATACCATTGATTTCATAATCGAGTCTTTTCAATATGGAAGCCGAACCATTCGCTTAAAATCGGCAATTAATATTTAGAAAGAAGTGAAAAACATGACTGTTAAACAAATTTCCGTATTCGTAGAAAACAAACCCGGCACTTTGGCGAATGTCTCAAAAATTCTTTGTCAGAATCAAATTGACATTCGTGCTCTTTCGATCTCTGAAACGCGCGATTTTGGTATTTTGCGGATAATTGTCGACGATTCGTATAAAACCGCTTGTGTGCTCAAGGAAGCAGGCTATATTTGCTCCATTACACCGGTGTTGGCAGTTGCAATTCCGGATGAACCCGGAAGTCTTTTCCATATTTTAGACATATTGGGACAAAATAATATGAATCTGGAATACACCTACGCATTTATTACCCGCAGGCAGGATCTGGCTTATATGATTATCCGGGTAGAAGAAAACGAAAAAGCAGCTGAAATACTGAAAAAGAATGGTATTCAGCTTGTCTCACAGGATGAATTGTATTTGATGTAATTTTAATGAAAGCCCAGAATTTCCTTCCGGGCTTGTTAGACTAACCGGGAATATCTTAAACATCCCTTTCCCCGGTTCAACCGGGGATTTTTCTTGGCTTTTCGGCGACATAAAAAAAGAGAAGTACAAATGTCAACGCCGCATAAGGAAAAATGGAAAATACCCACCGAAAAAAATTCTTTTCGGTGGGTATTGCTTTGCATAGGATTATGCTCATTTTGTGTTCTGCTGTATATTTTGTTCCATATAGCCGCAAGTGAATGGGAAAAAATCATATTTCTCGGTTTTTACATGTATGAATCCATGAGCTTCATACCATTTTCTTAATTGTGTATTTTCTTCAACAATACCAGTTCTGATTTTCGATATATCCAGGCTTTTGGCAAACGTAAAACAATGATTTAATAATTGTTCACCTATTTTACGATGCCGATATGCAGGACTTACGCATAAATTATTCAATTCACATTCGTTGTTTTCTCCAAGCAGCAATGAATAGTAGCCGATGATTTTGCCTTCGGAAAAAAGCAAACATTTTCCTATTTTCGTTATCATATTGCCAATATAGTCTTTCATTGCTTATGGAAAAAGCTGTGAACCCCGGTGCGTCTGTTTGAGTGAAATTGAACTCATTCGCAACAGTCAGAAAGCTTTCTCGTATCAACACAACACATTCCGGTATTTCCGAACGGTTAATTTCTCTTATCATAGCAGCCCTCCTTATAATGCTAAGTAGCAAGCAGGGAAACTGTGCGGACAGTTTCTGCCTGAATCGAAGCAAGAGCCGATTTCCTTTTATCAAGCTCTCTAATCATCAATAAACTTAAGGAAAGTCGGAGCATTGGCTCCCTAATACCCCTAAAAGGCACTGCACTACACCGTACCTCTGCATAAAAGCTGCCTTATTTGGCGTTCCCTAATGGCACTTCTCTTTTGTTTTTAAAATACAATTTTGCTATCCAGAAATGCTTCCAGATCGTCAATTTTAATCCGAGTCTGCTCCATCGTATCCCGATCGCGCACGGTCACACAGCCATCCTCTTGCGAATCAAAATCATACGTAATACAATAAGGCGTACCAATCTCATCCTGCCGGCGGTAGCGCTTTCCAATGCTGCCCGCTTCATCGTATTCACACATATACTTTTTCGAAAGTCTCTCATATACTTTCATGGCATCCTCGCCCAGCTTCTTGGAAAGCGGAAATACCGCTGCCTTAACCGGAGCCAGAGCCGGATGCAGATGAAGCACAACACGAGTATCTCCTTCGCCGACCTCCTCTTCATCATAGGCATCCACCAAAAATGCCAATGCTACACGGTCAGCTCCCAGGGAAGGCTCAATACAATATGGGATGTATTTTTCACCTGTTGCAGAATCGGTATACTCGAAGTTCTCTCCGGAGTGCTCTGCATGACGCTTCAAATCGTAATCAGTACGGTCTGCCACGCCCCACAGTTCCCCCCATCCAAACGGGAACAAATATTCAAAATCCGTTGTCGCATTGGAATAGAAAGACAGCTCTTTTTCGCCGTGATCGCGCAGCTTTAAGTTTTCATCCTTCATACCCAAGCTCAAAAGCCACTGATGACAAAAATCTTTCCAATACGCAAACCATTCAAGATCTGTTCCGGGCGCACAGAAAAATTCCAACTCCATTTGCTCAAATTCGCGTGTACGGAAGGTAAAATTCCCAGGTGTGATTTCGTTGCGGAAAGATTTACCGATCTGGCCGATTCCAAACGGCACTTTTTTCCGAGCTGTGCGCAATACATTTTTAAAGTTCACAAAAATACCCTGCGCTGTTTCCGGACGCAGATAGATTTCCGATTTGCTGTCCTCCGTTACCCCCTGGAACGTTTTAAACATCAAATTGAATTTCCGAATGCCAGTAAAATTGGATTTTCCGCATTCCGGGCAGGGAACATGGTTTTCCTGAATGAATTTTTCCATTTCAGATGCTTCCCAGCCGTCAACCGTTACGGTTTCCCCTTTTTCGTGCATAAAATCCTCAATCAGCTTGTCGGCGCGATGGCGCGTTTTGCATTCCTTGCAGTCCATCAGCGGATCAGAAAATCCGCCGACATGCCCGGATGCCACCCAGGTCTGCGGATTCATCAGAATCGCTGCGTCAATTCCTACGTTATACGGCGATTCCTGGATGAATTTCTTCCACCAGGCACGCTTGATATTGTTTTTAAATTCTACGCCCAAAGGACCATAATCCCATGTATTGGAAAGTCCTCCATAGATCTCACTTCCCGCATATATAAAGCCTCTGCCCTTGCAAAGCGCCACTATCTTTTCCATTGTTTTACTCGACTGATCCATACCAAAACCTCCCTATTATTTTTTGTCTCTTGGTTCCGTATTCCATGACTTCTTTCCAAAAAACACTATATCTGTTAGTTTAAACAAATGCTACCCGCTTGTCAAGCATGATCCGCGGAAAGAGCACACCAAGACTGCGTTTTCAGCATTTTAACCCGATTGATTCATTTGGCGCCACTGTTCTTTAGTAATTAATACATTTCGCGGCTTGCTTCCGTCAAAGCCGCTGATAATGCCCCGCTCATGCATCTGATCGATCAAGCGGCCGGCGCGTGCATATCCCACCTTTAACCGTCTTTGAATAAACGAAGTGGAAATTTGCCCTAAGTCCACTGCGATTTCAATCGCTTCATTCAGAAGCTCGTCAACTTCGTCTTCCTCTCCCGCATCGGCTTTTTGTTTCTTTCCATTGTTTAATACCACATTTTCCATACTTTCCGTTATATCTTCGTCGTATGCAGGTTCTGAAGAATTCTTAATAAACTCTACAATGGATTCAATTTCCTGATCCGATACAAATGCTCCCTGCAGCCGCTTTGGCTTTGAAGCACCCGATGGATAGTAGAGCATATCCCCTTTTCCCAGCAATTTTTCCGCACCTACCATATCCAATATGGTACGGCTGTCTACTTGGCTGGATACGGCAAACGCAATACGGGACGGGATGTTTGCCTTAATGATACCAGTAATGACATCAACTGATGGCCGCTGAGTGGCAATGACCAAATGCATGCCGGCAGCACGCGCCATCTGCGCCAGCCGGCAGATGGAATCCTCAACATCATTCGGAGCCACCATCATCAAATCCGCCAACTCGTCAATGATAATAACGATATTCGGCATGCGGTATTCTTTCCCGAATTTTTCTTCTATGTAACGGTTGTATCCCTTCAGATCACGGACATTATTTTCGGCAAACAGCCCATACCTTCTTACCATTTCAGTAACTGCCCAATTCAGGGCTCCGGCTGCTTTGCCTGGATCCGTTACCACTGGCACCAGCAAATGCGGTATTCCATTATAAATTCCCAATTCGACTACTTTGGGGTCAATCATGATAAATTTCACTTCATTGGGGTCGGCCTTATAAATCAAACTTGTAATCAAAGTGTTGATACAGACGCTCTTACCGGAGCCAGTCGCGCCGGCAATGAGCACATGCGGCATTTTTCCAATGTCGCCAATCACAGGATTTCCCGCAATATCCATGCCCAGAGCGACACTCAGCTTGGATTTTGATTCCTGAAACTCCTTGGAATCAATGACTTCCCGCAGAGATACGATGGACACATTCTTATTGGGGATCTCAATTCCGATAGCGGCCTTGCCCGGAATCGGTGCTTCGATGCGGACCGCTGTTGCGGCCAGGTTCAAGGCAATATCATCTGCCAGTCCTGTAATTTTATTGACCTTTACACCTCTTCCCGGCTGCAGCTCATAACGCGTTACACTGGGTCCGCGGCTTGCCTGCAGCGGAGTTACCTGCACTCCAAAGCTGGCCAGCGTATCCACCAGCTTTACAACATTTTGGCGGATCTCCTCTTCGTAAGAGGCATTCTTATTGACTTGAGGCAAATCCAGAAGCGATAAAGATGGATAGGTATAAGGCAGCAGAGCTGGCTTGGGAGGCATTCCTGTCTCTTCCTCCAACTTCATTTGATCCAGTATTTCCACATTCACATTCTGCTCCGACTCTTTAGGATTTACGATTCCCGGTGCAGGCGGAAAGTTTAGTTTCTCTGCCTGTGTTTTTGCAGCCGTCCGGATTGGCGGAACTTCGGTGGAAATTATCTCTTCCTCCTCCAAATCAAACGGCGCTTCATCCTCCTCCATCTGATCCACGATTTTAAACTCGGAACCGATTTTTTCTTCATCCGTCTTGGATAAAACCGGTTTGGAAGATACTGTCGCCGATTCCGAAACAGAAACAGCCGCTTTTTTCTGCTTTCCGCTTTGAATAATTCCTTCCAAAAAAGCGTCGGACTTAAACTCATCTGCCGGATGATCAAAGGTCACTTCCAAAACGTCTTCTGGCTCCAATTCAACTTTATCCTTTTCTTTATCCTTTTCAACAGCCGGCTCTTTTTTGAATTCCCCACCATATGGTTTTCCCTCTGGTTTCTTTTCCGAACCAAGCCCATAGACAGGAAAATTTTCAATGCAATTTTTTAATTCCTCATCATTTTTCTTAATTTCCTGAAAAGTCTGATCTAATTTTTTCTTTGCCTTCTGATTGTCTTTCGGTATTTGCGCACGCGCCTGATCTTCTTCATCGTTCAGGGGGATATCAACTGACTTTACACGCCGTACCGGCGCTTTCTGGGAAGCCGTCTGGCCGATTTTTCTACCTTTTTCATAGGAGGCCTCGTAATCCACCTGCATTTCCTCTCTGCTTTCCTTCCATCCATTCCAAAGTCCGGCAAAAAACTGGAAAGGAGAAAAATGCGTACAAAATGACAGCAGGACTATCAATAAAACGATTAATATAATTGCCGTTGCAATGTTTCCAATGATTCCACTTAATCCAGCATATATGCTGCCTCCCACTAATCCGCCGCCTTCTCCTATCGTACCTTTGGTATAGTACTCCCACAAACTATCCGGAATCCCGCCGCGTGTTCCGAATTGCGCAATGATCGCGCACAGCACAATCAAAGCCAATGTCAGCAAAACAGCTTTCACACATAGGCCTCTGATATTCTTTTTTACGATCGCATAAACACCCAAGCCAAATACAGCCAGAGGCAAAAATGCGGCACCCAGCCCTAAAATCCCGCTTAAAAATCCATTTACGGCCTTTCCTACAATTCCTGTAGCGCTGGTATAAACAAACACGCCAAGTACTACGCCCACGAGGCAAAGAACAATTCCAACAGCATAGCAATTCCGTTCCCTGCGTTGTTGCTGTTTTGCTTTGGATGATGTTCTGCCTTTCTTTTTGGAAGGTGTTCTTTTTCCGCTCCCAGAAGCCGTTTTTTTTGTTGCAGCAGCCAATCTGTGTCGACCCCTTTTCTTATGTAATCCAAATTACGCATTCGGTAGATTTTTCTCTTAAATTGGTGAATTTTCACGAAAATAGGAAGAGAAATCCATCTTGCTGTCCAATTTAAAGTCAAAAGACTC
>CALYAR010000079.1 GCA_944393585.1 uncultured Clostridia bacterium | reverse complement strand
CTTGGAAAAGTGCTGAGGGATAAGTTTTCTAATATTCCATGGATACCCATTGAAAATCACAATAACATTGAAGTTTTGCGGAATAAGCCAAATTCAGAGTTTGCCCGAATGAAAAGACTGTTAATTGTAGGTACGCGAAAAACCCACCGCTACACACCCAACCAAAAAATATCGGATTATCTGGTTCCGTTTACTTCCTCTGGCTGTACGGCTATGTGCCTTTATTGTTATTTGGTGTGCCACTACAATAAGTGTTCCTATCTTCGGCTTTTTGTCAATCGGGAAGAAATGCTGCAAAGACCCATGAAAAAAGCAGCGGAGGGAGCAAAAGGAACTACGTTTGAAATCGGCAGCAACAGTGATTTGATCCTGGAAAATACTATAACGGAAACCCTGCCTGATACCATTGAAACATTTGCAAAAGCAGAAAAGGGATATTTGACGTTTCCCACAAAGTTTGACCAAATCGCACCGCTTTTGACCATCAATCACAGAGGAAGAGTTATTTTCCGCATGAGCGTGAATCCTTCTGAGCTGATTCAAAAGATTGAACTGGGGACTTCCAGCTTATTGGCCCGAATCGATGCAGTCAATCGGATGTGCGAAGCGGGTTACCCAGCCGGTATATTAATCGCTCCGGTTATTTTGGTAGAAAACTGGAAGATTCTGTACCAGGAGCTGCTTCTCACCCTTGCAGAGCGGCTCAGCGGGAAAGTTAAAAGACAGCTTTTGATTGAAATTATATTTATGAGCTATAGCTATGTCCATCGCATGATTAACGCAGAGGCATTTCCGCTTGCGCCGGCGCTTTATCAAAAAGATCTGATGACGGGAAGAGGGATGGGAAAGTACGCTTACCGCCCGGAATTGCGGCAGGAGGGGGAAGTTTTTTTCAAGGATCAAATGAAAAAGATCCTACCCCAAGCCCAAATTGTCTATTTCAGTTGAAATAAAAATGACCATATAGAAATAAATTGGAAATCTCATCCTCGGTATGCGTATTGTCTGCAAAATGAGTGACTTTTGTGAAATGGTTTCCGGGTTCACCGGCAATAAAAATGGAAATCCAATTGGCGGCATAGTATCAATCATTTTTATTTGCGAAATGGAATAAAAGCAAAGATTTGTCACACAATAAGATATGTTGTCATATTTTTAAGACCGGACAACTTTGATGAAAGGATTTGATACCAATGGCAAAACGGTTAATTGCGATTTTCAACGATTTTTCAGCAGCAGAAAACGCAACGTATCAGGTGGGAAAAGAACGGCTTCATGTGAAAGACTTATCAATCTATCATAAAAATATGGACACAGAAGAATATAATTTTGACACAGAATATATCGCGGGGTTTGGAGCGACAGACGCGATGCCGCTCAGCTATGCCGCATCCCAAATGCCGGGGCTGGGATTTGTTCCGGCCTATGGAATCATGATGGGCGATTTGGGCACGACCCGTTTGGGCAATACCAGCGTCAGTGAAGAACTGCTGGAACGTTATGCGACGGAAATCAATGAAGGATGCGTCATTTGGACCATTAAGACAGATGAGGACAACAGCCAGATCCTTTGTGAAATTCTGGACCGCTGCGGAGCTATTCGCATTGAATGGGACTAAAAAACAAAGGAAAATGAAAAAAGATGGGTATAAACGCAGGTTTATACCTGTTTTTTATTTGGAAACAAGTCTGCCGCAATATAGGGCAGAAGGTACTATTCTTCTTATTTCCTTTGCTGATCTATTCTTATCCTACCGTGCTGTTATATTGCGATTTGAGAAAGGAAAAACGGCTTTGTACCAAAATAAAATCTTATTTGGAGGCAGATTGTTAAAAGGTATGCACATACGCATTCCAAAAAGTAATAAAAATATTTCGAAAAAGTTATTGACATTCTAATTGGGGATGTGATAAGCTATACGAGTAACAACAAGGAAAATATGGAAAGGAGGGCAGACGAGGCATGTTTGAAATCAAGCGTCATAAATATCAAATCAAAAAGAATGAGAAGAACAAACAAGTTCAGTGGTGTTTTGTCTGCCGGAAAAAGTAGTTTTTTTGGATTGTTTTGTATGTGTGCATCACCTCTGAAGTATTTTTAGATGAAGGGGTGATTTTTTATTGCACAGAATTTCTAAATCCAATGCTGATAGGGAGAAGTACAGCATTTCAAAATTCGAAAAAAGCAGACGGTCATTTGCTGAAAATCCAATTAATAGAGCTGGGACAATATCTCGGCATGAGTAAGCAGTAAAAGTAATTTTTTTCTGTGGGGCTGCACGCGGATAAAATTGCTTTGAATTAATTTGTACTGGCACGGATAGGGTTTTTCTGCCATGTAAGGTTCCGGTGCCATGAGGAAAAGGAGGTTGATTACAATGAGCCAGAAAAAGGAAGGTTTCGGAAGAGGAAAAATGATTCTTGTGTTTTTAAAGGGAATCAAACGGTTTTTCCTTCTCTCCCTAATCGCTTCCATATTCAGTACTGTCTTTAATTTTTTAACGCCGCAGGTCATCCGGATTACGGTGGATTCGGTCATTGGAGACGAACCATTTAATCTGCCGGCGTTTGTAGTGAACTACATAAATGTAATAGGCGGGCGTGA
>CALYAR010000078.1 GCA_944393585.1 uncultured Clostridia bacterium | reverse complement strand
CATGGTCATATTTACGTGCCACTTTGAATACCTCCTTATTCTCTTGGTTTTATTATGAAATCCTTGAGAATAAGCTGTCAACTTTTTTTATACCACACCAGAACGGCGGTCTGGCCGCAGGCGGTAAAAAGATATTCTTCAAGTTGCTCCGGCTCGGCAAGCTGGACAAACATCTCATTCATCAGATAGTCAAGGGAAACTTCCCGTTCCCATTTGTGGCGCAGCCTCAAAATCTTGTCTATGGCTGCGTGACGAATGACAATCTTACAAAAGGCATTGAATGTGTACTGGATATGCACTTTGTAGGCTTCATCTTCGGTCATGGAAATTCCCCCTCTCTGGATAATTTTCCACTTTAGGAGTAGTATCCACACGCCACACACTCTTAACAAAGCGGCAAAGCATTACACATATTATTGTTAAAAGACCGCTTAAACTAATCCATAAATTTGTACCGATTTTATCTGCAAACAACCCGGAAAAGCTCAAACCGATGGGGCAGGCAAGCGACATAATAGAGGTCGTTATTCCTAATACTCTGCCTAAATAGTTTGCTTCCACCTTCTCCTGTATCAATGACATCATTACAGATGAGAAAAATGGCGCGGCAAGACCTGTTAGAAACGCCATCAGCACAAATAGGATAAATCCATTTTGCGGCAGAAAACCAATTCCTGTAAGCATAACTCCAATGACAGCCAACGCCGGAACCATTGTCAGCATTTTGTTTTTTGTTCCGCCCCATTTTCCCAGCATAAAACCGCCCAGCAATGTACCGATGGAAAATAAGGCTTCTATCGTTCCTGCGTGTGTTGTGGTTCCGCCAAACCAGTCCATGCAAAGCAATGGGTAAAGCCGATTTGCCGGAACATAAGCAAAAGAAAACAATCCTCCAATCAGCATAAGATAGAACAATCCCTTGTTTTGAGAAAGGACACGAAGCCCCTCTTTTGCTTCTCCCAAAAATGAGAAAGAAAGCGTTTCTGCTTGTTTTAATTTCGGTATTTTTATAAACATCAGCGGAACTATACCTGCAACTGCGCCAATAATATCAAAAGCAATAATCCAGTGTAATGGCAAAACCGGGTACAAAGCAGCCGCTATCGCAGGGCTTAAAATTAAGGATAGCGATTGGAAAGAATAAGTGTACCCATTGCACTTTGTTAATGATTCTCTGGGAACAATCAAAGGCGTAACAGCTTGCAAGCATGGCTGATGAAAGGCCGAACCAATCGCCCGAAAAAATAATGCAGCCAAAATCAAGACGATTGAAATTTGCTGATTTATCCCTATAATCACAAGGACAACCGCAACGATTGCGATTGCAGTATCCGAAAGTACCATAATTTTCTTTCGGTCAAAATGGTCAACGATTCCTCCAATAAAAGGGCTGAACAACGCCTGCGGCAAAAAACCAACCAGAGAAGCCACTGACAATACAGCCGCTGACTCTGTTCGGATAGTCAAATCCCAGATGATTGCATATTGTACGATGGAACTTGTAATGAGCGAGATAATCTGTCCAAACCAGATTGTATAAAAGTCGATTTTCCATTTAGGAAAGCTTCGCAACATATTCTAATCCTCCTAAAAATAAATAAGCCAAAACCACAAAATGGGTTTTGGCACGCTTACTTTTAGTTGGATATGACAAGAACAGGGACGCTGAAAACAGCCCCTCTTGTATCACAACTTTATGGGAAAGTTTCTAAAAGTAAGCACAACAAAAAACCCCATTATCTTCAACAAGACATGGATAACAAGATTTTATTTCTATTGTGCCTAATTAGAAAACCAAACCCATAAATTAGATACCGTCCTTTGTTTTTTTGTAAGTATAGCATGGGCATAACAAAAAGTCAAATGCGGAACAGTAGGCTGCTGTCTATCAAATTCTTGTGTGTTACTTTATGGCACATGAGCATCTGCTTCCGCTTTGTCATAAGAATTCACATATTCTGTATATTCTTCCGCAATAAAGCCATACTCTGCTTCCCAGTCTGCAATCGCCTGATCAAAGTCAGCGTCACTCATTCTGCCCATGATATAGTTGCAGGTGGCAGTCGACATGGAAGCCGAAGCTTCAGCCGTCTTTCTGCTTACATCATCCGATGCGACGTATCCGGTTAAAGAAGTAGGACTGATAAACAGTTTATCTACAGCTTCATCAATCGGATCGGTCGATTCGATCTGTTCATTGGCGAATTCTTCATCCTCAAGCTTCGCAACCGCTTCATCATACGGTCTGCTGGACGGGAAACCCCAGATCGTTAAGAACTGTCTCTGCCAGTTGAATACATTCGGATCGGAGGTAGACAGTTTCGTCACTTCCGGAATCGGAACTTTCTCTCCGTCGACCATCTCATAAGAGTATCCTTCCAATCCCCATACGCACAGCTCCTTAAAGTCTTCCGAAGCCATTACTTCCAATACGTCAAAGGCACGATCCGGATTCTTGCAGCTTGCCGCTATGTACATTGCATGGCCGGACAGACCATTTGTCTTGGTTCCATAAGCAACTTCCGGATAACGCACTACCTCCGGAAACTCGGTCAGCGGGGCTGCCATCCGCCATTCCTGGCTGTTTCCTTCTGGATAATCATCATAAACCTCTTTTTTCAATTTAACCTGATTTGCTTCATTTGCTTCTGCAACTATATTTTTGGTTTTCTTGTTGTCAAACCACTTTTCTGTCGTTGCAAATTCTGTATCCAATACTCCTTTTTCGTACAAGTCTCTCAATACTTGAGTAGCAGCTTTATACTCTGGAGTCAGGAATTCATTGACCGCCTTCTGCTCATCCCAATCCCAAATCATACCGCCGCCTGATTTTGGAAGGCCATACAGTTTATAGATAACGCGTCCGCCGTAGGATAAAGCATACCCTGTCTTCTGGAGACGATTGGACAGTACCATCGCATCCGGCATTTCCTGCTTGATCTTTTCGAACAGAGCAATCCATTCCGGTGTAGTTTCCGGCCATTTGCCGTCGTTGTATTTCTCTACCAGATCCCACCGGGCAATCAGCCATTCTCCCTGCGGGAGCCCTTCATACCGCATTGGGATAAAGTAGTTCTTCCCATCGGTTTCAACAACCCACTCCATTTGCTCTTCCGATATTACATTTTTTACGTTGCGGCTGTTTGCGTAGTAATCATCTAACGGAAGGAAGGCACCGTCACGGGCAGCTTCCGGAGCCGTTGTGCTGTAAGATTGTCCAATACAATGAACGATGTCTGGAAGGTCGCCGGAAGATATCCGCAGCTGGAGTTTCTGATCATAATCGCCGTACAACGGCTGATCAATATCCAGCTCTACGTTGGCCCATTCTTTCATCGCATCGGTCCACGCATTGTCATTGATATCAATACCATCTGGGATGCTTAGGCCGGAACTGCACAGGATCATGGTCAATTTCACCTTTTCCTTGCCTGCATTGATGTCCTTTTCAGTTTGTCCCAATGCTGCTTCACCGGAAGGAGAAGCCTCTGGCGACGCACTGCTGCCTGCGCTTGGCGTTGCCGACGGCAAATTGCTCACATTTTGATTGCTGTTGTCGCAGCCTGCGAAAATTCCCAGCGACATACATAGTGCCAACGCTACTACAATACCCTTTTTCAACTTCTTCATTTTAAGTTTCCCTCCTAAAATAAATGTTAAATATACTGTTGTCCCTGACCCGTTTTTCTCCCCCCTTTCTGGCCATACAGAAATAAAACAACAAATCGCCAAATAAATAATTTGTATGATTTCATCAGTTTGTATATCAATTCATGCTGGAAAAATATCGGAAATACTCGATAACGAAAACAAATTCAAACCGTGTATAAACCTATACAATTATAGATTCAACACACTCTTATAAAAATACCAAATAAAAGAAAAAAATCCGTCTGTTTCTACAGACGGAAATGCCAAAACTCCATATAATTTGTTTGTTTTTCACAAACACGTGATAATCCAAAAAAGCATCCTTTTTTGGATTTTTACTGAAATATTTTTAGCTTCATAATTACTACAGTTGATATTATAGCAGTTATTCTCCAATTTGCAATACCTTTTTTTGTTTTTATATTCCAAAAATCACCTTTCATTTTTGGACAAGTTGCATATAAACATAAACATAGGTATAAGGTAATTGTTCATAAATTATATCAAAAAGATTATACAATATGGAAAAAGTGAGATTCAAATTTTTTGAAACGGATTATCATGCGGCCTGTCTGCACTCCTGCGGTAATCTCCCGGCAGAATCCCCGTCATTCGTTTAAAAATATGCTGAAAATGGGCCGCGTCGAAAAAGCCGCAGCTGCGCCCAATATCAAATTGCGTCCGATCCGTTGTGGTCAGCAAAACTCTGGCATGCAATACACGCAGATATGTCAGATATTCTACAAATGTCACACCGGTAATCTGCTTAAAGATCCACGAAAACGAACGCTCAGACATCATAGCCAGACGCGAAATATCTTTGACATATAACTTTTCCATGTAATTGTTATGAATATAGTTCATCGCTTCAAATAGGTCAGATAATTGAGAAAAAAAGCGTTCTTCTTTCCAGCTATTAGAACCATTTGCCAAAAAAGCGAACAGCCGAAGCACAGTTGTGCGGGCATATGGCAGATAAAAAGGATCGTGCAGATGATAAATCCGCTCCAGTTCATATAAGATATCCTCTACTTTCAAAGCCGCTTCCAGCCCAAAGCTGTAGCATGGCAATTCCCCTTTCCGCAGAAAAACCTGCGGCCCGCAGAAGTAGAGTTCTCCAAGCGCCTGCTCCAAGCCAAGCCACCATTCTGCAAAAGAACACTGAAAAATCTCTGGATTGGAGCGTGTATCAATAAAATGCGCAGAGTAAGGCGGTACAATAAAAAGCGTTCCTTTGCCCAATACCGCCTCATTCCCCTCCCAATAGTGAAGGTAGCTTCCATCTTTTACATACCACATCTGAACAAAGTCATGGCGGTGCGGTGCGTCAACACCGGGATTTTTATCGTGCTTGGCGCAAAATACGTCATAACGATTCGGGTAGATAGGAATGGAAGCTTCCACGGTATGGAACGTTTGGGCGCTCACGCGGATCCACATTTTTAACCCTCCATGCAATACGATTCTATTATAATCATACTCCAGCTTATTGTCCTTTTGCAAGACTGCATCTACAAATTGCAGAATAATACAATAAATTCGCTTTTACAAATGAGTTTCAGCGGCCTACAATAGAAGCAGACGGCACGATATCGTTCGAAAGGAGACGAAACAATATGAGCTTGAGTTATTTTGATGCAAATGTATGTATTGGAAAAAGGGGCCTCAAACATCCGCTCAGCGTTTGGAAAACAGAAGATGTGCTGAAAATTATGGATCAGTGCGGAATCGGGGCGGCGCTGGCCTGCAGCGGATGGGCAAAAGATTATGCCCCACAATATGGGAATGAGCGGCTAATGGAGGAGCTGGCCAAAAGTTCGAAGCTGTTTGGCTGCTATACAATCATGCCCGGCTATCTGGGGGATTTCCCTTCTCCAGAAGAGACCATTCGGGACTTCCGAAACAAAAACATGGCTGCCGCAAAAATCTATCCTATGACACACGAATTCACCCCGGACGAGCGCACCATGGGCGAATACTACACGGCTTTGGAACAGCAAGACATCCCGCTGCTTATAGATGCAAATGAAATAAAGCTGCGCGACTCTTCCTACTGTCTGGAAGCATTGCTGTCAAACCATCCAAAACTGAATGTCGTACTGCTTGGCGTCTATTGGGACCTCCTGCGTATGGTTTATCCGCTCCTGCGCGATTATACCAATTTATACCTTGATCTTTCTCTCACCCAAACCAACTATGGAATCGAGGTTCTTTCTGAGCGAATCGGAGCAGATCGTTTGCTGTTTGGAAGCGGCCTGCCTCAAATGAGCGCCGGAGCAGCGCGTTCCTTTATTGACTATGCTGACATTCCCGTGGAAGATAAACAAAAAATTGCAGGCGGCAATCTTGCACGATTATGTCATCTCGCGCTTCCCGCTTATCAAAAACCAGATAATGATTTCATTGCTCAGGAGGCGGCCGAAGGAAAGCCGCTCTCGGTGTTTGTTTTCGATTCCCATACCCATATTTTGAGTGATAGCGGCGGATGCGGCGGCGGCCGGCCGATGCCGCGGGGGGATCTGGCAAATATGGCAAAGCTCTTTGCCTCTATGGGCGTAGACCGCTACTGTGCTGCTCCATGGCTGGGCATCTGGACGGATTCGGAAGCAGGCAATGAGGCTGTGCTTTCTATGGCCCGGCAAGATCCCAAGGTTTGTCCTTACGTCCTCATCGACTCCAATTATGTCGCCGATGTTGCACAGGAGGCGCGCCGCTGCCATATCGACCATAAAATGCCTGGAGTGAAGATGCTCTACACCCGCACGCTCATTCCCTATAACGATCCTGTATTCGATCCCTGGTGGGAAATTGCAGAGGAAAATCATCTATTTGCCCTCATGGATTATGGAATGCATCCTAACTTTTTGGAAACTGTAGAAGAGCTTGCAATCCGTTATCCAAACGTTTCCTTTTTTCTTGACCATGCGGGACGCAGTTTTGAAGCTGCAACGGCATATGCGCCTTATGCTCAAAAATATAATAATATTTATCTGCAAATCACATATACGACCGTAACGCAGGGTGTGATCGAATATTTTGTAAAAGAGGGCTTAGCTTCCAAAACACTGTATGGGACGGACTCTCCTATGCGCGATCCCAGGCAGCAGCTTGGCTGGGTTGCCTTTGCCGATATCCCGCCGGAAGACAAAAAGCTCATCTTAGGCGAAAACATGCGCCGGATTTACTGCCGCTGCTTTTGCAAATAGCATATTTCCCCTTATGTCTTTAATTGTATAAAGGGATTTTTTGCTTCGCGATTCCCCCGTATTCATTTGATTTTTTTTAAACGATCATAATATCTTTTCCTGGGAAATAAGAATGATTAACCTTTATTCTTTTTATTGAAAAGAGGTATGTTTCTGTGATATGATAAAATTAGAAAAAATCCTTTCGGTTTCACAAGCAATCGAGAGGGGCTAGGGGGAATTAGAATGAAAAAAACATGGATTGTTTGTCTGTTTGCTGCCTTGCTATTGCTGATACCATTTCAGGCAAGCGCCCGGCTTTCTGTGCCGTTTCAAGGCGATTCCGATGCTCAGCTCGTTCCGGTCGACGTCGGAAACCAAAACAGTTACTCCGGCGGAGGAAGCTCTTCCGGCGGCAGCAGCTATTCCGGAGGAAGTTACTCGTCCAGCCACAGCAGTTCTTCCGGAGGCGGTTCGCTTGTTGGCGTAGTTGTAGTTGTCATTGTCATCATTGTGGTTGCTACTTCCAATAAAAATCGCCGGCGCAGACAACAGCAAAACTGGAACGTTCCATCCGGGGCGCCTGTTTACCAGCCCACGGGGAATCCGGCCGAAGAGGTCAGTAAGACAGATCCTAATTTTTCGGAAAGTAAATTTCTTTCCTGGGTCGGCAGTGTATTTATGACGCTCAATCAGGCATGGACAGAGCGGAATGCGGAAATGTTCCGCCCTTTGGAATCACCGGAACTGTTTTTAGAGCACAGCCGTCAAATTGATGAATACATCAAAACCGGCAGAATTAATTATATGCAGCAGATTGGAATCAAACAAAGCTGGCTCAGCCGCTTTTATACCGATTCGGATTATGAATATCTGGAAGTGAAATTAATCGCAACATTAATTGACTATGTTATGGACGAAAAAACCGGAAATATTTTAAGCGGCGACACCCACACTTTATGGAAAATGGAATATACCATGGAATTTATGCGCACAAAGGGCTTTACAACACCGGAAAATTCCGAGGAAACTGAAACAGCCCATTGTCCAAACTGCGGTGCTCCCATCGATATGACAGCGTCCGGAATCTGCCCTTATTGCCGTTCAGAGCTGTCTTCCTCCCGCTATAACTGGGTATTAAATAAATACAATGGCCGTAATCTCGGCTCATACTAATGGATGCAATATTCAAAGAGCCTCCTTTTGGAGGCTCTCTTTTGTTATAGAACGCAAAAGCACAGGAGATTTCTCCTGTGCTTTAACGGCACTTCCTTTTTATTCGATTCATCACCGATGATTATGTATTTACTTTGACTCCGTTGGCAATTC
>CALYAR010000077.1 GCA_944393585.1 uncultured Clostridia bacterium | reverse complement strand
ATATAGGGGGAGAATGTATGAAAAAATTAAAATCACTTTTCTCTTTAATACTGGCACTACTTTTTTTGACAATGATAGTTAGTTGTAAGAATGAAGATTCTTCATCTCCAACTTCATCAGCTAACATATTGAGTAATTCGACAAATACACCAAGTAATACACTCAGTTTGGATAGTTCTTCTCACAAATTGGTTACCATGTATCTGGTTGGAGAGGAGCAATATGTCTCCATTAATCCTTTGGTGAGGTATTTAGAAAGTCAGAATTATGAAATAAAAATTGAAACGGTCGAGTCATGGGAGACAGTCAATGCAGAAATGATTGCCGGAGGTGGACCGGATATTTTTATCTTTGATCAGCGCAATGGAATTAATATGATGCCGGGGTGGCGGGGATATTTGGAAAGCGGGGCGTTTGCAGATATCAATGAGCTGATTGAAAAAGACCAGAGTGATACAAAAATTAATTTGTCCGATTTTAAGCAGCCGGTGGTGGAAGCAGGAAAATATAAGGGAAAGCAATTATTGTTTCCTCTGGCTTATTCTCCCTGCTATTTGTATACAACGGAAGAAAAATGCATGGAATATTCTATTGAGCTTCCCAAGGAAGGAATTCGTTTGGACGAAATTACCACTGTATTTCAGAATTATATAGAAAGAGCAGGAGGAAAAGCGCTTTTTTATGAATATCCGCTGCAGTGGATGGGCTTTGTTTCCGGCACCTTGATTGATTATGAAAACGGGACTACCCGTTTCAGCGACCCGCAGTTTTTGAATTATTTGAACGCGGCAAAACATATACAGCTTCCGTCTTCCGGAATTGTGGACTATACCAATGCATATGATTTGCTTAATAATGAAGTCCCGTGCAAATGGAACGGCGATGTAGGAGCAAATGCGGATTTGTTATTGGAATATAACAACGCTTTGAAAGAGCTGGGTCAAACGCCGGTTTTGTGTGGTATTAGAGATGAGCAAACGGAAGGATATTTATCCATTCCTACTTTTTGCTTTGCCATCAATCAGAATTCCAATCAGAAAGAACAAGCATATGAGATTTTGAAAAAGCTGTTAAGTGAGGAAACGCAATCGAATCAATCTTTTCGGGGAGTGTTTGATGTTCCGGTATTAAACAAGGCTACGGATGCTTTAATGGAATTTTTGCAAAACCCGCCTGGAGGAATGTTACCTTTAGCAGACGAGTTTATCGCTTCCTATCGCAATATATTGGATGAAATCACGGCCTGTGATACGCTTGATTTATCCTGGACAGAAGAAGTGCTTTCTGGACCGTTTACAGATTATCAGAATGGGAAAATGACAGAAGAACAGCTGATACAGGCGCTGGAAAATAAGACAAATCTGTATTTGAAGGAATAACAAAGATAATTTTAAAATACAGATTGGAAGGGATATTGATAAAATGAAGACGTTTCAAAAAATACTGAGCTTATTTGGGATACTGATTATCGTATTCTGTACTGGTTGCAGCCAGTCGGAAGACCAATCGACTGAAACTTTCGCTCCTACGCAAAGCGCTTCCCCCAGATCAACTTTGGGTAATCCTTCACCGACTCCTGTAGCGTCTTCCGATAATAATGGGACGGACAGCACAAACGAGCGTATTGAATTATATATATCTCAAATCAGCGACTCCAATTTTAAGGATTTTATTTCTAAAAATTTGTGGGATGTTAAAATAGTAGAAGAGGTTACCAGCGAAACCTTGAATGCAGAAATGATTGCAGGAAAAGGGCCGGATATTTTTATTTTTAATTCAGACAGCTTGCTCAATTACCGCAGCTTTCTGGAGAGAGGAGCTTTTGCTGATTTAAACGAATGGATCGGCAAGGATACGGATTTTGATTTGTCCCAATATCATAGCGTAGTGTTTGACAGCGGAATGTATCAGGGAGAAAGAGCTTACGTTCCCATTGGATATATACCGGATTATTTTTACACTACAGAGGAATTATGCGATGAGTATCAGATTGTATTGCCGGAAGACGGCTTTACAATAGCGGAAATGGCGGATCTCATGTCCGGATATTTGGAGCAGGAACAAAAACCGCTTTTTAATACCAGCGGGTGGTTCATGATGGATTATGCGGAGCAATTTATTGATTATGAGAATAAGACGGCAAACTTTGACTCCGAGGAGTTTCGTAATGGGCTGCGAGTGGCGAAACGAATAGCAGACAATCCCAATGAAGCGTATTTTTCCGATGATTTACTGGATCAGACAGTGCTTGGAAAAACGGGGGGGCGTTGGTCTTATTCAGAACCACTTTCTCGTTTAAGAGTTTTCGGGAATGATTTGGAAGAACTTAGCTATACCCCTAAAATATATGGAATCAAAGCGTCAGACGGAAATAGCTATACAGCTTCCGCGACCTATTGCTTCGCAATTAACGCTAATTCAGAGCAGAAAGAAGAAGCGTATCAGATCTTGAAACAACTCTTAGGGGAGACAACACAAAACGATCAATTTTTTTCCAGTGTTTTTGGAATACCGGTTTTAAACAGTGCAGCAGATGCTTTACTGGCAGAGGCTCAGGAGCCGTGGCCGGAGGGAAGGTCGAATGCGCTGGTTCCGCTGTCGGAGGAAGTAGCCGACTCGTTTCAAAAAATCATTGACGGAATTGGAAACTGCCGGATGTTTGATATGGCATGGGTGATTGATATTATGCAGCAGCCGTATCAGGATTATCTGGATGGAAAAATAACGGAAGACCAGTTGATTCAAACCATACAGCAAAAGACAAATCTGGCGCTCAAAGAATAGTCCGGTAAAGGAGGGACGGCTTAAAAAAGCTAAAAATATGAAAGTGAAAGAAAAATGCAAAAGCTTTTTTTCCATGCTGAAATTTTGTTTTCAATTGTCATGGAAAGCGTCTAAATTTTATACTGTTGTGCGAATGAGCGTCAGAATCATGACAAGTTTTATCCAAATAGGCAGTACCTATGTAGGAAAGGCATTAATTGACCTATTGGCCGGAAATAGTCAAATAAATCACATACAAGCATCGATTCTTTTTATATTATTAATTATGCTGGTATTCGGCGTCGGAAATCAGGTCATTCAAAAGCTGTCGGAGTATTGTACAGGGATCCATAACAGCATATTTACCAATTATATGGAACGGATTTTTATGGAACGTGCGCTGCAGGCAGATTTGCAGTTTTTCGATTCTCCCGAGTTTTATGACAAATTTCAAAATGCAAGGATGAACTCACAGGCTGCCGTCAATGTTGTGTGGAATATTATAAATGCGGTCAGTGCAGCTGTTACTTTCGTTACAACCTTTATTTTGGTGAGCAATACAAATTTGCTGTTTGGCATTATACTCGTTTTGGCTGTTGTTCCATCTACGATTGCAGAACGAAAATATACAAAAATATTGTACCGCTGGGATTTAAATCATGTGAAAGAGCAGCGTCAAATGTCATATATTTCCAGCGTTGCCTCGGACCGTGCGCATGCGCAGGATATCCGTCTCTTCCATATCAGCGATATCCTGCGGTCGCGGTATATTAAGATTTGGGAAATTTATTTTAAAAACAGAAAATCACTGCTGAAAAAACGCACCTTAATTTCTCTTGCTTTTACGGTTCTTCCAGAAATTTGTACAATCGTTATGCTTGCCTTTATCGCATTATCCGTTGTAGCAGGGGAGCGGACAATTGGGGATTTTACCTTGTATCAGGGCCTTCTAGCACAGCTTTCCTCTGCTGTCTTCCTTATGGTAACCTATGCGATCAGCATATACGATAACAAGCTGAGAATTGAAAATATACAGGATTTTTTGAAAATAAAAAATACAATTCACAATAATGGCAGAAAAGAACTCAAAACTGTAGATTCGATCGAATTTCGAAATGTGAGCTTTACTTATCCCGGCACAGATAAAAAAGTATTAAATGGACTTAGCTTTCACATCTGTAATCATGAGAAATTGGCGATTGTCGGGATCAACGGAGCGGGAAAGACGACGCTGATTAAATTAATACTGCGTTTTTATGATCCGGATGAAGGGGAAATATTAATCAATGGAAATTCCATTCAGACATATACACTGGAAAGCCTGCACCGCTGTTTCAGCTCCTTTTTCCAAAATGCAGCGAACTACGCTTTTACCTTGCGGGAAAATATTACGTTATCCGATCCCGACCAAAAAAGCGATGATGTGAAGATAAAAAAAGCACTGGAGTTTGGAGGTGCTTCCGATTTATTGGAGAGCTTGGGTCAGGGTCTTAATACCAGCCTTACCCGGGCATTTGAGGACGATGGGGTAGAACTATCCGGAGGGCAATATCAGAAAATTGCTCTGGCCCGCACTTTTTACCGGGATAGCTGTGTCATTTTGCTGGACGAACCTTCCTCAGCATTGGATCCTGAAGCAGAATATCATCTATTCAAAAAATTGGAAAAGTTATGCGAAAACAAAATGACGATATTTACTTCGCACCGTCTGTCCAACATTTTTATGGCCGATAAAATTGTATTGATCGAAAATGGACAGGCTTTGGAATATGGTACGCACGAGGAGTTAATGCACAAAAATGGAAGATACGCACAGCTGTACCGATATCAGGCGGATAAATTCATCCATAGCGAAAAACTGAAAGCATAAAGGCGGGGATATAGTGGAAGTCATTGTAATTGACGATGGAGTCAATGAAAAATATTATGATACCGGATCGCTGAAATACAATTTAGAGTTTGATAAAAACGGCGGCATTGCAGAGAGAAAAAACTATGATCCGTTTTGGGACAGTCATGCAACTACTTGTGCAGGAATTATAAAAAAATACGCCCCCGGCTGCAGACTAACCAGCTTGAAAGTACTGCAGGGACAAGAAGGGTCACCTAAACAGCTTCTAAATGCGCTGGATTGGTGCATTCAGCGCAAAGAGGGACAGCTGTTAATTAATATGAGTATCGGAAGCAGCGTATTTCAGGATTTTGAGGAAATTGGAAATCGTATTTCGAGATTACTAAGCAGGGGAGCTATTATCGTAGCTGCGCTTAATAACAATGGAAGCTATACTGTTCCAGCCTGTCTTAGCGGTGTAATTGGAGTAGCAACCGAAAGCAGTTACCACGAAAAAGAATATAGGATCAGCCTAGGCGGATTCTGCCGCGCAGATATTTTGGCTTCTTCCCAGCACAAATTAACGAATTTTCAAGGGGAAGTATGCGAGACTAGGATTTGCAACAGCTATGCTGCTCCGCTGATTACTGCGGTGGTGCATAACATTTTCGAAGAGACAAAGAATAATAATCTAAATGTTATTATGAAACTGCTTTCTCAAAGCACTGTTCAAAGGGGAGAGGAAGCGTTAAATTTTGCCAGGCCGGATTTTGGACTGAATTTTTCTTCTTCGGGAGAAGAAATCGCTGTTCGAGATCATTTGATTACAGCTCATTCCGAATTAGCACTTGACCAGCTCATGTCACTGCCTGATTTGCAGAGATGGAAAATAGTGTCATATATCCCGCAAAGCGAGGGGATAAAAAACAAATTAAACGAGATAAACTGCATCTATTGGGAGCCGGATTTTTATGAGAAAGCTGTACGCCGAGATCTGACAGATAAAGTTGTCTGTTCTATTCCAGTTGTCAATTTATATGGAGATGCGCCAATGCAACAAATGGCTGCCAAACTATGTCAATATTTTCGCAGAGAGAATTATTATGCGAGAATTGTTTCGGAAAAAAAAGAAGCGTTTTCATTGGAGACGGACTGGGTTCCAGCGGGAATTTCCCCGGATGATTTTATGGGATTTTACGAAAAAACTTTTCAGTGTGATATGATCCTCTACTATTCCCAGGCAGCATCACCAGCGGCAGATTTTCAGATAGGTAAGAGAGGGGATAAAATTCAATGCCGGGCAGAAAATTTGAGAGAATTTATAGACTGGGATAACCAGAACAATGAGCAACTGCTGCAAAAATTATTTCATATTATTGAAAGTTACTTTGATCAATGAGCTGGTAAAAGCCTGCATTTTCAATGGGATTTCCGTTCCCGTTAGCCTCGTCTCATTTCACCGTATCAGGTGATTTTGAAAAGATAGTCTATATTAGATTGCAAAATTCATTGACTTTCAATAAAAATATTGTTAAGATATGGAATAAATTGCATCAGTCGCTGGATGCGTAGAAACTGACTCAGACAGGCAGCTCAAGTATGAGTTGCGCTAGGGCTACCACAGCAGCAATTACAAGCGAATTTTCACCATCATTTTTTTAAAGTACAAAAATTCAAGGGATCTTTTAAAACTACCACAATTTTTCAACTATAGGATTTTTATATCATAAATTTTGGTCTGTTAGGAACTTTATAAAATTTTGCTTATACCGCTTCGGCGTTATAATAAAAAAGTTGGAAAGGAATGAATTATATGAAAAATACAGTACTTGTAACCCTAACAAAAAACAGGAGGGTGACTATAAGCCGCCCACCCATAAGGAAGTAATCGTATCTTGCAGGGCGGCATGGCAAATTGCTATGCTGTCCTGCTTTTTCTTTCTCGTTCAATGGTCTGCTTGTCCTCGTCCTGCTTCAGTTCCCCGACGAAGTTCCAAATAATCTGGATTTTCTGCCGCCGGTGGCCGCTGGACTTGTCCGGTGCATGGACAATAATCTTCCTCACAAACTCGTTGACAATCGTAGGCGTCAGCTCGGTAATCCCCACATACTTCCGAATGACCGCCGCGAAACTGTCAAAATCCGCTTTGTCCTGCTCGTAGGTGCTCACCATTTCCCGGTCTGTCTTAACCTTTTCCGTCAGTTCTTTCTGTTCCGCTTCATACTCAGCGGATAACTTCAAAAACCGTTCATGGGAAATTGCGCCGGATATATCGTCCTCATAGATACGCTTGAAAATCCGGTCGAGTTCCGCTATCCGTTTCTCGGCTTGGGCGATTTCCCGTTTACGCTTTTTTGCCGCCCTTTCCGCTTCTTCAAACCGCTGCTCATACACCGCCTTTTGGAAACTCATAATATCCTCAAAAAACATGGCGGTTACATCAAATATCCGGCGCAACACAAACCGTTTCAGCGTTTCCTCGCGGATAAAGTGCATGGTGCAATCCCCTGTATTGCTCTTGTACCTCGCGCAACGGTAACAATCCTGCTCCGGGGTCATATTCTTGCCCGTAGCAAAATGCAGT
>CALYAR010000076.1 GCA_944393585.1 uncultured Clostridia bacterium | reverse complement strand
AACTCAATTGCCGGGGGAGATAGCCCACTGCCGAAACAGCCAAAGAAGTGGAAAGCGTATCGACCGTTATCTCAAAACAACCCGTACTGTCGGTTTCCACCATATTATTGCTACGCGATTCTACCAGCTCGGCGACGATGGCATAAGGGACAGCAGCCCCTTTCTTATCGGTAACTTTTCCCTTTATCAGTTTTTCCAAAGCCAGCACATCAGAGGCATCCGCTCCTCCTTCCGGGGAAGGAAAAGAAGAAGAATAAGCCGGAGCAAGCAGTAACAGCCCGCCACCCAACAATAATAACGTTTTAGTATTCATATTATAAATTTTCCGTTTAACAAATAGGTGTGTTAATTCCCTGTAAGGAAGAGCGCAAAAGTCTTCCCTACGACATTAATTCTCTCCCGAAAATCAGAAAGAGTGATCCGAAGAATATCTTAAAAAAGTAAAAAATAGGGAGAGGGAGGGGATAACGGATACAGACAGTGAGTGTTACGATTCAGTTTCATGGCATCTAAATTTAGGTAAATACATTTAAAGGTCAATTCAAGAACAAAACAGATAACGATTTGAACAATTGCAATGAGGATCATCACACATGCATATGCCAGATCCGCCACTTCCTTGAAATCCGCAAGCGAGCACAGTGTTACAAGCACAATTGTTCCCGTTACACCGACAATTATTTACTTCGCAATCGCAGAACCCGCTACCACATCCGGAGGCCCCAATAAGCATCACAACCTCGTTATTACCCACGGGATCTATTCTCTCAAGATCATTCACAAAGGCCTTTACACGACCAAATTTGGTGCTCATATTTTTAGACTTTTGATTTACTTATGAATGCAATGTATATATTCTTTTTCACACTGCAAAATTTTTCTGAAAATATTTTTATTTAAACAAACATTTCTTCTTTGACCTGATTTATTGCTTCCGGAATATTTTTTTGAAAAATAAATGTATCAAAATAAGACATTGCATAAAACATCCGTTTTGGGAGATAATGAAATCAATGTATTGTATAATAATACTTTTTTCATATCAAATTCTTTTAAACAAGGGCTATCTTCCAGGGATACAACCTTTGTATTCTGCTAATTAAAAACATAAGAAATTTGTTCCTCCACTTCCACCACTTCCACCGCTTCCACCGGTATTTCCACATCCCATTTTGGTATTACAATTGCAATTATCTCCATTACACTGACAATTGTTTCCTGTACCATAATACCCGCTTCCGCCAGAAGATCCCAGAAGCATTAGCTTCTTCATTCTCTACAAGCTCTATTTTTTCAAGCTCGTCTACAAACATTTTAACCCTACCGAACTTATTATTCATAATAAATCCTCCATTTAAAAATTGTTCCTACTCTGTTCAGGTTTTTCGGATTCCACCTTCTATCTTTATTTATTGAAAGCTCTTACCCACACGGTCTTTAACTTCTTCATTAGAGCCCTTTCTGTTTTTATTAACTTGTTTCACCTTCTGGTTTCCGAAAGTATATGAGAAATTAATCCCTATTTGGAAATTTTGGTCAGGCTGATAGTAGAAAGTCTGCAAAAGATCATTCTCCATCACAAATCTCCTTGTCCCGGAAAATTTTCCATCACCAAAATACCCTATCCAAGAAGCGTACAGTCCCACTGTAAAATTCTTGATACCAGCACGTAATGAGGCTGTTCCACCAAGAGAGGCAGGCGTTTCCGTATATCCGTTTTTCTCTTTTGAATGGTAATCACCATAAAGATTAAACCGGATATTTTGTTTGGGAAATAACAAAAAGCTATTGTTGAAACTTGCACTGGTAAGATGACGCCTGTAATCCAATCCGCCGACTTCCGTGCTCCCGCTCATATCGAACCATGCATAATTAGCTCGTACATTCAACGAACCTCTCTTGTTCATATATGTGAGATTACCCCAAAAACCCGCGCCAACATAATGACGTTTACCGATATTTTCCGGCTTGTTTTCCACCATACCGTTACCTACATCATTTTGAATGGTAGTTCTTATATCATCCATCAACTGATATTGGAGATAAAGGCCGTAATTTGTACAAAAAGTATAATCTATTTCCGTAAAAAATATTTTGGTCGGCTGCAAGTAAGGATTACCTACACTATACTCCGTAGGAGAATTCCTCTGCCTATACGGATTTAAATCGTAAAAGGACGGACGGGATAAACTATAGTTAAGACTGTAGCTAATATTGCTGCGCGGCGAAATAGTATAAATTAAAGACAAATTAGGAAGCACCCTGAAATAGTCCGTCTCATAAGATGTACTCTGCCGTGATTCCTCTCCTTTATAATTCGTATATTCCAAACGCGTGGCCAAAATTACACCAAATTTATCCTCCCACCATTTAGAAAAAAAGAAGTAAAAGGAAGGAACAAATTCTTTTATCTTATAATTACTGCCTATCTGGTTGTCGAAAACATAGTCGTTCCCATTCCAGTTCCAATATTGATCGTTTGTCCTGATATAAGAATAATAGGCCCTTGCCCAAAAATCATAACTGAAACGATTGTCTGTTTCTCCCCTATATTCCACCTTAGCCGAATAGACATTACTCTTTTGAGGAACATTCTGCCGCTCTTTCAGGTACGAAGACAGGATAGATCCTTGCTCGTCCACATTATTCATTTCATTGGCAATCTCTTGTTCATAATTACTATACAAATAATCCACATCTACACTAAACATCTTTTTCTTGTCTTTGGAGAGAGACTGATAATTCAAATTAGCCACAACGCTTTGTGCATTCCCGTCCCTTTCGCTCAAAGATGCAATACGCTGGTTCGTATGACTGTAAACAGACAAGCCTGTGTCATCGGCATCATTACCCGAGAAATTTGCCCCCGCATTAATGCCCAAGCTACGTCTATCTGAAAATCGGTATAGCCCAATAAAATTCACATTACCATACATTCCTTTCGAGGAGTTCGCATCCGTACGGTTCAACGTATAGTTCTCACGCAAATACCGCGTTTCATATATGTCATCAGACTCATATCTATTTTCATTCCATCGCGCACTAAAAAAACTACTCCACTTGTTTTTTGTATAGTCCAAACTTAGGCCCACGTTCTCCGACATCACTTTGTTTCGCATCGATGCCCCGCCATTCAAAAAACCTCTCACCCCTTCGTACTCCTTTTTTTTCAACGTGATAGACAAAACATTACCGGCACCTGAATATCTTGCAACCGGATAACGAACAATTTCTACCGATTCTATATCCTTCGCAGGCAGGGACTTTAAAAAGGAGGCCAACATCTGCCCGGAAAATTTAAGTTGCCTCCCATTTACATAAACCACCGGAACGCCTCGACCTGCGACATCGGGCAACTCATCCTGATTTATCATTATCATCGGGACAAACCGCAAAGCTTCCAACGCATTGTCGTCTTTCAACGGATTTTCATCCATGTTATAAATCAACCCCGTGGGCGTTAGTGACACGGCCTGGCGTTTGGCCGTAACAACTACCTCCCCCAACTTAAAATCGGGGTTGACATCCAAACTGATTTCCAATACTTCACCGTCTCTTA
>CALYAR010000075.1 GCA_944393585.1 uncultured Clostridia bacterium | reverse complement strand
CTGCACGGCGAACAAATTCAACCGATTCTTCGATAAGAAAAACCTGCCGTGAGGCAGGTTTTTTATGAAATGGCTTTTCATCACGGCCCTTCTTCGGTCAGTCATCAACGGGGCAGATTTCATATATCTCTTCAAATGTATAAAAACACAGCTTTTGATGCAAGTGAAAACAAAATATAATGTTGCCTAAAAAATTGATCGAACAGGAGGGTATTATGAAAAATTTTATCAGCGAAGTCAAAAAGTATTATGACGAAAACACCCAGCTCGAATGGAAAAGAATGGAACGTCATCCCTTTGAATTTATTTTTACTACTTACATGATCGATCAGTATGTGAAGCCGGGAGACCGAATCCTGGATATCGGAGGCGGCCCCGGCCGGTACAGCATTTATTATGCGTAGAAAAACTGCGATGTTACGCTGATTGATTTGTCAGAGAATAACATTGCGCTTGCAAAAGAGATGGGGGAAAAGAACCAGGTGTCATTTCAGGCAATCGCGCAAAATTGCCTGGAAATCGGTCAGCTGGACCTCGGAGAATTTGACCATGTTTTTATGATGGGGCCTCTTTACCATCTTCCGGATGAGAAGGACAGGGAAACGGCTGTTCATCTGGCATTAAAAAAGCTAAAGCCGGGAGGAATTTTTACGCATCCTTTTTATTGGACTTTGCCATTGTTATATATGGCCTCCAAAACGGAGCAGGCTACTTAACGGCCGACGCAGAAAGACAGGAGTTTCAGCCTGTGATGGATTCGATCCTGTCCGGGGCCGTTTATGATGGGCCGGCGTTTACAACGGCATATTTTATCAATCAAAAGCAGATTGAACCGTTCATGAGTCAATTTCCTCTGGAAAAACTGCGTTTGTTCGGCCAGGAGGGATTTTTGGCTTTGAATGAAAAGCAGGTACTTTCCTATCCGAAAGAGGAGCAGGAGCGGTGGATTCGTACTGCAAAACGCCTGTTAGATGTCCCGGAGTATTTGGCGCTGGCGGAACATATTATGTATATCGGCCGAAAAATGCAGTAAAGCGGCCGGATAGAGGAATTGAAATTTTCATCGCAGAGAAGGGCAGAGAGCTAGCCGGATGGATTCGCTTTCTGCCCCTTTTGCATGGACTGGAATTTTAAATCCAAAATCAATCAAACGGGTTTTCACAGAGTTCTCCTTTGTTTCAGCTGTTTTTGGAACGTTTTAACTGAAACCAGAAACGGCTTCCGTAACCCAATGTGCTTTCTACGCCGTAACGGATCCCGTCTCCCTGCTCCTTTCTGTGCGCTTCCAGTACGGATTTTACAATCGACAGGCCGATCCCGCTTCCCACTGCGGCACGCTTGTGATTTTTGCCCTGATAGTAACGGTCCCAAATGTGCTCGAGCTCTTCGGGCGCGATTCCCTTTCCTGTATCAGTAACCGATACTTCGGCAAAATCCGCTTTGAGGCACAAATGAATCAAAACTTTGCGGTCCGATCCCGTATAGGTTAAGGCGTTTCCGATCAGGTTGTAAAGCACCTGGGAGATCCGCATCACATCAGCGCAGACCCAAACGGGGCCGGCAAGCGGAGTATAGTCAATTTGAAAATCCGGCATTAATTTGGAAAAGGAAACAGCCGTTTTTTCAATTTCCTCCTGCAGGTCAAAATCTGTAAGCTTTAGGCAGGCGTCTGCCTGAAGCCGGGAAAGATCCAGCACATCGTTGACCAGGGCGGTCAAACGTCTGGCCTCCTGAATGATAACATTGACATTTTCCGGTGTGTTTTCTCCGGGGATGTCGCGCATGATTTCGGCATAGCCGGTAATCATCGTGAGCGGGGTGCGCAGATCGTGTGAAATATTCGCCATCAGCTCGCGCCGGAGATTTTCCACGCGCGACAGTTCAACGGCGGCATAATTTAACGTAGTGGCCAGTTCGCGGATTTCACGGTAACCATCTTCCCGAAATTCAATATTGTAATGGCCGGCAGCCAAAAATTTGGCCGTATCATTGAGCGATTCAATGGGCCGGGCAATTCTGCGCGAAAGCAGCAAAGCGGTCAAAAGCGCCAAAATCAGCATGATGGCCGTGATCCATAAAAGTTCCGCCTGAAGTGTGCGCACGGTGGCGCTGACCGGTGAAATGACAGAGTTTAAAAACAAGATATGTTCATTTCCGGATTGATCTGTGACGGTCTTTACCAGAATGAGACTTTGCGCAGATCTTGACTCAAAAGGAAAATTCTCCGGCATACCCGGCGGTGGCTGCATTTCGCGCTCATAGGCTTCCAGATAGCTGCCCCCGTTGGTTTTTGCCAGCACATAATAGCGGAATAACTCGCCGGGAGGCATTTTGTGAATCATACACTCATGCAGCACATCGGAGCTGACCTCTGTCTGCCCGTCCGGATTTAGAATCAGAATACAGACTTCGTTCGAAGCAGAAATGCTATCCGCGGCTTCTTCGGCTCCTTCGGTTCCATGAGTGAGCAGCTCTTCCAGATTTGCGGAACCCGTTTTGAGCTCCTGGGTCTTAATCATCTGATAAATATCTTCGAGGAAAACGGTCTGAAACAGCCATAAAAGCAGCAGTACAATTCCTGCAAATAAAACAAAATACAAAAACAGTTTCCATTTAACCGACAGTCTATTTCCCTTCAAAGCGGTACCCCACTCCTCTCAAGGTCACAATCAATGATCCATATGTGCCCAGGCTTTTTCGAAGCAATTTAATGTGAGTGTCTAAAGTACGGTCCCCTCCGAAAAAATCGTACCCCCAGACTTCGCAGATTAACGTTTCGCGCGGCAGGGCCAGGTTGCGGTTGCGTACCATGTAAAACAGCAGATCGTATTCTTTAGGCGAAAGACTGAGCCGCTCGCCGTCAACGGAAACAATCCGGCCGGAAAAGTCGATTTCCAGCCCCTCATAAACATATACTTCTTTGGGTTTTTCCAGAGGGGCCCTCGCCGCCTGCACCCGTTTCATCACAGCGTCGATCCGAAGCATGAGTTCTTTGGGAGAGAAGGGCTTTACGACATAATCGTCAATCCCCATTTCAAACCCGTGGATTTTATCATATTCTTCCCCGCGCGCAGTCAGCATGATGATGGGGACATTGGAAAATTCGCGGATTTTCCGGCAGACCGAGAAGCCGTCCAAATCTTCCATCATAACGTCGAGAATGACAAGATCAAACTGATTTTCCCGGCAGAGAGAAACCGCCTCCATTCCGCCGGAGGCTTCTGTTACGGTGTGGCCTTCGAACAAAGCGTATTTTTTTATAAAGGTTCGGATGTTTTCTTCGTCGTCTACCAATAAAAGATGATACATCGCTCTGCCTCCCCAATATTCTTTTTTTGAGTATATCATGCTTGTGTGACGATAGTATGAACAAAAATATATGTTTTAAAAAATTTTATTGGGGTCTCAAGGGCGGCCTGTGTGCACGAAACGGCTTTCTCCTGCATATTGTAGACTGAGGTTTTTTGATCGGAAAGAGGAGGAACAGATATGATAACCATCAGCGTCTGTATGATCGTAAAAAACGAAGAAGATGTGCTCGAACGCTGTTTGCAGAGCATAGAGGAATTTGCCGATGAAATCATTGTGGTCGATACGGGCTCTGATGACCGCACCAAGGAAATTGCCTTTCGGTATACCAGTAAAGTATATGATTTCGAGTGGATTGACGACTTTTCCGCGGCGCGTAATTTCTCATTCGGCCAGGCAACAATGGACTACTGCATGTGGCTGGATGCAGATGACGTCATAGAACCAGGGGACCAAAAAGGGTTTTTGGAGCTGAAGAAAACGCTCGCGCCGGATGTGGACGTGGTAATGGTGCCGTATCATACGGGCTTTGATGCAAATGGGAATCCGACCTTTTCTTACTATCGGGAGCGGCTTCTTCGAAGGGAGAGGGGGTTTCGGTGGGAGGGGGCCATCCATGAGGCGATTGCTCCGGCGGGAAAAATCGTTTACGAAAGTTCCGTAGCGGTAACCCACCGGAAGCTTCGCCCCGGCGATCCCGACCGCAATCTTAGAATCTTTGAAAAAATGCTTGCTTCCGGAAAATCACTGAAACCGCGGGAACAATATTATTATGCGCGGGAACTGTATTACCACAAGCGGTTTTCCGACGCAGTTTCCGTTTATGAAGCGTTTCTAAACGGCGGGATGGGGTGGGTGGAAAACTGTATCAGCGCCTGTCAGTTCCTGGCATACTGCGAGTACGGGCTGGGGAATGAAGAGAGGGCGCTTACGGCCCTGTTCCGGAGCTTCCAATATGATGTGCCGAGAGCAGAACTGTGCTGTGACATCGGCAGGCATTTTTTCCAGAGAAACCAGCTCAATCAGGCAATTTTCTGGTATGAGCTTGCAGCCGGACGGCCGCGGAACGATCAATCAGGCGGATTCGTGCAGCCGGACTGCTACGGCTATATTCCCTATCTGCAGTTATGCGTCTGCTATGACCGGCTCGGCGATTTCCAAACGGCAGAGCGTTACAACGAGCTGGCGGGGGAAATCAAACCGGACGATCCGGCAGTCAAGCAAAACAGAGTTTATTTTTCGCAGAAGAAAGAATCCGCTCCTTGCCGGTAAAGCAGAAAGGAAGTACTGAATCAAAGCAGTTTTTCGCAGGGAAGGAGGCCGCGCGGTTGATGCAGGGAAATTTTTGCACCGCCGCTGCAGGCTCAAACGGACCACAAACCGTCTGGCCGTTTGAACAAGCATTTCATTGGGTTCCGGCGTTCCCGTACCAAGCACATTCTCTCTTGAGAAGCGGTATTTTGGACCGAATGATAAAGGATAGGAGCGATTTGCACCTTTTTTCATCCGTTTTTATCCAAAAAGGTATAAAACCGGAATGGGAGGTTCAGAATGTAAGTAAGCGAGAAAATAGATTGTAACTTCAGGATGGGAGTGAGGGAGCCGATGAATCGAAATGAAAAGAAGGTAATATTTTTAAACAATGTGAAATCGGATTACATTGAACAGGCCATTTTAGTATTAAAGGATCAAAAAGGAATTGTTTCTCAGGGATTTGACGAAGCCATAATAAAAGAGGCAGAAAAAATTGTGCAGAATTATTCAGAGGCCTATTTTGGGCGGAGTGAAAGCACAAAATGTGTAGAATCAGTCAAAAAAGAAGAGGCGGTCAAAACACAGATTGCCCCGTCAAACCGAAAGAGCGAAAGAAAACTGGGCGTGTTCATAGCGTCTGCTGCGGCGGGACTTTTTGCTGTCGGCGCTGCATTTGCCGTCTTTTTATTTTTGTAGCAGCAATCAGAAATTTTATATAGCGGTATGGAACGGAAAGAGAGGATTGGAAAACCAATCCTTTTTTTATTTTAAAATTATATGGATTTAAGGCAGTTTGAATTTATGAGTATTGGATTCTGCTAAATGATCAGAATGGATGAAGCCCTTTTTATTTTCCATGCCTTATGAACTCCAGCGGCAGATTATTTGCAATTATATCTTCTGTAATGTTTATTCTTTTGTTATTTTTGGGAAAAAAGAGCTTATCTTTCTTGACAGCCGTTATCCCCATCGGTATAATATACGTATACCCCCATTGGTATATAAGGAGGCCGGAAATGAAAAAATTAGAAGAATTTTTAGAGTGGGGCGGGATAAAAAAAGATGTTATATGCCTGGTCATATCAGCTATCGCGCTGGTGATCAGCATATTTGACCTTATTCCGCTGCCCTTTGACGCGGCGTGGATTGCCATTGTGCTTTGCGGAATTCCAATTTTGCTGGAAGCGTTCATTGGCTTGGTAACGGCATTTGACATCAAGGCAGATGTGCTGGTTTCTTTGGCTTTGATCGCTTCCGTCATCATTGGGGAGGATTTTGCAGCGGGGGAAGTCGCATTTATTATGCAGCTTGGCGCCTTGCTGGAGGATCTTACCGTTGCAAAGGCAAGGGCTGGGATTGAAAAACTGGTTCATCTCACGCCCCAGACGGCAAGAGTCATAAAAGGAGAGCAGGAGGAAATCATTTCTGCCGATCAGGTAAAAATCGGCGATATCCTCCGCGTGCTGCCCGGAGAAACCATTCCGGTGGACGGAACGATTCTGTCGGGGCAGACGTCAGTCAATCAGGCGGTCATGACGGGGGAGTCTCTCCCGGTTGATAAGACAGCCGGAGACGAAGTTTCCAGCGGAACTGTGAATCAGTTTGGGGCCTTTGATATGAAAGCAACAAAGGTGGGGGAAGACAGCTCCATTCAGAGGATGATTCGGCTGGTACAGTCAGCAGATGCAGGGAAAGCCAAAATTGTTGGAATTGCAGACCGCTGGGCAACTTGGATTGTAATCATTGCATTGAGTGCCGCGGCATTGACGTGGATCTTTACCGGACAGATTATTCGGGCCGTTACAATTCTGGTTGTGTTTTGTCCCTGCGCTTTGGTTTTGGCTACGCCGACTGCCATTATGGCGGCGATTGGAAATGCGACAAAACATGGCTTCTTAGTACGGGAGGGTGATGCTTTGGAACGCTTGGCAGCGGTGACTCAAGTCGCTTTTGATAAAACTGGAACTCTTACATATGGCATACCGGAAGTTGTCACAGTACAAAGCATCGCAGCGGAGTTTCCTCCTGAAAAACTGTATGCTCTTGTCGCGGCGGCGGAACAGCGTTCCGAGCATCCCCTGGGAAAGGCGATTGTCCGCTGTTTTCAGCAGCAGGAAGGAGCTGCGCCAATACAGCCGGATCAATTTCAAATGATTCCCGGCCGCGGCGTTTTCGCCTTCGTGGAGGGAGCTGAAATTCTAGCCGGTAATTTGGAACTTTTGAACGAGCGGAAGATTATGGCGGAAGAAAAAGCAGTGGCAGAGGCACAGCAGTATTTATCGCAGGGATGTACCGTCATTTATGCCGCTGTCAGTGGGAAGTTGGCCGGATATCTCGTTCTGTCCGACGCAGTGCGCAGCGAAAGCGCGCAAATGATCCGGCAAATCAAAACGTTGGGCATCCAGCCGGTGCTTCTGACCGGAGACCATGAGAATGCCGCACAGCATATCGCGGCACAGCTCGCGATTGACGAGGTACATGCAAATTGCCTCCCGGAGGATAAACTGAGCTGGATCGATACCTATCAAAAGGGCAGTCAGTCCATTTGTATGATCGGCGACGGCATTAACGATGCTCCCGCGCTGAAAAAAGCCAACGTCGGAATCGCAATGGGCGGAGTCGGAAGCGATATTGCCGTTGATGCGGCGGATATCGCGCTGGTGGACGATGAAGTCAAGGAACTGCCGCATCTGCTGGCGCTTTCCAAGCGGATGATGATTACCATCCAATGTAATCTTGCTTTTTCCATGCTGCTGAACTTCGTCGCAATTATATTAGCCATCAGCGGAGTTTTGAACCCGGTTGTCGGGGCTCTGGTACACAATGCAGGTTCTGTGCTTGTCATCATCAATTCTGCAGTTTTGTTGAAATGGAGGAAGAGGAAATGATTTTTAATGGAATTGCGCTTGCGGTCGGCGCATTGATTTTAGTTGTAGGACTTTATTACCTTATCAAAGAAAAAAAGGACCGGGAATCGAGAAAAATCTATGGAATTGTCAGCGGAGCCGGCGCGTTGATTTTTGTGGGATTTCTCGTTAAGATCATCCTGGAACTAATGTAGAAACCGGATTTTATAGAAAAGTAGCGATTGTTCCTTATCCGAAACACGAAAGCCGAAAAGCCCCGCGAAAGCGGGGCCTTTCTCTATCTCAAAAATGATTCTGTTACTTTATCAGCCCTTCGACTGCATAGAGAAATTTTACCTGCGACCGCGATTTATCCTCATAAATGGGATCAGTATGGATCAATTTCCCGCCCATTTTTTGATAAAAGGAAACAGCAGGCTCGTTAAAGCGGTTGCAGGAGATGATGAACTCACGCGCACCGCATTGATGCAGCTCAGACGCGCCCAGCTCAAATAACCTTCTCCCTATTCCCATGCCCTGATATTCCTTTTTCACGTACAGCAGCCCGATTTCATATTCAAAATTACGAAAAGGGCGAATGAGCGTACCGCAGCTCATGTAACCAACCAGTTCCCCCTCGCATTCTACTGCAAACAGAGAAACGGCAGGATTTTGAATGATATTCTTAAATTTTTCCGCATTCTTTGAAACGTCATACTGGTCGAGCTTATCATCCGGATAAATTCCCCGGTATGTCGTTTCCCAAACCGCCTGTTTCAGGACCGAAAGCGCCGTGCAATCCGTATCCAAAGCTTTGCGGATCAATGGTCTCACGAAACTTCCTCCTGCGGGGAAGAAGCTGTTTCCTCCTTCTTCTTTGCTTTTTTCTTCTGCCGTATGGACAGGGCAACAAAACCGGCAAGCGACGTGCCCAATGCGCTCAGCGCATCACAGATCAGATCCCCCATCGTATCAACCAATCCCGCGTCATACTGCCATTCGTCCGCATAAAGGGTTGTCACACCGTCCGGAGGACGGAATTTCTGCATATCCATATTCAAAAGGCGGTCGGCTGCAAATTCAAAAATTTCCCATAGCGCACCGCATGCCAGAGCAAAACAGAATGCAAAAAAGCAGATGAAAATGGGAGACAAATGCACGCTGGTACGGCTGCTTTCGTTCAAGGCAAATATCAGCATAAATCCAATCAGGCCCAAAATTACGCCGGAAACCGTGTGGAGCATGGTATCCCACCAGGAAATCCGATAGTAAAATTCCTTAATTTCCCCCAAAAACTCCGCGGCAAAAATAAATAGCACGATTGCCATGGAAAGTGCTGAGGAAAAATGCATTTTCCGATTGCTCAGTTTATCCACCATTTCCGGAATGAATGTGAGCGAAAACCCGATCAGGGAAGTCGCCATATTCATAAAACGAATATCATTCTGGCCGCGAAACGCCAGCATTATAATGGGAATAAAAAACTCGATGATAAACAGCGTGCGAATTGACCAGGTTATAATGCTGTTCCAGTTCCATTTGCGTTTCATGTCAATCCCCTTTTACAGTTATTTGTATTTAGTATATACTATGTTCATTTTACCATACTTTTTGCCTGGAGGTAAAGAAAAAAATAAAGTGATTGAAAAAAGTTGCAATTTTTATACCATTTCACCTCTTTTTTGAAAAGATGTTGGCATAAAGCCGGGAATATCGTCAAAGAAGCTTGAAACATACGGCAACAGATGATATAATTAATTATTGTTTTAAAATTCAAATCAAAAAAAGCGGCGCGCAGAGAAGCGACTTAGGAGGTTTGATTATGAGAAAACTGCGGGGCTGTGCAGTTGTACTGATAGTATGTTTGCTGCTTTCGTTCACAGCTTGTTCCAGCGGGCCGGATGTCCGGCATGTTACAATTGAAGTTCAAGATTTCGGAACAATCAAAGCCGAAATTTATATGAAACAGGCTCCGATTACAGCGAAGAATTTTATGGAGCTGGTCGAAGAAGGATTTTACGACGGTTTAATTTTTCACCGCATCATCGATGGATTTATGATTCAGGGCGGCGGCTTTGACACGGAATTCAATGAAAAGGAAGCGGACACCATTAAGGGAGAATTTGAAGCCAATGGGGTGGAAAATGACTTGGAGCATACCAGAGGCGTACTGTCCATGGCGCGCACGCAGGTCTACGATTCCGCCTCGTCCCAGTTCTTTATTGTCCAGGAAGATTCCCCTCACCTAAATGGGCAGTATGCCGCATTCGGTAAGGTGACGGAAGGAATGGATGTCGTAGATAAAATTGCTTCGGTTGAAACGGATGAGGATGGCTTTCCGGTGGAGGGGCTTGTCGTCATCACGTCAATCACGGCAGACGACTGATCCATACATAGCATAAAGGCAAAGACCGATTCGTTTAGATAAAAAATTATTAAAAAGAAAGCAGGGAACCGAATTTATGAAGATTGAAATTGAGGTAAAAGACTACGGAACGATTCAAGCGGAACTCTATCCGGAGAGTGCTCCGATTACAGTTGCAAATTTTGTGAAATTAGTGGAAGATCACTTTTACGATGGATTGATTTTTCACCGCATTATCAAAGGATTTATGATCCAAGGCGGCGGGTACGATGAGAATTTAAACCCACATCGGGCAGAGCCGATTAAGGGGGAATTTGCTTCCAACGGCGTGAAAAACGATTTAAAGCATACGCGCGGTGTACTTTCCATGGCTCGCACATCCATTAAGGATTCCGCTTCCTCTCAATTTTTCATCATGCACGAAGATGCACCGCATTTAGACGGAGAATATGCGGCATTTGGGAAAGTAACGGATGGAATGGATATAGTGGACAAGATTGCTTCGGTGCAGACGGACGGCCAGGATGCCCCGTTTGAGAATGTGGTTATCTCAACGATCCGGGTGCTTTAAAATCTGCAAACACACGCACTTTTTTGTGAAAACGTACAAGAAAAATGAAACAGCATGATAGAAAAATAACAAAATGTGTCTTGTATAATTGAAGCGAATGTTGTAAAATAATAATAACGCAGGAAATTGCGGTAAATTATAGAAACAAACGCAGACGCTTTTTCCTTAGGGAGCTATCGCGGTTTGAATTTATAGAAAAATAATTTGGAGGTAATTTGAAATGGCAGTAAAAGTAGCAATTAATGGTTTTGGGCGCATTGGGCGTCTGGCATTCCGGCAAATGTTCGGAGCAGAGGGTTATGAAATCGTTGCGATCAATGACTTGACCTCTCCGAAAATGCTCGCTCATCTGCTCAAATACGATTCTACCCAGGGCAGATATGCACTTTGCGATAAAGTAACGTCTGGGGAAGATTCCATCACAGTAGACGGCAAGGAAATCAAAATTTATGCGAAAGCAGATGCGTCTGAGCTTCCGTGGGGAGAAATTGGCGTAGATGTTGTATTGGAGTGCACCGGTTTTTATACATCCAAGGCAAAGGCTGAAGCGCATATCAAAGCAGGCGCGAAAAAAGTTGTAATCTCTGCTCCGGCTGGCAATGACCTTCCGACCATTGTTTACAACGTAAACCACGAATCTCTGACAAAGGATGACAATATCATTTCTGCAGCTTCCTGCACGACGAACTGCCTTGCACCGATGGCAAAAGCGCTCAATGACCTCGCTAAGATCAAGAGCGGTATTATGTGCACCATTCACGCTTACACCGGCGACCAAATGACATTGGACGGCCCGCAGAGAAAAGGTGATCTGAGAAGATCCCGTGCGGCAGCGGTCAACATTGTTCCTAACAGCACAGGTGCTGCAAAAGCAATCGGTTTGGTTATTCCGGAATTGAACGGCAAATTGATCGGCGCTGCTCAGCGTGTTCCAACCCCGACTGGTTCTACCACTATCCTGACTGCAGTAGTAGAAGGAAATGTAACGGTTGATCAGATCAATGCGGCGATGAAAGCAGCTTCTACCGAATCGTTCGGCTATAATGAAGACGAAATTGTCTCCAGCGACGTAATCGGAATGAAATATGGTTCTTTGTTTGATGCGACCCAGACTATGGTTCTTCCGCTTGACAATGGTACGACACAGGTTCAGGTTGTATCCTGGTATGACAATGAAAACTCCTACACCAGCCAGATGGTTAGAACAATCAAGTACTTCGGTAAACTGTTGGAGAAATAATTATTTTAATGATTTGATTTGGAGGCATTGCCGCCGGCAGTGCTTCCAGCTTAAAATTCCCCATACCGGTTTTGAATAGGGCCATATTGTACGGACAGTACAAAAAGAGCCCTCTGGCAGATAAAAATAAAATTTAGGAAACAAACTGATTTCGATATTCCATCGGAGTCAGTTTTGTTTTTAACTGTAACCTTTCGTTGTTGTAGAAATGAATGTACTCAGTTTTAAGAATTGAAAAGAAATTTTCAGCCAAGGCGTTGCCATATGGATTTCCGCGTCTTGACATCGAGGGCGTTATGCCATAAGATTGAGTTAGCTTAAAGTACGCATGGGATGTATACTGAAAGCCCTGGTCACTGTGGAGCTGCAGCTCTGCGGTGACCTTCTCTTTCCCTTGGCCGCCCAAATGGCATTGAGTACCAGATTAATGTTTTGCTGTGTTCCTGTTTTGTACGCCATAATGCTGTTGTCGTATAGATTGCTTATAACAGACAGATACAGTGTGCCTTGTCCGGTTTTAATATATGAGATATCGCTCCCCCACTTTTAGTTTGACTTGTCTACTTTGAATTCTCTGTTCAATAGATTGGGATACCGAGGCAAATGTTCCCCGTAATTGCTGTACTTCTTTCTTCTTACCGCAGACAGCAGATTGTATTTCTGATTACTCTCAATAATGTTTTGGGATTGTGATAAAAACCTTGTTTTTCAAGCCAGATAAATACTTTGCGATAGCCATAGGTTTTGCCGCACTTTTCCTGACTTTTTCGGATCTTTTCTGCCATCAGCAGTTCACATGCAGGAACATCCATACGAGATAAATATCCGTAATAACCGCTTACTGACACACCAAAGAACCGGCACATTTCACGAATGGAATACTTGACAGATCACAACATATTTTACGCTTGTTCTCACTTTCTTTCGGTAAGCGAGGGAAAATCCCGCATCAATTCATTTTCCATTTCTAACAACTTGATTTTCGCTTCCTTACGTGCAAGAATATATTTTTGTTCGGCTACTTTATCTTGCTCACTTACAACGGTATCCTTTTGGGGCCTGCTTTTCTGTTTTAAGGCTATTCCTGCTGCAATTTCCGTTGACTCGTATTGTGGACGACTGATAAAGTTATGTAATTGTTCTTTTGGGAAGCCTAATTTTCCACCGATTTCCCGTTTGGTATATCCTTGTTCTTTCAGTTCCAATATCTCTTTTTCATATTCTTTTATGTGTCGGTATCTTCTTGGCATAACCTCCCTCTAAGGTAGTTACTTTTATTCTACCATAGGGAGGTCTTTTTCTTTTGTCCGTTTTTACTGGACTTGCGCAAAGAAAAAAAGGAGAATTTCGTGATATTACTGTTACTTTTTCAGCTCTTGCATCAGCTCGTCTACTTTCATTCCGCTCAGCGGCTGCGGTTCCAATTTTTCCTCAAACGCAGAAATTGCGTATTCATCTTCTGTGATATAATATATTCCTTCCAGCTGATAATAACTCCGGCTGGGCTTTTCCGGATCCCTGCTTACTGGGATCACCATGCGCATTCCATCGGATAATTTGGGCAGATAATCCATGAACATGACATTGGCGGCAATGGTGATTTCCTCTCCTTTTTCATACTCGCCGCTCGTATCACCCAGCACGGTAAGCGTATGTTCATAAAACTGAAATTCATCGCTGATCCCGTTGGCTCTTCGTTTTTCATCCAGCTGTTCATTTCCGGTAGAAGCGGACACAGTATAATAAGAAATGTCCCCCACCACTTCCGCATAAACAAACGAATCCGAATTTGCCTTAACCTGTTTCAGCGACCAGGTATCCATGTCCACCAGGGGCGGAGCATTCTCCGTATAGAGCGGGTACTGCTCCCGCAGTTCGGAAATCTGCTCTTCCGTGAGCCGCGGAGCTTCCTCTTTTGGCTGTCTCCCGTTCCAGACGGCAACGACACAAACTGCCGCCAGAACCAATGCCAGCGCGCCGGCCAATATCCCTTTCTTCCTGTTCGGCTTCATATCCATTTCCCCCTTATTCCACTGATTAATATTTATGGTTCAAATCACTGATATCATGGGACTGGGGCAAATAATCGCTGCTGATCATCCCTGGTTCATCACCGAATTTACGGTTACCGGATAATTAAATCCATCCGGATGCCCCAAACCAAGCATGCCCGATTTCATGAACCATTGTTTTTACATAGCATCTTTGCCTTTTTTAGGGATTTTCTATATGTAAATTGATTGATCACATCTTTTCACAAAAAAAGTGCCAATCAATTTTTCTGAACAAAAGATTGACTGCGCACATTCTGTTATTTATTTTATTCCTCAGCCAGATCATAACAGAAAGCGCCTAAGCCAAACTTTTTTGGGAAAATGACTCACTGTCCTGGATCTTTTTTATTATACAGCATTCTATATTTACATTATATTCTATATTAATCCAAAATTCAATCATTTGATGCCCTATATTTTTATAGTACAATTTAAATCCATATATTTTTACCGCTGTCTTTTCAGCCTTCTGATTTCATTTCGTACAGGAACTTCGTTTTAGCTGCAAAATCAGGAACCATATTTTGTTTTTACAGTACCATATAGAAACTGATATTCAGGATTTGCAATGAAAAAGAAAGATGCTATAATATGCGTAGAGCTTCTTCTGCCGGAAAACAGCAGCACAAAATACCGAGGCGGTAGGACATTTTACCTTTACGGCAAAAGCAATAGGATTATATCGGAACAAAGAATTACATGCCGAAAAATTTATAAAACTTTTCTTTGTTTCGAAAAAAGGCTCTATATTACTATCCGGCTTTCGGAAGATATAGAAAAAACATGTTGCAGGAGGATAAAAATAATGAAAAATCAGTTTCCTTATTCGGTCGCGGAAAAAATCAGCTTTCAGCGCTGTGCAGGCACAGCAGAGGAAAAGCGCGCTGCAGATATCTTAAAAGATGAGATTGAGAAATTGGGCGGTGAAGCATCGTACATGCAATTTCCGATTCCGGACAGCAAGATCGCACGCTGTTGTGTACGAGTTACCGCTCCTTATGTGCAGGAAGTGGAGGCATTTGCCCATGGCCTCTCCGGTTCTCTGCCTGAGGGCGGCGTAGAGTTGAAACTCTATTATGCGGAACGCGGGGAAAAAGAGGATTATCTGGGAGTCAAAGATTTATCCGATACGGCTGTTTTAGTCAATGAACTAAAGCCCGAAGTTTATGCTCTGCTTTGCGAAAAACACGCGGCGGCTTTTCTGACCATTGCGGGAAAATACTATGAAAACCTGGAATCCGCTAATGCCTACGGAAGAAATTTACGTCCACATTTTTTGGAAAAAGGGGTTGTCCCCGGATTTATCATCAGCGCCCAGGATGCGACCCGCATGGTGCGCGAGGAGGTATCAAGCGTTCATCTGGAGCTGATACAGGAGGAAAAAGAGGCCGTATCGCAAAACCTTCTGGCCGTGATCCCGGGAACTGCCATACCGGAAGAATCTGTCGTACTGACAGCCCATTATGACAGCGTTCCCGTTGGAACCGGTTCGTATGACAACGCCACTGGCTCGGCCGTTTTATTGTATATTTACCGGCATTTCCTGGCGCATCCTGCAAAACGCACGCTGCGGTTTATATGGTGCGGTGCGGAGGAAATAGGCCTGTGCGGCAGCAAAGCATATATACAGCAACAGAAAGAAGCAATGAAAGAAATCCGTTTTTGTTTCAACTTTGATATGTGCGGCACCATACTGGGACAAAATCTCGCTTTAGTTACCGGCGGAGAGAACCTGAAAACTTTTGTAGAACAATTTTGCCGTGAACAGGGCTACTCGGCATCCATCCGTGTTTGTGTTCACTCCAGTGATTCCGCTCCTTTTGCAGACCAGGGAATCCCCGCTGTGGGGCTGTCCAGAACCACCTCTACTGCGTTTGTTCATACACATCAGGATTTGATCGACATCATATGCCAGAAACAACTGGTCAAAAATGGAGAATTTGCTGTTAAAATGATAGAAAGGGTAGCGAATGCGGCCTCTCTTCCGGTGGATACGGGAATGAATGAAGAGATGAAACAGGAATTGGATAAATATTTCCATCGGGAAGAAAAAAAGGCAGATTGACAAAAACCAGTTGACCATAAAAAAGAGCGCTGAGGATGACAAACTCTCTTAGCGCTCTTTTAAATCTCTGCTGCTGGATCTGTCGCCGCTTACCGATAACGTTTTTTGGAAGAAGCCGGCTTCTTTTTCATCAGTTTTTGAATTTTATCCCGCAGAGCCGCAGCCTTCTCAAATTCCAAATTTTCAGCAAATTGATTCATTTGCTGCGTCAAACGTTCGATATCCTCTTCTTGCTCCAGCCGCTTCATGGTAAAGTCTTCCTGCTCCACCGGCTTGGTAATTTCAATAATCTTGCGAATGCTCTTCTGAATAGTCTGCGGCGTAATGTTATGCTCTTTGTTGTATTCCGACTGAATTTTGCGGCGGCGGTTTGTTTCATCGATTGCACGCTGCATTGAATCGGTAATGTTATCTGCATATAAAATAACCGTCCCGTCTACATTGCGTGCAGCGCGGCCGATTGTCTGAATAAGCGATGTTTCGCTGCGCAGAAAGCCTTCCTTGTCCGCATCTAAAATAGCGACTAAGGATACTTCCGGCAAATCGAGGCCCTCCCGCAGTAAGTTGATCCCAATTAAAACATCAAATACGCCCTCGCGGAGATCCCGCAAAATTTCAGTCCGCTCAATGGTCTTAACATCGGAATGTAGATATTTGCATTTGATCCCTGCCTCCGTCATAAAATCCGTCAAATCTTCCGCCATTTTTTTCGTCAAAGTCGTGACCAGAACGCGTTCCTTTCTTTCTGTTCGAATGCTGATTTCATGAATTAAATCGTCAATTTGATTTTCAATTGGCTTGATTTCGATTTTAGGATCCAAAAGTCCTGTTGGACGAATGACCTGTTCTACAATCTGTGCCGAATGCTCCCGCTCGTAGTCCGCCGGGGTTGCACTGATATAAATCGCCTGATTGACTCTTGCTTCAAACTCGCCAAACGTCAAAGGGCGATTGTCAAATGCACTAGGCAGACGAAACCCATAGTCTACTAAGGATTGTTTCCGCGAGCGGTCGCCTGCATACATTGCCCTTACCTGGGGAATGGTAACGTGAGATTCATCCACTACCAGCAAATAATCTTTCGGAAAATAATCCAGCAGTGTATAGGGGGCGCTCCCCGGTTTTCGGGCGGATATATGGCGGGAATAATTCTCAATCCCCTGGCAAAACCCGATCTCCTGCATCATTTCCAAATCGTAGCTGGTTCTTTGCTCAATTCTTTGGGCTTCCAGCAATTTGTCATTTTCTTTGAAATATTGAATTCGTTCCTGCAGTTCATCTGTTATAGTTTGAATAGCGTGGTTCATTTTTTCCCGCGTTGTGACATAATGGGATGCAGGAAAGATCGCCACATGCTGGCGCTCTGCAATTACATTCCCCGTCAAGGCGTTAATTTCTGTAATCCGTTCGATCTCATCCCCAAAAAATTCAATCCGGACTGCATTTTCCCCTTCATTGGATAAAAACACCTCCACAACGTCTCCCCGCACCCGAAACTTATTGCGGGTAAAGTTGATGTCGTTGCGCTCATACTGCAAATCCACAAGCCGGTCTAATAACTCATCCCTGTCCTTAACCATGCCGGGCCGGAGAGAAATAATCAAATCAATGTAGTCCTGGGGATCTCCCAAACCGTATATGCACGATACGCTTGCTACAACGATAACATCACGCCGTTCAAACAAAGCTGAAGTTGCACTGTGACGCAGCTTGTCAATTTCATCATTGACAGAGGAATCTTTTTCGATAAATGTATCCGTCATGGGAATATAGGCTTCCGGCTGATAATAGTCGTAATAACTCACAAAAAATTCCACTGCGTTATGAGGAAAAAATTCCTTAAATTCAGAACACAACTGCGCAGCCAGCGTTTTATTGTGCGCTAAAACCAAGGTGGGACGGTTCACATTGGCAATGACATTGGCAATCGTAAACGTCTTTCCCGACCCCGTAACCCCCAGCAATGTCTGCCCTTTTTCATTGTTTAGAATTCCCTGAGTTAATTTTTCAATGGCCTGCGGCTGATCCCCCGTAGGTTTATATTCTGAAATCAGTTCAAATTTGTCCATCGTAATCCTCTCCATTTTTCAACAAATCCGCTCGCATTTCCCGCTTTCTGTTATCTTTGCATAAACTCTTTGCAGCTATGTTTGAAAATAAGGATTTGCGCAGTCATATCTTTGTCCTACTGCTCATAGCCTATAATCAGTTTATTATATCATATCTGTCCCATCAAAGCAAACATAATTTTGAAAAAGGAAGGTTATAAAAATATTTCACTTTATCGTAAGAAAAGGGTTGACTTTGAAATAAAGCTATGCTATGATAAGTAAGTGCTATGTGGAAAGATAGTATTTATATCGCGGGGTGGAGCAGTTGGTAGCTCGCAGGGCTCATAACCCTGAGGTCGTTGGTTCAAGTCCTTCCCCCGCAACCATGTTGTGCAACCAAAAAAGATATTGCACCGGAAAACCCAGAAACCACAACGGTTTCTGGGCTTTTTCGTACCCCGATTTTCAAGTGCAAACAAAAAGATATTTTTCTTTGTTGAGAGGACTTGAACTACCGACCCCCACTATTTCAGGCGGCTTTCAAGAGGATTTTTCTTCCGAAAGCCGCCTTTTTTTCGTTTTCGCAGAAAATTTTTTCTAAGAGGTCTTCCCCCACATGTTCAGAAAAGAGGTTTGCCCTACATTTTGGGGCAAACCTCACTTAACTTAATAACACCGTAATCTATGGGCTGACTTTGTAGAAGTAATTCTATGAAGTCAGCCCTTTTTTATTTTCTATGAAAGGAATGAGCACCATGATCAAAATCAGAATCA
>CALYAR010000074.1 GCA_944393585.1 uncultured Clostridia bacterium | reverse complement strand
CCCAGGCTGTGCGAGCAGTAGTGGATCGGCGCGCGCTGGGTCCGCCACTTTTCTGCGCCGGTTTCCGCATCAATAATGAGGCTTTGAATTTCGTGGATGTAATCCGCTTCAGCATAGTGAATTGCGCCCAGCCGGCCTTCGTCTACATATTTTTTCCATCGGATTGTAAAATCCATATAGTTGCAGTTTTCTGCCATCATATATTTTGTTTTTGCCTTTTTAACAGCGTGATAGATGTTTTGACAGCCGGAAAGTGTGTTTGCAACAGTTACCTCCGATAAAACATGCTTTCCGCTTTCGAGTGACGCGATGACTTCTTCTTCGTGATTGGGGATAGGGGTACCTAATACGACAACGTCCATATCGGCGTTAATGAATTGATTGAAATCCAAAAAACCCATGTGATCAGCAAGGCGGAACTCTTCCACGCTTTTTGCCAGTTTTTCTTCATTAAAATCACAAAGGGCTACGACTTCTGTCTGCGGATGTTCGGCAAATACCCTGCCATATGCAGTTCCGCGGCCAATTCCGACCAAACCTACTTTTAGTTTTGACATCTTCTTTTCCTCCCGTCTTTCCTTTCTATGTAATGATATAGCTAACGGCGGCTGCCAGGATCAATTTTGTTAATATGTTCGAAACAGTGTGTACTGAAATAGGGAATATTGAAAAACCGGCGTTCACCAGACGAGCCGGCCGTTTGCACTGGAATAAATTGAGTGTATCATCTTTTTCGGCTGTTTTCAATCCCTTTCCGGCCAATTATGAAAAGATGTTGAATTGTCGGTTAAATTATGTATAATAGTAAGGGAAAAGGACAAACCAGTCTGATTTGCCGGGAAGGAAATAACAAATTTGAGTTTTTCAATATAGAAGGGCAGGGGAAACGCCAGTGTACCGCATTTTAGCTTTTTCCGATACGCACGGGGACAATACGCAGTGTTTTGAATGGATAGAACGGATACCGGGAGTCAATCTGATTCTGCACGCCGGAGACATACTCCGCGATGCAGAAGATTTGGCCGCCGTCTATCCGCAGACAGAATATGTTTCGGGAAACAATGACTTCGCCCGTTTTGCTCCGGCAGAAAAAATATTGTTCTGCGACGGAAAAAATCTGTTTTTAACGCATGGACATACCTACGGCGTCAAACACGGTCTGCGGACGCTTGCATCCGCGGCACGTCTGAAAGGAGCGCAGATTTGTGTGTTCGGTCATACCCATGTGCCCTATTGCGGATATGAAGACGGCATTTTGCTGGTAAATCCCGGGTCCTCGTCCGGACGGTATGCGGCCGCGGCAACGTGTGCAGTGATTGAGATCGACCAGGGAAGGGTCAGCGCCGATATTTTGACAATGGAGTAAATGATGAATTTTATAGTAAATGAATTTGAAAGCATGGATTCTACCAGCAGTTATTTAAAACGGCATGCCGCCGAAAGCCCGGCAGGCACGGTAGTTTGCGCCAAAGAACAGACGGGAGGGCGCGGCCGGCTTGGAAAGTCGTTTTTGTCGCCTCCGGGATCGGGATTGTATTTGTCGGTCCTGCTTCGGCCGGAATCTTTAGAGGAAGCTTTGACGTATCCATTTGCAGCGGGAATTGCAGTGGAAGAGGCCATCCGGGAGACAACAGCTGCGGAGGCTGGCTTAAAGTGGCCGAACGACGTTTTGATCCACAATAGGAAGGTGACGGGAATCCTGGCCGAAGTAGCGGATCAAACGGCGGTCATTTTGGGAATCGGGATCAATTTGACCACGCCTTATGACTTTTTTGCCGAGCACCAGCTTTCGCATGTTTCGTCTGTGCTGGCAGAAACGGGGGTGGAAGTATCCATAAGGCAAATGCGGGAGCAGCTGCTCTCGCAGTTATCCTCTGTTTTGGAATGGCCGAAGGAGCAGCTGCTCTCCTGCTACCGGAAGCGGTGTATTACCATTGGGAAGCAGGTTCACTCCAGCAACGGAATCATCGGGATCTGTACCGATGTCAGCGGAAAAGGGGAACTTGTGGTGCGCGACGAGGCAGGAGAGGAACATTTTTTAAATTCCGGCGAAGTTTCCATTTCGGGGATTTATTAAAGGGCAAGCCGGTTTGATGTGGAGAATTTAAGGCATATTTTCGCTGGCCTGTGCACAAAAAGTGCATTTTGAATGAACCATCGTGAAGCTTTTTAACCGGTAGAAAAGAAACGTGTTTTACAGCTTGCCGTTTGGAGAAAAGGCTTTCGCCGGCACAGCAGATGAGATTAAATGTTTTTATAAAAGAGGAAAAATATGGAACAATGGGTTCAAACGATGGCGCAGGAGATAGCCAGCCTGCCGTTTATTGAAGGAGTCGTGCTGGGGGGATCACGGGCGGCGGGTACGGCCGGAGCGGATTCGGACTATGACATTGGTATTTATTATCGGAAAGAGGATTTTCGTTTGGAGGAGCTCAATTGGCTTGCCAAAAAATGGGATGAAAAGTACCGGGAAAATCTGATCGGCCCCGAAGGAAGCTGGGGAAATTGGGTCAACTGCGGGGGCTGGCTTACCGTGCAGGGCAGTCCGGTGGATTGGATCCTGCGGGATGCGGATCGGGTTCAAACAGTAGTGGAAGAAAGTGAACGGGGGATTTTCTCGCTCCATTACCAGACTGGCCATCCGCACGCTTATCTCAGTGCGATGTATCGGGGAGAACTGGCAGTGTCCAACGTGCTTTGCAGCAGTTCCCCCAAATTTATGGCAATGAAAAAGCAGGCGGAACCCTATCCGGAACCGCTTGGAAAAGCGCTGATTGAGTTTTTCTCATTTGAAGCCCAATTTTCTGCCATGCTGGCGCGGAAAA
>CALYAR010000073.1 GCA_944393585.1 uncultured Clostridia bacterium | reverse complement strand
TAAAGCAAATAATATCCACCTTTTCAAGGCTATCAGGATACATCCACAGGTTAATTTTTTTCTTGTTCTCAAACATGATCCATCTGCTTATTTGTTTTACAACGCCTGCTACAACCCCTCTTTTTTTCCTTGCACAGTCGGTAATTATGGTTACCTACAACCCCGACAACAGGTATTCGGACGGTTTTGCAACCCCTATGGTTTCTGATAGCCAAAAGAGTCGTAAAACCCTGATGCGGTCGGCATTGCCGTCCGCTGTGAACCGGAACGGGGAAGCCTCAGCAACCCCGTTCCTTTCACCTGCTTATTTTTCGACCTTGCTTTACCTGCAAAATACGACCGCTTTACATCTGTAAAAGTTTGTTTAATGGCGTGTAGAACAAGGTAAACACCAAAGAATCGTACTCCTGATTTCTGAATACATAACTTTTTCCTTTCAATAAAAAAGCCTTCAGTTTTTGCTGTGATAATCAAAAACAAAAGGCTTTAAAATGATGTGTTAATATTTTATTGCTGCATGCCAACAGGGAGAATAATAATGATTTTGGGCAAAAGAAAAAGGCGTATGAATTTTTAACTCTCCATACGCCTTTCAGTGCGATTTTTGCTATTTCTGGGTTTAAGTCCTGTCAGTATAGGATTTTTGCCGTTTGGCATCTATAGAATCTATGCTGAAAAACTTGCCCTGAAAATGCGAAAAAACCTCGATTTTATCGAGGTTTTTTGCTTAGGCATCTTTTTTAGTGCCCTCTTATGGTGCGAGTGACGGGACTTGAACCCGTACGTCAGAGACACACGCCCCTCAAACGTGCCTGTCTGCCTATTCCAGCACACTCGCAAATCACTTTTCCGATTATAGCATAAAGGCTATTGTTTGTCAACGAAAATTTCAAAAGATTTTTGAGAGAAAAATACCCGTGAAATTTATCAAAACTTCACGGGTATTTGACTCAAATGCTGCCCCTGTGTCCGGCAATACGCAAAGTAACTTTTCGAGCTAAGTCAGCGGGGATGACCAAAAATGCAATCATAATCACCAAACAAACTTCTTTGGCCAAAAGTGGTGCTGTTCGGAACAGAGTTCCGCCAAAATAGATAAAGATCACCTGTACAATGGAAATGAGTACCATGATAATGATAAAACTCTTATTCTTTGTCAATCCTGCTAACAGGTTCATCCGGTTCGTACGCGCGTTAAAGCAGTTAAATACGCCGGCAAAAATAAAAAGGGCAAAGAAAGCAGTCATAAAATAAATGGGGTCTTCCCAATACCGAAACCAATTTTTGACCACCGGCAGTTTCAAAAACAATATGCAGATTCCAATGGTCAATATTCCATCCACTAAGATCTGGTTTATCATATATCGGTTTAGTATTGGTTCCTCCCGCGACTTGGGAGGCTCGCGCATACAGTCCGGCGGCGGTGCTTCGCCTGCAAAAGCCAGCGCACCAAGAGTGTCCATAATAATATTGACCCATAACATTTGTATGACAGTGACGGGCGCGTCAATTCCAATGAATGGGCCGATAATCGAAACGCCCACTGCACACAGGTTCATCGTAAGCTGAAAAATAATAAATTTTCGGATGCTTTTGAAAATTGTCCTGCCATACAGTACCGCTTTTACGATAGAAGCAAAGTTATTATCCAGGATGACAATATCGCCTGCTTCCTTTGCCACTTCCGTTCCGCTCCCCATCACAAATCCGACATCCGCGGCTTTCAAAGCGGGCGCATCGTTAATCCCGTCTCCCGTCATACCGGCTACAAGGCCGCATTCCTGTGCAACGCGAACCAATCTGCTTTTATCCGAGGGAAGCGCTCGGGCAATGACCCGAAGCTGCGGCAAAAGCTGTTTTAACTGCTCGTCGCTTGTTACAGCCAACTCATCGCCCGTTAAAATAATTCCCTTTTCATAGGGCAATATCAATCCGCATTCTTTTGCGATTGCTGCTGCCGTTTCTTTATTGTCGCCGGTTATCATGACAACCTGCACGCCGGCGGAACGGACTTCCGCAATGGCTCTTTTTGCCTCGGGACGAATCTCGTCTTTGATTCCTGCGAGCCCAATTAGAATGAGATTCCGAAAGTCTCCGCGTTCGCTCCACTCCCCATCGGAAACCGCAAAGGCGAGCACGCGAACGGCATTTTTTGTCATCTCATTCCAGCGCCGCTGCAAAACACTCCTGGAATGAAACGCGTGTACGTTTCCGCTTTCGTCATAAAAACGGTCACAAGCTGTAAGAATCTTTTCCGGCGCCCCTTTGATTAAAATTAAATTCTTCTTCCCTTCTATTTGAACACAGGAATATTTTCGAACACTGTCGAAGGGAACTTTATTTCTTATTTTAATATCGCCTGGAAGTTTTGCCGGCAAAATAGCTTGTAAAACTGCGCGGTCGGTCGCGTTCCCTCCGATTACGCCATCCCTTGTTATACTGCTCGAAGTATTCAATCCGGCGGAAAGTTCAAACAACTCATAAAGCGGGCGGCATTTTTTCAAGCTTTGAATGGTTCCATATTCCTTTCCGGACCCGGATATAAAATTAGTGACGGACAGAGCTCCGCGGGTTATAGTACCGGTCTTATCCGTAAAGAGAATATTGAGGCTTCCCGCTGTCTCAATTCCTACTAATTTTCGGACCAGCACGTTGTCTTTGAGCATCCGCTTCATATTCGAAGACAACACTACGGTAATCATCATCGGCAAACCTTCCGGCACTGCAACTACAATGACAGTAATGGCTAATGTCAGCGCATTGAGCAAATGGTGAAACAGATAAGGCAGATTCTGAAGTTTTTGAACAATAACAGCGCCGGAGAATCCGCTGTCGAGCAAAAAGATATTGAATAAATATGCTCCCGCCACCACAAAAGCAGCGAAATATCCCAGTTTGCTGATGACCCCTGCCAAATGGGCCAGGCGTACCTTCAAAGGGCTTTCGCGGGTCTCCTCCTGTACTTCTTCTGCCATTGAGCCGTAAAGCGTAGCGCCGCCTACCTTTGCAACGCGCATTGTCCCCTCGCCGGAACAGACAATGCAGCCGCGGAACAAGGCGCTTTCATCCGACAATGACATTTTCTCCATGACAGTGCTTCCCGGCCTTTTCTTTGCTTCTTTGCTTTCCCCATTCAAGGCGGACTGATCGACCGAAAGAGTTCCCGTGAGCAGGATTCCATCTGCCGGAATCTTCTCGCCCACCTCCAGCAGAACAAGATCCCCTGTCACAACATCAGCCAGCGGGATTTCTCTTATCTCTCCGTCCCGGCGAACCCGGCACATGGTTTTCGAGGCTTCTTCCTGCAATTCCTTGAAGGCGGCTTCACTTCCATATTCGGATAGTGTGGACACAAACGTAGCCAGGAAAATTGCAACTGCAATTCCAAGTGTTTCGAACCAATCGCTGGTCTTGAATAAGAAGATAATATTCACAGCCAACGCAATCAGCAGAATTTTGATAATGGGATCGGCAAAGCTGGACAGCAGGCTTTTAAAAAATCCATTCTTTTTTTTGACCGAAAGCGAATTGTCTCCAAATTGTTTTCTCGACGCCTCTGCTTCCGCCGTTGTCAGTCCGGAATATGCAGTTTGGACGCTTTTTCTCTCTTTCCATATCATAAATATTTCAATCCCCTTCGTTTTCCTCATAATCCGCTTATTTTATAAGCCAATGAAACAAGCATGCGCTTATTAAGATATATTCGGACTGAGAAATATGTATGACAAGAACCCCCTGCTAAATGTCAGGAGTAAAAACAAAGCGCCCCTAGCGGCGGCTGCTCATAAAGCAGTATCAACTGACAATTTGAAATAGGCTGTCTGACTTATAAGGTACAGAAAAAGACGGGTAAAAAGCGATTACTTTTTGCCCGTCTTTTTTCTTCCTGTTATGCAGTAGAAACGCCATTTTGACGAATAGGGTATAAAAAAGAAACCGTATAAAATCAGAGGATTTTTTATCCTAAACGCGAACATTCCATAATGGATTGGAAGTAAGCGGTTTATCCGATTGGCAAATTAGGATTGATCGTGCCGTTAAATCAATTCCAAAGCTCTTTTATACAATGGGTCTAACTCGCAGCCGCAGCTCCCACATTCTTTATCAGCCTGTTTAATTGCTGATACTAAAGCGTCTTTATCAGATTTCCCGTCTAGCCATTGTTGTGCTGGAACAGATAATAAATCCCAGCCAGACGCAACAAACTTCTCCATAATCGATTTTAATTCTTCCATGATGTTACTCCTTTCAATTGATTACATGGGTTTTAGATTTTTATTGAGTCTGTCCACCATCCAGGCAATTCTCTTTTCCCTTCCAGCGTCTGTCTTTGCGTCAAAATATGCCCGTGTATAAGTTTTCTTTACGGATACGGACATGGCTTGAAAATTTGTATAGGCGGGTTCGTGCCCTTTGAGCAGTGCAGATAGGCAGGCAATCTGTTCTTCTGTAATGATTGCCAGAGGGTTTGGAGCGTCCCACTGGCCGTTCTTCTTGGCCTCAGCTATCTTCTCTCTGCCAAAATCAGTCATAAGACCTTGTTCTTCAAGTTTTTTTACCAATGCCTTATTCTTCTCTGACCATTTGCTGTTCTTTCTACGCTGAGAAAAATACTTCTTATAAGTCTTATCATCAATTTTTTCCATCTGTCCGTCAATCCAGCCAAAACAGAGAGCTTCTTCAAGGGCTTCTCCCGCCTTTATAGTTTTTGGCCCGCCAGCCTTACCAAACAAAAGCCAAATACCGTCATTTGATAAACAATGCTCATGGAGCCATCTGTGAAATTCTTCTCTGTTTGCAAATTTTATTGTTTCGTTTATAATAGATCCCTCCTTACCGCTTGTCTTTCCCGGCAAAAGCGCACAGATCCCGATTTGTCGTTTGCTTATCTGTGACTATTTTATCTTTCATTCTTTAAGATTGCAACGCATTCTTCTCCGCTTCTATACATTCAATAACATGATTGTCTTTCTATCATTCAATATTGAAAAGCGGCTACAGGAATTTATCCTGTCTCTGAATCCTTTAATTCCCGAAAAAGAATTTGTGCAATTTTTAAAAAATGCAACCCGCGAATTATCTCCTATTATGTGAATAATAAGCCGTGGACGAAAGATTCAAGGCGTACATTTTATTGCTCTGCACACTTTCGTGCATTTGCAATGAAAAACAGTTTCCACACGCTATGGCACACGACCTCTTCATGGCTTATGTCTGATAAGAGTAAACTTAAATTTCAATCTGCATTTACTTTATGGAAATCAAAATGATTTATTTTTTTGCAAATATGATAAGAAGCGCAAAATAAATCGAATTATAATTTTATTTTAAATCGCTTTAATCGGTACATATTTCCCAGAGTTTTCTGTTTGATTTCGGTTCGCGCCTTCCAGCCATATTTCAAATACAAAATCCGTTCCCAGACTGTAAATCAGTCTGGGAACGGAATAATGGGGGATGGAAAATAACTAGTTTAAATAGTTTGATTGAACCAGATACAAAATCATGGCAATCTCTGCTCTGGTAATATTGGCTTTGGGATTCAAATTCCCGTTAGTACCGACAATAATGTTTTCCGAAACAAGTACCGCTGTCGAGGGGATGGCCCAGTCGGAAACCTGCGATGCGTCGGCAAAGGCATTTAAGACGGAAGCATCTTCATTCACCTCAGCGCCCAGTATATCCAGTGCTTTTGCAGCAATGACCATCGCTTCCTCCCGTGTAATGGTCTCATTGGGCCGGAACTGTCCGTTCCATCCGGAAACCAGTCCCTCTGCCACAGCAGCAGATACATCCTTTGCATACCAGGCTGAGGAATCCGTATCCTGGAATTGTAGTTCACCGCTGCCCGTTAAGCCAAGCAGTCTCGCAACCAAAGAGGTAAATTCCGCTCTGGTGGCAGCATTGCCGGGTTTTACCGTACCATCGTCATACCCTTTGAGGATACCATCTTTTGCCAAAGCCTGAATTGCTTCAGCGGCCCAGTGGCCTTCCGGCAAATCGCTAAAGGAAATGACTATGGAAACAGAAAGCTCTTTTGTCAGCTTGTTGCCTGCGCTGTCCGTCACCGTGATTTCAACCGGATAAGTCCCGCTTGGGAGCTGTTTTGCCAGATAAAGGCTCTCTCCACGGATCGTGAAGTTTTCTTCTCCTGCAGCCAGCGAATAAGTCCACTCCGAATCATCCAGGTCGGTTACGATAAAACGTCCGACCAGGTCGCCCATTCCTGCCGTTTCAGAGGCCGTATTGTTTGACAATGCTATCCCGCTTGGCGCAAGGTTGTTCGCTGTGCTGAAAGGAATGCGGAATTCTTTCCCTTTTTCAATATCGTAGACAAACCCTTCGTCCAGATTTTCCGGATTCTGATACGCACGCACTGTCGTGGTGTCGCCGATATCCAAAACGATCGTCTGATTCTCCCCTGCTGCTGCAGAGTGAATCCGGTATGCTGCATTGTATGTGCCGTCATTTTCGATATAGATGTATTTTCCCGCTAAATCAGCCGGGTCTATCTCTTCATTTGCTTTGATGGTAATGGAGTTTTCTACTGCCAATTCCTTTGTAAAATCAACTACTGTTCCTGTCACAGCGGATACTGCATCATTTGTAATGCCGGCAATCTGCACTCCGTCATTCAGATAATACCGGAACGCTCCGTCCTCTGCGCTGTCCTTGCTGTAAACGCCGAAGAATCCCTGGAACGCAATCGTGGTATTGCCGTCTACGACGGTATAAGCCACCGATTCATCCAACGCATTGATAATATAATCAACGCGTCCGTTGGTCAAAGTCACTTTCACCGCACGGACATCCATATCCGAAGCTTCTTCAGAACCTTCCAAAACCTTGAGCGCTTCTATGGAAGCAATGTTGCTTTCCCCGCGGTACGGCTCAATGACGGAGGTAAAGCAGCTCTCCAAATCCTCACCGTTGCGTTCTGCAAAGACATAACGTAATTGCGAAGGATTGCCCGGCTTGTTTTCCGGCGGTTTGGCATCAGCAAATGTCACTTTGTCAAAATCGCCGAGCATAGTGAGCTTCAAATGGACGTCTGTGGGCTGGCTCACGCCATTGCCGAGGATATTCCAGGTGTCCAAAATGCTGTAGTCTGCGGAGAAGTTACCAATCTCGCCTTCCTGTGAATCTACGTTAAAGAAATACAGAGCGCCGCTCGGATCTTCGACGTCGCAGGCTTCCGGATAAGGCTGGTCAGCCCCCGCCAGCGTTCCCACATAATTTCCGTTTTCGTCTGCCTGTTTGACCAGGTCAAGTCCTGTCGTTGTGATCTGGTTGGTTTCCGCGCCGTGGAAGCTGTAACTGTGCGTATCGCCTCCCGATACGCGGAAAAGATCGACGATATAACTGTTTTCGTTATCAATACGGATCATGGCCGAAGTACGGCGGTACAGATCCGCTATGCCGTCATAGGCTTTTTCATCCGATACATCAAACAGCTTTACAAAATCCGTGTCGTCAAAATGCTGCGGCTGTCCGACAATCTGGCCGGTCTGCCGGGTATTGTCCACTACAACAGTATTGTGCGAAATCGTATTGCTGACCAACGAACTGCGGTGTTTATCGCTGCTGTCTGCAAACCGTGGATAACCCAGATCCGGCATTAGATCCATTCCAAACGCATGCAGCCCGATATTGAGCGCATCGCTGTGTCCGTGGGAAGCAACGCCTCTGGTTTTGCCATAATACATCCAGAGATCGCGCTCTGTGCTCGGAACGGCCTCCTCTGCTCCCGTAGTGGCAAGCGTCATGGTACGGAATCCCGCTTTGCCGGGCTGGGAGTCGTTCATCACGAATTTGATGGTATTTTCCCCTGGCAGAATCTCTGCAGTCCCGGCCTTTTTCACCTGGACTCCAGCACCCAGGAACGAAAGCGGTTCTGGCAGCTTTTCACCATTTACATAGACGTCATAAACTCCGTATGAGCCGGCTGTCCACATATTGATATAAATGTTCTGGAGACCGGTGCTTTCCGCCTGGAATGTAAACTCGATGAAATCGCCGGGTACAGATGCTTCCAGTTGCAGCGTTGAATTCTTATCAAAATATTTTGTAGCAACAGACTCGTTGTGGTTAAGGGAATTAAATACAAATTCCTCCCCCTCAATCGTGGCAGCTTTTCCAGGATCGCCGTCGCGCAGTGCGGCAAAACCGAAACCTGTGAGATTCGTCGCATCCAGATCAATTTCGCCGTTTGTATCGATGACCTTCTGGATCTCTGCCGCAATTGCTTCCGGATCTTTGTCGAAAATTCCAAGTTTGATATTTGCCGTACTGTTTGCGCTCAGCAAATAAGCTACCTGGGCAAATTCAATATCGCCGAACTTGGAAAATGCCTTTACCATGTTTTCCAGCGTCACCTGCAAAGCTTTTCCGCCGGCAGTTCCCGTATCGCCGATATTGGGCGAATAACCGCTGGAAAGGATCAGCGGATAGTTCGAAGCGAACATTTTGCGGAATTTGACGTTGTCATAAAGGTCATAGGAAATGTCGGTTCCATTGATCACATATCCGTCCAAGACATTGGCTACATTCAGATAGGTACGGATCCAGAGCGAGTTGTAACCGGGAGCGCCTTCGTTACCGTTTCCATCGCGGTCAACGCGATCGATCAGCTCCACGCTGATGTTTCCTCCCGTTACTTCCTGGGCTTTTGCCGTACCAGCCTGGAAGTCAAAATCGAGCCATTCCTTGCTTTCCGGCATACTGTCCAATACAACGGCTGCATTGGCAAGCGTTGTCTGGTGCATTCCGCTGTTGCCGCGGATCTCACCGCGTTCGACCGCAGGCAGTATCTCCCGCAGGATCCCGTCCTCCATATTCACGCGGACGCGGGCTGCATTGGCCTTAGCCGGATTTTTGCCAGCCAGGAATTCCAGCGCTTCGGTGCAGGGCGCCGCAGAATCATCCGCTAACGCCGGGTAAAAGGCGTCATAAGCAGTGATAGAGACGTTGGCAACGGAGGTTTCCCAAATGGAACCAATCGCTTTTCCGCGGTTGGAATGTCCGTTGCTGTTTAAATAGCCATCCTGGTAATTCCAGATATCCAAATCCAGGTCCGGATATACGTCTGCAATTCGGTCGAGAAGAATGACGCCCTTATTGGCGTATTTCACATCTCCCGTATAAAGATAGGCATCCCGCAGGGCAGTCAGTGCGTCGACTATCTCGCCTCCGTGCCACAGTCCCTCGTGATTGTAGTAGGCAACGAACGTATATTTCTGCCCGTCCTCTGCAATATAGCCGGTACCGTCGTCCACGCCCCAGCTCTCCCCTTTTTCCGGATAGAGGATATTGACCAGATTTCCAGGCTCGCCTTTTGCAATCAGCTCGTCATTATGCGCCTTGGCAAGATCCGGATTGAAGCAGCCGTCTTCATCCAGGCCGCCTTCGTAATAGGCTTCAAAATCATTGGTCGGGAATACCATCTTGCAGTTCGGACAGGTAAGCTTCCAAGGCATCCCGGCAGAATCAATGATATAAGGATAATTTCCAAATTCATTTACTTCGGAGCCGCAGTTTAAGCATCCGATTGTCTGCGGGCTGGTTACCGCATAGCTTCTCGGAATCATCTGCGAGGGAACCATTCCCCATAGTTCCTCGTTGTCCATATTTACATACACGTCTGCAGCTTTTACGGCGTTCTGCTGTAGACTGGATGCCCAGTCGTATTTTGCAATGTTTTCCTGGGCGTTGGCACGTTCCTCTTCCGTGTAAAAGGTAGAACGCGTCTTAGCCGGAGCAAGCTCTTTTACCGAAACCGTAAATTTTGCTTCGGCAGAGTTTGATCCGCTGGCAGCTGTGACCGTAATCTCAGCTTCTCCAACGCTTTTTGCCGACAGCTTTCCATCCTGGACTGCAATGACATCTTCATCCCCGCTTTGCACTTCCAGCTCATAGCTTTGCGGCAATAAGGGGGTTTCGTCAGCGGCATAGGCCGTAACGATAACCGGCACCTGATCCCCTATGTAGAGAGCATCCAGCCGTACCAAAGCGGTGATATGATCCAGTTCCAGTGATTGGGCCGTTTCCGCCGCCGTCTCATTCGGAGCGGCAGCTGCGTAAACCAGTTTCGGCAGGTCAGTGTCCCCGCCTCCTGGTGCAGCAAAAACAGGCGCTGCCGTAAACAGCATGGCTGCACAAAGCAATCCAGACAGCCCTTTTTTGAGTGGTTTTGTACGCATTTTCCCATCCTCCTTAATAAATTTGTGTATCAAACAAATGGTAACCCATTTATTCGCAATTTGAAATTGTATAAGATTGGGGCAGTGCGAAAGAGTACATCGGACGGATTCCTTCCTCTGATTACAGATCATGCCAGGACAATATTTCTTTTAATATTTATGATCTGCCATCCGTATTATGGTTGAATATCCGCCGGACAGCTATAAAAACTAGTCATGGAACGAATGAAATTTTTCTTCCATTGAAACCAAAATTTCCTGCATGTCATCCAGTTCCATGCAAAGATAGGTAAATTAAATATGGTAATTAAATTATAAATTCATTTTATTTCTAAAATCAAGCAAAAAATAATTTTTCATTACATATGCTAATAAAATAATAATATCTGTCAACTTTTAACGGGATATAGATCAAAAAGTAAAAACTCCGTTTCCAAGATAGTATTGACAACAAAGCTATTTCTGTGTACTTTTCTTATGCGGGCCAAACCTGCTGTTCCCATCCGCCAAACACATAGATTATATTCTAATCCTGCATTAAAATCCTGGTACGATCATCTGTTATATCTAAGTACGATCGGAACACTGGTCTTCGATGTACCGGGGCTGAACCGAAAAAGACTGTAAAATCAGGAAATTCGATTACCCATCCCAACCCGAACGTCAAATCTTGAGGTGCTCTTGTTTTAGTTCAAAAACGTACTGCGGACACTTCTCTTGTCAAAATTACACCCCCCGTATTTTCCTGTTTCCAGATTAAGAATTATTCCACATACAAACAGGGATACTGTTTAATTTAGCACTTGAAACGTTAATCCTCTCATGATGAACACCCTAGCCTTACCTTTCAATTCAGCTCCCTGTCAGTCATGGCCTAGCCATTTGGCTTCTTAATCCGCCGCCAAATCAACAGCTGCGCACAGATCCCCGTAAATGTACCGGCAATGCAGCCGGATACCAGCAGAAACGGGAGGTAAACGATCATTCCCCATCCAGCAATCAGACAAGCAACTGCTGTTTGTCCGATGTTGTGCAACACTGCACCCAACACACTGCATACCCAAATATACTTTTCGGGAAGCAAAGGTTTCATCAGCAGCATCCCCGCAAGGCACAGCAAACCTCCGGCCATGCTGTACAGGAGCGTCATTATATTTCCAGAAAAAAATGAGCCAAGAAGGATTCGGACAACGACAATCAGAAAGACCTCATTTGCCCGGTAATGATACATGGCATATACCGTAATGATATTTGCCAGCCCCAGCTTCACTCCGGCAATGGGAACAGGGTTGGGAATCTGCAATTCCACTACAAAGATAATCAGGGCTACCGCAGTGAGTAATGCTAATTCCGTTAATCTTCTGGCTTTCAAACCTATCACTCTCCTTAGCCGACAACTCCATCCACAATATTGCTGTTGTTTGTAAACCGGATCACCAGATGATTTGGCAGGCAGACAATCGGCGCTGCTGAGTTCAGCCAGCCTGCGTTCACGCAGGTTTTGTCCGGGCACTCTGCCTCCAGCATATGAATTTGATGGTCTTTGATTTCTATCGTGTTAACTCTGCCGCTGTACTCCACTTTGATAATTTGGTCCTCTGCCTGCAGCAGGTCAAACTGATACAGCACTTCGCCATCTTGAACAATTTCCACCAAATTGGTACCGGGCCTTTGCAGTACCAGCACGCTTCCTGCAATCCCAATTAACAAAATGATTCCCACCAGGACGAAAGGCCATTTTTTCCACTTCATGATTCCAGCACCCGAACTGTCTCAGTTCGTTCATCGCCCAGAGAAAATCGGCCGGCGATCCCTTCTGTCAGAATAATCTCATTTTCATCGGTGACCAGCAGCATGTCAAATCCGCCTGTCTCCCGCCAGTATGCTTCCGCATTTTCCGCTCCCATTACAAATAAAGCTGTGGAAAGTGCATCACACAGCTTGCCCTCTTTGCCAATAACAGTAACAGACTGCAGTCCACTGTCCGCCGGATAACCAGTAGACGGGTCGAGAATATGCCAATGGATATTTCCATTTTCATCTTCAAAGTATTTTTCATACCCACCGGAGGTCACTACTGCCGAGTCGCTGATCTCCAGCACACCCAGGTTTCCATCCTCCCACGGAGCGCGGATCCCGATCCGCCAGTCACTGTCGTCGGGCCGGGAACCAATGGCTTGAATGTTTCCTCCAAGGCTGATGAGTGCGGACTCAATACCATGTTCTTTCAATACGTCCGTGACCAGATCAGCAGCGTAGCCTTTTGCTACTGCGCCCAGGTCCAGCTCCATTCCATCCGGGACGGTCAAAGCCGCGCCTTCCAGCCGGATACGGTCATAGCCTACTTTTGAAAGCAGGCTTTCAATCTGCTTTGGAGATGGAACCTGTTTGCTGTCGGTAGTAAAGCCCCAGGCGGTCAGCACAGGATAAATGGTGGGATCCAGCGCGCCGTCCGTTTTCTGTGCCATATCTAAAGCAAAGGAAATCAGATCTGCCGTCTCGCTGCTGACTGTAATTGTCTGCCCGCCGCTGTGATTTGCCCGGTAAATCTCGCTATCCCCATTGGTAACGGACCAAAGGGACTCCGCATCAGAAATCAGTTCCTCTGATTTCTGCAAAGCCGTCTGAGCGTTTTCTCCATAGGCAGTGAAAGTCATATAAGTATTCATCGCAAAAAAGCTTCTTTCTGCCCTTTGCGCCTCCTCCGCTGTTTGTGTGCTGCATCCCGCCATAGTTACTGTGAGTAAAATTACAGCCAATATATGTTTTAACGTCCTCATTGGTTCACCTTTCTGTTTGTAAGCCTGTCTATGGATTATTTTGCATCCAGCTTACGAACAAAAGTATACTATACTTTTAGAATCATGTCTAATACTTTGTATTTATTTTTATTCATACCTTTTGGGCATTGTCTCAACAAGTGTATTTTTCAGCAAATGTTGTTTTGCCGGCACAATGGGATGTTTCCAGCGGCTTTGGAGAAAGTGATGCGCTATCGTGTTATCATTTTGTTGCGGCAGGGCAGATATGGCTATCCATCCTCAGAATGCACTTTCAGCATGCTCGCACAGTTAACCCGATATTTCGTTTTGACAGAGCTTGGCAGCAAGTATGACTAAAAAGACCGGACAGCAGGAAATCTCCCTTTTGTCCAGTCCATCTAGTTATTCCGGCTTGGATAGCTCATCCGTCAGCTTCAAAATCTGCGGGGCCAGCTTCTCTCTTTCTTTTTTGGTAATATGAGAATACAGCGGATAAGCAGCGGCTATGCCCGCAATTCCAATCACCCCTACCACAATTCCAGGAATAAACCACTGCTGCATCCAGACCATCGTACCGCACATACCCACACCCAAAAGCAGAGAACTGAGCACGCCGATCACGACAGAAACGATCGTTCCTTTTTTGACAGCACTTTGATCCAAACGCCTCAGCTGTTCCATTTTATCTTCTTCCTTAGGCAGGTATTTCTTTCGGATTGTCTGAATTTCCTCTTGCTGCTTTGCCGAGTAGGTATAGCTGAAAGTTTCTCTTTTATTTTCCATAATAAATCACCCTTTCCGTTTGATTGAATCAGTTCCGCCATAATGTTTCGTTGTATTTAAAAGAATCAATTTATGTTTCTGAAATGTTATTGCGCAGCTTCCTTAACTGCCTCGTGGATCGGACAATCATGTATATTCCCATTGCCACAACAATGATACATACGACTCCTCCGGTAGTCCCGATCATAATCCGGCGGAAAAAAGGCGCAGCACTCCCATCGTCAAACCGGGTCAGCATGGCTGTCTCTAACGACAGCATAGAAACCAATGCTGCCGCCAAATTGACAGCCCGCGCCGCAGACATTACAGGACTTTGGTATTTTCGGTACCGCACCACATTAATCATTGCCATGATGGTAATATAGAAGGTATACAATGCCATCACATAAATCAGTGAGCCGGCATATTGAAAACTTCTATTTTGATAAAGTACGAGTATCACCACACCGGCCAGCGTTATATTCATCATCATCAAAATGGCGCCGCACAGCCGGTAGCGCTTGAATTCAGCAGTCCGTTTCTTTTTTAAGTCGTTTTTAGGAATACGCCGCACCAGCAAATAACGCATGACTGCCAAAAAGAGATAGTAAGCCGCTAATGTTCCAAACCAAACAGAATGGTAGCAAATTCCCGAAAAAGCATTGACGCCTGCATACAATAGATTGATTCCGAGGGATAAGTGAAGTGAGAGGCGCAGCTTATATGGGATATCTTCCAAAAAACGGCTAACAAATGGATTCTGATGAATCCATCGATATCCTTTTCGTATCATGGGAACCAGATTGGTGCAGACAATGGTCAAAGCGTAGGCCGAGACTACATAAGACACATAGGCGATGGAACTTTCCTCCCCGGCAATCAGGAAAGTATAAGCCAGTAATCCAGCCGCCGCCGGAACACTAAGAATCACAACTGCCGTACCCGGAAATACCAGTCTATGCAAAAGCTTTTTCAGTTTCTCCATTTTGAATTCTCCTATTTTTATTGTAAACTTACTGTCTTTTCCTGCTGCGGAAATATCCCTGGTATTATGGTGCCGGAACGAGCGAAGGGCTGCCGCATATAACATCATACGCTTCATTGGCACCGAAGCATTCTGCCATCTCATAACTGTTCTGATATCGATAGACGTATACGCTCTTACCCCGCCTCCATCAAAGATATTTGGGCCATCCTCTAGTCTCCTGCTGTCTTAATAGTAGCATGGAGATGTTAAAGTTTTGTTTGCATTTTGAGCTTTTGCAAAAAATTTTGACCTGAACGTGTAAGACGTGTTCAGGCCCGGATTCATTATGATGCTGTAAAAAGTTCATCTTTTCGTCTTTGCTTTCCCAATCCGTGTCTGGACCCGAACGGTTTGTTCTTTTGGTTTGGAAATAGCTTCTTCCCCCCTGTCCGCGCCGCAGCCCGATTCACATTGAGGCTGCTCTGTTCTTCCCGCTTTGATTTGGACTCACCCTTTGCCGCATCAAAGCTGGTTCTCTGCGCTTCATTGCAGCTGCGGACAGGATCAACCGTTAAGCCCTTCTCCAGCCATAATCGAAAGAATCCATCTTTGGCACAACATTGCTTTTTCCTATTTTAATCCCCGCACAGCAGGGATCAGGCAAAGCAGAGCGACAATACCGCAAATGCCAACGATGATTCCGGGAATCATCATCTCCCATACCATCGTCATGCACATGCCGACTCCCAAGACAACGGCTCCGAATACGCCAAGCAGGGTGATTCCGATTGCTTTCCCATTCAGGACAATCGCAGGCTTTCCGCCCATCTTCCGGCGGACAAAAATCATGGCTAACAGAATTACGGCTCCGACAATGCCGATTACAATCCCTTGTGTCATTGCTCCCCACTCCGGCAGCAGTGCCATACACATACCCAAGGCAAACAAGATGCCTCCTACTGTGCTCATGATCAGCGTAACAAAATCTTTTTTCTTCATTTTAACGGCCTCCATTCGATTTTTTGTGCTTCCGCACTTGATGATTTGATTGTAACTGTGCCATGTTTTAGAATTGATTGCGATTTGTTTATAAATTATTAAATCAAACAGTCTCTTTTTTCCTTTTTCACAGGTTTCATTTTATGGACAGAAAGGAGTGCATGGTGGCCGTCTTTCATCCCTCTGCCAGATTGCTGGGTGTCTACTCAAAAATACCGGTCAATATTTCCGCCCTGTCTTCAAAACGATTTTCATAAATACAAATAAGGCGGCCGGAAAATATTCCGCCCGCCTTCCAAATATAATGCTCCCGACAAAATTCTGTACTCTAATTCATCCTTGCTGATTCGTTCAAGTGATTCAATCATTTAACAGAAATCTTTCTATTTGTGACATCGAAAATATAAAAAATATTATAAGCTTAATCTCTCAAACACGGAAACTACATACTCCGCAATTTCGCAGTCTTGCTCCTCTGTTCCGCCTCCTACTCCAATGCCGCCGGCAATCTTCCCATTTACAAACAACGGATATCCTCCGGCCACAAGCGTAATCCGGGGGTCATTTGTCCGAATCGCCATTAGGGGAGCACCTTCTGCGGCAGCAGCAGCTACATCTTTTGTTTTACATTGTGTAACGGCAGCCGTATAGGCTTTTCCGGGTACGAGGGTAATACTCAGCACCAACGCTTCCCCATATCTGCGGTAAACTCTGGGCAGACCATTCTCGTCGCTGACCGCAAAGCTGATATCAATTCCCATTTCCCTGCTCTTTTCTCGTGCGGCAGTGCAAAGCTTATCACACAGTTCATCTGTTAAAACCATTACAAAAACCTCCATATTCCTAGATTGATGCGAGGAAAAACCTCTTTTGTATTTTGAGTATAACAAATGAATTGTCTATGCCGCTTGCCCGTTTCTCCGAAAAATTTGCCTATTCCTTCAGCTGCCTTTGAATTGTGAGAATATCCTCTTTTGGAGCCATCCCAAACATTTTCCGATAATCCCGGATAAACTGGGAAAGGCTTTCATATCCTACTTTAATCGAAGCCTGCGTTACATTTTTGTTCTCATCCAGCATCAGCCGTCTGGCTTCTGTAAGCCGAAGCCGCTTTTGGCATTGCAGCGGCCCCATTCCCACAGCACTTTTGAATTTCTGATGAAAGTGCGAAACGCTCATGTTTCGCTGTTCTGCCAATTCTTCTACGGTAAAAGCCTGCCGGAAATTTTCTTTGATCCAGTTGTTTGCTTCATAAATCTCATCGGCTTGCCCAATATTTACAATACTTTGAAGGAACTGCTTTCCACAGGAACCGCACAGGAGATAGTAGATGATCTCCTGCAGCATATTTTTTCCCAAAGATTCAGACCAAACTGCCTGCTTTAATACAGAAAAAATCCGATAAACGGACCAAACGACCAACCTGTCCGCTTCAGACATTGTCTGCTCTTCCAGCTTTTCCTCCATGATTTTCTCTGTCAGGTCATGATCCAATCCCAAGACCGCTGTTATGACGTCATTCACTGAGAATTCTACAGAAAGAGCTAAAAAATCCTGCTGTGAAATGCCCAATGCCGTCCCCGAAAACGGAGTATCAATTTTCGAGATAGAATATTGCCCGACCATATAGTCCAGAATGCCTGAAGGCGTATACAGTCTAAGCATACCGTTCAGAACAATATACACATAAGGATTATCTGTCTGCGGCATTTGGATTTTTCTGTCCGCAAACCGCCAGGCCGTTACAAATGGAATTCCTGTTGCATTTCCGCCTTCGGCAGGACAAAGGCGGCGTACTTCATTTTGTAATTCCGGAATGATCGAATTCATAATACCACCGCATACTTTTTGATTGTTTCTTTTTTATTATAGCGCGGATTTAATATTTTTTCCACTGCTGTTTCTATAGTATAACCCAAATCATTCCAATTACAGACATAACGAAAAGAGCTTTCAAAGATAACAGCTCTGAAATTGGAGTCCATATCAGAGCTGTTTCTTTGATAAATCTCAGTAAGCCGTGCTGTACCAGCATCGCCTGCCTCTCGTTACTCTTTTGCAATTTCATTGATACAATTTACCGCATTCAGAGTGCGGGGAAATCCAATATAGGGAATGTACCAGGTAACGGCAGAAAGCGGCGTCATCCTGTTATTGCCCACATTGATTCCTCCTATGACGCTCTAGCGGTAAGATTTTTCAAGGATAGCGGCACAATCCTCATCAGAAAGCGGTACCCGGTCGCAGGCGAACAGACCTCCCATAGTGGCGCGGGCATTCCGGGCAAGGGTCATAAACTCCTCGGGCTCTATGCCATAATCCGACATTTTTAAATCTGCCACACCGCATTCTTCCTGCAGCTCTGTCAGTGCTGCAATGAAATCCATTGGTTCTTTTGCATTCTGTTTTCCCAAGGCGCGTGCCATACAAATAAACCGCTCATCACAGGCGTGCCTATTAATGAAGTGAGTAAAATATGCCTTGGAAATCATAATTAGCCCTGCTCCGTGAGGAAGGTCATGATGGTATGCACTCATTGCGTGCTCAATGGAATGCTCACTGGTACAGCCGCTCAGTGTCATGACCACACCGGAAAGGGTATTTGCAAAGGCTACATGCTCCCGGGCCTCCAAATCTGCCCCATTCTTCACTGCTCGTCCAAGATAGGTTCCGATGTTTTCCATGGCAGTTAAGGCGTACATGTCGCTCATCAGATTGGCCGGTGCCGCAATATAGCACTCAACGCTGTGAAACAGAGCGTCAAATCCCTGATAGGCAGTGAACCGGGGAGGAACTGTGCTCATGAGCTCCGGATCGACGACAGCAAGCCGGGGAAACAAGGAATCCGAACCGCCAAACCCGATTTTTTCGTTGGTTTCCTCATTGGAAATAACGCCATACTGATCTACTTCACTGCCGGTTCCCGCTGTTGTCGTAATGGCCACAATGGGAAGCGGCTCGCTGACCAGAGCTTTGCCTTTTCCGGTGCCGCCGGACACATAGTCCCACAAATCGCCGTCATTGACCGCCATCGCCGCAATCGCTTTGGAAGCGTCCATGACGCTGCCCCCGCCCAAAGCCACTAGAAAATCACAGCCGTTTTTTCTCGCATAGGCAGCGCCCTCCATCACGGTGGACTTCAATGGATTTGCCATGATCTTGTCAAACAGAACGGTCTCTACTCCGGCCTGCTTTAACTGCTGTTCTGTTTTGGCAAGAGAACCGTTTGCCCGGGTTGACTTGCCGTTGGAAATAACAATCATAGCCTTTTTGCCGGGCAGTGCCTGTGCGTGCAGATTCGAAAGCTGCCCTGCGCCAAATAAAATCCTAGTTGGCATATACATCTGAAAATTCATAAATAAAACCTCCTAACATGAAATCAATCGTATTAAATATTTTGCAGGCCGCGGTAGGCCTTTTTCCGCTCTTCGGATCTGGAAAATACAAATCTTTAAAAGGATTCGCTTTCACCAAATCCGAAAAATACGGTGTCCTTTTTGCAAATATACAAATGCCTCGGCACAAAAGAATATTACCTTCTGCCTCATTTATCGCCTGGGGATGCACTTCTTTGACCGGGCATACAGGCATGTGTATTTTGAATTTTCATTCTCAATGCTTCACCACATTAGCCTTTTTTAATTGGCTTTTTTCCTGTGCATTTTGATATCAACCGGACTGCATAGTATGCGATACAGACCCACAGGCCCATCATGGCCAGGTATTCTCCAAAAAACAGTATAAGCGGCTGTTCCAAATCAAAAAATACGAACTGACTGCGTACAAACAGATAGTCGGCAATGTTGTGTCTGAAAAAGGAATATATACCAAAGCAGCAGATTATGACTGCCAGCACCCGTAATATCCAGGTTCGGACAGGGACTATCTTAGATGTACCGCTCAGCTTCCGTATCATGCTCATAATCATCCCCCAGTGCAGTCCGAGATGGATACTCATAAAAATGAATCCCCAATAGGCGGTCAGCATGTGCAGAATTCGGGCAAATCCCATTCCTCCGCCGATCGGCAGGAAAGCAAACACCTCCCTGGACATCATAATGCCGCTGATCATCAGGCCAATCATGGAGAAGAGTACCAAAAAATCAACTATAGTCTGCAAAATCCGAACAGCACTGTACTTTCCTGCGGATAAATTTTTATACCATCTCCAGTTGAGAATATGGTGCAGGATAAACAGCAGAAACAAAGCCGTTCCCATCCATTCATGCGCTGTCTCTCCAATGAGCATATAAGCCATCTGGCAGAGAAGCAGAACTGTCATGACAAAATCTATGGACATTTTTAACATCATTTTCGGTTTCAAATTATATCATCCTCTCACATAGGCAGAAAACCCAGCTAAAATAAAACGATTGGATACAGCAGCTTCCATCAATATCCCAGTTCTGCCAGCCAATCCAAAATAGCATTCTGTGAAGATGCTGCCTCTTCTTCGTACACGTCAAAGACATTGTCAGAGAGCACGGCGCTGTCCGGCAGTACCGCTTGAATATCCTCTACACTTCCTGCAAGACCCCCTGTGCCATGAGAACAAAACAGATAGATCTGCTTATTCGACAGGTCGTTTTCTTCCAGAAAAGACAAAAGTGCCATCGGTGCCCCATACCACCAGTTGGGGTAACCCAGAAAGACCGTATCGTAGTCGTTCATATTTTCTACAGCGGCCGTAAGCTCCGGCCGGGCATCTTCTGCCCGCTCCTGATTGGCTCGTTCCAGGCATTCATCCCAACCGCTGGGATACGGTTCTGTCACCTGAATTGAGAACAAATCGCCGCCTGTTTTTTCCTGCACCCATCCGGCAAGCTGCTGTACATTGCCGGGAGCAGTAACGCTGGGAGAAGTCACAGCGTCCACATCTCCCTCGATCACAGCATTGTCAGCCCAGGAAAAATATGCCACCAGTATATTGCTTTCATCGCCGGCAGACTGTCCCTGTGAGGAGTCATCCGCCGGCGCAGAAGTTTCAGAACCAGACGGCGATTCTGAGGGAGCAGGCTCTGCGCGGTTGGATGGACTTTCAGCCGGTTTCTGCTCCTCTTGATTGGAACTGCATCCAGCAAAAGAAAAAGTCAAAACAAATGCTATAAGCAGTGCCGTAATTTTTCTCATAAAATATTCCTTCTTTCCCATAAAATTTTTGATTCAAATGCTCGCTCCCGATCTTCATTCAAATCATATCCCGCAGCTTGGCAATATCCTCATCGGTTCGGTTTCCGTAGATATTCATTCGGGCAAGTTCTGCTTCCAGCCGCCCAAATTCCTCATGGGTGAGCACCACATCCGCAGAGCCAAAATTCTCCCTGATTCGCTCCGCCTTCCGCATACCGGGAATGGGTACTAAAAAATCCCATTTGTGCAGCATCCAGGCCAGTGAAATCTGCGCTGGAGTTGCGCCTTTTTCATGTGCAAACCGATGGAGCAAATCCAGCAGCGGCTGATTGGCATCCATATTGTCTTTGGAAAAGCGGGTAATGACGCGGCGAACATCGTCACCGGTATAGATGTCTTTGCTGGTATATCTGCCGCTCAGGAAACCTGCTCCCAGCGGAGAGAAGGGGACAAAGCCAATGCCAAGCTCCCTGCATGCAGGAAGCACATCCTTTTCAAACATCCGCTCCATCAAGGAATACTCGCTTTGAATCGCCGTGATCGGAGTAACAGCATGTGCCCGGCGGATCTCACTGTTTGAAGCCTGAGACTGCCCCCAGCCGCGAATCTTGCCTTCGTCAATGAGCTTGCCCATGACGCCGGCCACTTCTTCAACTGGAATATTCTTATTGACCCGGTGCTGGTAATACAGATCCACATAGTCGCATCCCAGCCGGAAGAGAGAGTCGTCCAGATGTTTTCGAATGGCGGTTTCCAAGTCTCCCTCCTCTGGAATATGCAGCTTTGTGGCGAGGATCACCTCGTGCCGGAATGGTTTGATTGCCTCGCCGACCAGCCTTTCGTTTTCGCCGGCTGCATACCCTTCTGCCGTGTCAAAGAAAGTACAGCCCAAATCGTAGGCAGTCCGGATCAGCTGGATAGACTCATTCCGCCCTGGTCCTGGGCCATAGCCATGGCTGAATCCCATGCAGCCCATGCCGATTTCAGAAACTGTCAATGAATTTTGTTTTCCAAGAATACGTTTTTTCAAAATAACCGCTCCTTTTACCCTGCATATCCCAGTCCGCTGAGCCATTCATTGACCTGATCCTGTGCACCTGCGGCACTGGAGGCGCTGACGGATAGTCCCTGCTGGACGGCTGCGCCGGATTCCAGGCTTTCAATCGTACGAATGGTATTGGAGAATCCGCTGCCGCCGGAAGTGACAAATGGCACAATGGTCTTACCCGAAAGATCCACTTCATCCAAAAAACTGTATACCGCCATTGGCATGTCTCCCCACCAATTGGGAAAGCCCAGGAAAATGACATCATAGCTTTCTGTATTTTCCAGATGAGAAGCAAGCTCTGGTCGGGCGTCTTGATTGCGTTCTTCCTGTCCCTGGTTAATGGTTGCATCATAGGTATCAGGGTATTTTTCTACCGTTTGAATGGAGAACAGGTCCGCACCGGTTGCTTCGGCAATCATGGCGGCCACTACACCGGTGTTGCCTGTGATCTCGCCGTTCCAGGCCTGAATGCTTGCCGAGGCGGACGCATCTACATCATCCGGCAAATCTGCATTCTCGGCATAGCTGAAATAAGCAACCAGCATATTTGTTTCCGTTTCCTCTTCTTCCGCTGGCTGCTCCTCATCAGACAATGCGGAGGAAGGCTCCGCAGGCAACGGTTCAGGATCTTCCGGCTCAGAAGAAGGCGTTTGCGGCACGCTTATCTGAGAACTGCTTGGAGTCGGTTCGGGCTGTGAATCGCCGGACGTACTATTTTCACTGCAGGCCGCCAAAATTAAAGTCAAGATACACGCCGTAAAGATAATCAAAAATTTTTTCATGATGGATTTCCTCCTGTCTTAAATCAAATTAACGAATCCGCCAGAGCGAATGTGATTTCCACACTGCCCGGAAGTTCATGGAATATGCCAAGATCAGATGTCACTTTCCCTATGGGAATTACCTCTACGGAAAGATCAGGATCATCGGTCTGTGCGTAAAATATCGCCATGTTGTGATGAGCTTGGCAATATGTGATATCACCGTTTTCAAAATTTTTTTGCCCGCCTTCTGCATTCTCCAGATAGAAATCTACACCTCCATAATATTCTCTTCCGCCAAAGCCCGTCATAGAAATCGTCAGCGGAAAATACTGCTGAATTTCGTTTGCCAGAGCCGTGTTATATAATACGCCGTCCAGCACAGTATCGCCGATCGAAATGGTAATTGCCGTTTCCCCAGACTGATTGGCAGTCTCAGACTGCTGCTCTATATCAATACTCCGCAGCCACTCGGCAACGGTTTCTTCAGAATCGGGCACGTCCGACGCCTCAACAGCCAATCCGTCTAAGACCTCCCTTGCTCCGCTGACAGCGTCTGCAATGTCCTTATAGCTGCTGCCTGCACCGTACCCATCATGAGTACAGAAGGGAATCAATGTTTTTCCGAACAGATCATATTGAGAGAGGAAGGAAAAGACGGCCTGCGGAGCACTGGTAGCCCAAATAGGATATCCAATAAACACAATATCGTATTGGGAAACATCCAAATCGCTGGTCATCAGCACAGGCAGGGTACCGGCATCCTGTTCTTCGTGGTTTTGATCCACCACGGTATCAAAATCCGAAGAATAGGGGTCTAAAGTTTGAATGGAATGGAGATCCCCGCCCACATTGTCCTGAATCAAATGTGCTACATATTCCGTGGTTCCCATTTGTTCTTCTCCATCCATCACAAGGCTTGCCGATGTACTGGCATCAATGTCTTTGGGGGAATCGGCATTACGGCCCAGGGAAAAGTAAGCGATTAATATACTCTTAGTCTCCGGTATTTCTGATTGCGTGAGGTCCTGCTCTGCAGGTTCAGCAGACGCAGCAGGTTCCTGGTTCTCTGCCGACGGGGTACTGACGGACGGCGGTTCATCATCTTGATTTTGGCAGGCCGCCAGAGAAAAAATCAGCCCCACAGCCAGTATAACTGCGGTAAATCGTTTCATAGAAGTCGATCCTCCTTTTGACTCTTTGGATTTTTTATCTCATAGATGAGATAATCTAATTGATCAAGCGACTGCTGTTTTCGATGGATTTCCTCCAGAAGTTGATGCCTGCATTTGCGTAAAAGCTGGATTTGTTCTGTACTGCTTCCTTTTTCCGAAAGTTTTACAAATCGCTTCAGTGTATCCAAATCCATTCCAGCTTTCTCCAGAAAATACAAGTGGGAGGCACGATGCAGTTCCGACTCCGGATAATCGACAGTTCCATCTTTTGTTTTCATTCTCTTTAACAGACCGTTTTCTTCATACAGCTGGAGCATATCCAATTTCAAATGAAACCGTCTGCTTGCCTCCTGTAAGGTCATCACCATTCCTCCATTTTTGCCAAAAATAAAGTAAGTGCAAACGGAAATGCTTCTTCTCCGCTGCACTTACATTATAAATCGGAAAATTTTCCATGTCTAATACTTGTTTTTCATACAATTAAATGCTTTTTAGGCATGAATTTTCGGAGTATCATATGGCTCAATCTGTATTCTCATGCTCTGCAAGCAGGCAGTCTTTTGCATACTGGATGAATTTTGCGGCCGCCAAACCAAAGGGCTGCTTTCGTTTCCATGCTAAAACGCTGGTTGCGGTAAGTTCCGGGTACAACGGCCGGTAGGTAATCTTCTGACTGTCCCAGAAGGAGATCGAGCCCTTGATAATAATCGAGTATGCCAATTTATTATACACCATGATGGAGCTATTGGATGGAAGATTCGAAGTAAATAGAATATTCAGCTGGCTCAAATCAGCTCCAAACCAGTTCGCTACTTCGCTCTGAACATTGATCCGCTTTGGCAGAATCAAAGGAAGATCTTTTAAATCTTGAGGGGTAATACGATCGAGCTTAGCCAAGGGAGAATCCGGATGCATGACAGCTACCCACTGCTCCCGCTGGTCCATGCGGATAAAGTCGTACTTTTCGATATTGACCGGTTCCAATAACAGCCCCATATCCGTCAGCCCCCGATCCATTCGATCTTTTACATGGTCGGCAGTGGCAGTATATAGATCAAATGAAACAGACGGATACCGTTCGTGAAAGGAGCGAAACAGCTCCGGCAGCATCTGCACTGCCGCCAGGTCACCGCATCCGATCGATACGGTTCCTTCGACCATTTCATCCTGCTCTGTCAGTTCTTTTTCCGTTTTATCCACCAGTTCTAAAATTTCTTCTGCCCGGCGGCGCAGCAAAAGTCCTTCGTTCGTAAGAACAATCTTTCTTGTTCCACGGTCAAACAGTTTGACCCCCATCTCATCTTCCATTTGTGCCAGCTGTCGGCTCAGAGTAGGCTGTGTAATGTGCAGTACGTCTGCTGCCCGTGTGATGCTTTCTTCCCGTACCACAGTCAAAAAATAGCGCAGGACTCGGATTTCCATATACATCCCTCCCATTGTAGGCAAATTCCATTCTTATTATAATAATCTCATGCCTGAAAAGCAACAAAAAGAATATATATTCGCAGATAAGCATGGAATCAATGGATAAGAGCCTCATCGCTGTGCCGCAATCGGCATATTTGCATCAAACGTTCCCTGCTAAAACGGAAAACAAATTCGAGATTTATTGGTAAGCAGAAGGCCCAGAGCAGTTTGTCTGCTAAGGCAAGGAGCAAATATCATATATGCTCTGGAATTTGGTGATTGTAAATCAATCCAGACCGTATCGTCTTATCTGTTTTTGATCTATCTGGGGCGGCTTTAAATTGCGGAAGCATCTGTTATACATAGAAAGAACGGCCGCTTTCCAATGGCCGTTCTTTCTAAACGCAAAATACAATCTCTTTCGACTCACGTTATTTTCAATTCTATCATCTTCCATATTGGCCATACTGCCGCTGATTTTCTTCAAAGGATATCCTTTTATAACCGCCGATCTATTTGGATATCCAAGACAGTATCAGCCCTTTTCCTGATCAAAAAGCACATCCCATGGCCATAGCAACTGGAAATTGCTCCATCTCTTACCATTGCCGGAATCAAACGTCGGACAGATTCATCCCAGAATTCCTGCCTGGGAAGGTTGTTTGGCAGCATTATTGTATCCGTCCGATATTCGTCATCGTTCCGCTTGTAATTTGATTTGCAGCATTGGAACAGCTAAGAGCGCGCTTATATCTCTTTCCCCTGCATTGGCGGCCTGCCGGCAGCAAAAGGAGGTGGAACGCAGTTCGCTCCGTCATTTGCTTCCTGTCTTTCCGCGTCTTTATTTGCCAAACAGCCAGCCCATGATCGTTTCATCAAAGGCGAAGGCCAGGCCTCCGGCGTGCTGGTCGGAATAACCGCGCTGAGAAAAATAATCCTGATCTTTCACGTCAAGAACTAAAAGCTCGTTAATCTCTTCCTCAGACAATCCCTTTTCCTCATAAAGAGCTTTCAGTTCTGCATAAGCCTGCTTGAGCGGCTCAGAACCGTAATAGCTGTCATCCTCACCCACTGCCAGATAGACCGGTGTTTCCGCTTCAGCCAACTGCTCCAAATCGCCGTCCCATTGGGTGCTGGTGGCAAGATAAGCCGTGTACAGTTCCGGCCGTTTTCCCATCACCAGAGAGCCTGTCTCCCCGCCTCCGGACAGTCCGTGCAGGTATACTTTTTCCGGATCAATGTTGTAATGGCCGAGGAGGTATTCCGTCAGTGCGATGGCCTGGTTCGCCGACGTTTCGCCCCAGTCACCAAGCTGCGGGGCGGCGATGATCATTTTCTCGTTGTACTTCTGCGCTTCAAAGCCGTATTCTTCTGATCGGAGATTAGCGCCTACTCCCTGAAAATAAAGCCCTTCATAACCGGGGAGAGTGACAAATAGCGCATATGGCGAGCTTCCGTCATAATCTTCCGGAATATAGAGATTGAAATGAATATCTCCCTGCTCTTCGGTATGCAGCACATTGTCCAGAAGAAAATCCCGATACGTTTCCGTTCCCTCCGTCACCAAAGCTTCCAATTCTATACTTTCCTCATTTTCCGGCTTCGGAGAGGAAACCTCCTCCGCTGCCGGCACTGTTTGCGTGGGAGAAGCTTCTGTATTAGAATGTTCGCACGCAGTAAGGCCCAAAACCAAAACGGCAGTGAATGGGAAAAGCAGCAGCTTTCTTTTTTTCATCTTCCTTTTTCACCTCTTGTTCTCCTGTCTTGTTCCCCGGCCGGACTTTCACTGCCGTGCATACCGAAGCCAAAGCCCGCTTCCCTCAAGAGGTTTTGCCTCTTTCAGCACAAAAGCGGTCGGTTCATGAGGCGGCAGAAACTCTGCCCTCTCAAAGATCGACACAGCAGTAGTGCTGCCGTCCGCCACCGGAGCAATTACCAGGCTAAGCTCGTCAATCAGGCCCTCCTGCACAAATGACCAGTTCACCGTGCCGCCTCCTGCAATCATCAATCTCTGAATCTCAAACCGATGCGCCAATTTTTCCAGAAGAAGGGCACAATCCAGCTGTTCCCGGCCGGCAAACAGATATGAGATCCCCAGCTTGCGCAGATAGGAAAGATAAGCCGGAGAGGCCTGCTCTGTCAGCGCCTCAACCACATGGGCCGCCGGCCGCCCTTTTTTCTCCAGGATATGCGAAGAAAATCCCAGCATGCCTTTGGGGTCAACAGAGACAATGAAGTTGCCCATTGTTTTCCCCACCGGATTAATAAAATCCTTTTCGGAGTATGCTTCCCTATCTTCTTCCAGTGCTGGAACCAGACCGTCGGCGTAACCGCCGAGCATCGTTGTAGTGCCGTATAAGGCGGCCTGGCAGTGATAAAACCCTCGCAGATCTTGATACGCTTTCAGTGCCGGTGCTGTTTCCGGTGCAGAGAAAAAAGCGCCGTCGATCTTTCCGTCTAAAGAAGTGAACATGTGACAAACTACAAACATAACAGGTTACCCAATCAGCGCTGCTGCGCGCTTCCTTTCTATATCAATGCAGGTACTCTCTCATTTTGATTAAAACATACCGCCGCCTGCAACGACGGAAAGTTTTCCTCCCAAATCTTCCGGAAAACCGCCCTATCTGCTTTTTCCGCTTTGCAAAATATTTGGGTGGCTTTTTATTTCAATTTTCTGCCGTCCTGGAAAGCGTTTCCTGCCTTCTCACCCAGTACATGGTAGGCATTGTGCGCAGGCTCAAAGGAAATAGGACGGAATTTGGCAAAATCGATGCTTCCATCTTCTCCCAAAACGCTTTCGTCAACGCTGACATTGACGATCTGGCCAATGATGTTGCCGTCCTCATTGACCTTTATCAATTTGCATTCCAGCGCCACCGGCAGTTCATCTATGAGGGGCGCATCCACAAACTCACTCTTCGTCAAATGGAATCCGGACTTTTCCATCTTCTGCGGCTCACTGTTGGCAGAAACCATTCCCACATAATCAGAAGCCACGACATGGGCCGCATCCGCAAAGCTCACAGTAAAAGCCCCTCTCGCCTTGATGTTTGCAGTGGTTCTGTGACCGGCACTCAAACAAAGCACTACCTTATCCGCGTCGTACAGACCTCCCCAGGCGGCATTCATGGCATCGGCCGTTCCGTCCTCGCTGTAGGTGCCGATGATCAGCACCGGCAGCGGATAGAACCAGGATTTTGTTCCAAAATTTTTACGCATAAGTGTTTGCTCCTTTCCTTATTTCTGTTCATCTACCGGAGGCACCATCTCGGCATAGCCCTTGAGCAGCTCCGGAGTGCTGATATAATAGCGTTTCTTCTGATCCATGCCGGCAATCTTCGCCATTTCCTCTTCGGTGAGCGAGAAGTCGAACAGGTCAAAATTATCTTTAATATGGGCAGGATTCTTCGAACCCGGAATGACAATGTTTCCATCCTGGATGTGCCACCGCAGAATAATCTGAGCATTGGATTTTCCATACTTTCTGCCCAGTTCGGCAAACAGCGGCTCTTCAATCAGGGCCTTGTCTCCATGCCCCAGCGGGTACCATGCCTGGATTACGATGCCTTCCCGATTCAGGAATTTTTTTAATTCCTTCTCCTGCGAATAAGGATGTACCTCTGTCTGCAGTACAGCGGGCTTTACCTCGCAGATATCCAGAATCTCCTGAATCTGCTTTTCCGTAAAGTTGGACAGACCGATCGCTTTCACCTTTCCCGCTTTGTAAGCCTTTTCCATCAGCTTATATCCAGCAATGTAATTGCCGGCAGGCTGATGAATGAGCAGCAGATCGATATAATCCGTGTCCAGTCGTCTGAGTGTCTTTTCCACCGCATCGGGCTGCTCATAGAAGCTGGGCCACAATTTGGTCTCCAGGAAAATCTCTTCCCGTTTCAACCCGGAACGTCTCATTGCCCTGCCCACGGCTTTTTCGTTCACATAGGCATTGGCAGTGTCAATCAGACGGTAGCCGCACTCAAGCGCACTGAGGACGGAAGCTTCCGCTTCATCTGGGGTCAAAAGGAAAGTCCCGATTCCTGCCATGGGCATCTTTACTCCATTGTTTAACATAGCGAACTCCATTGTACATTCCTCCATTTATAACTAATTGTATTCTCACTGGTCACTGGGGTCACGCCACCCCATATACCGCCGAAATTTCCATGCCGTCTAAAGCTTCATCCACAGCTTTTACCTCACAGGAAGAGAGCTTCACACCGGCAGCGCCGACATTTTCGCTCATCCGCTCTTCCTTCCTTGTGCCTGGAATGGGCACAATCCAAGGCTTCTTGCAGAGCATCCATGCCAGGGAAATCTGTGCCGGCGTGGCGTTCTTCTGCTCTGCCATGCCGCGGAGCAGCTCCAGCAGCTTTTGATTTTGTTCTATTCCCTTATCGGTGAACTGAGGCATGGACGCACGATAGTCTGTTTTCGTGTCAAACTGTCCGCCCTTCCCATATCTGCCGGTCAAAAATCCGTTTGCCATGGGAGAGAAGGCCACCATTCCCACTCCAAGCTCTTCCAGGACCGGGAACAGCAGTTCATAGTGCCTTGCCATCATGGAATAGCGGTTCTGTACCGCAGTCACTGGACAGACAGCATGAGCCCGGCACAGGTATTCTTCATTTGCCTCTGAGATTCCCCAGTGGGTGATCTTGCCTTCCCGAATCAGATCAGCCATAACGCCGGCTACCTCCTCCGGTTCTATGCCGGGGTCGATCCGATGCTGAAAGTACAAATCAATGTGGTCAGTCTGCAGGCGCTTGAGAGAGCCTTCCACCGACCTGCGGATGGTTTCCGGCCGGGAATCCGGAATCAGGGGAAGCGGCACTTTGCCGGATTCAAAGTCAAACCGCAAACCAAATTTGGTGGCAATAACCACTTTATCCCGAACCGGCGCCAGAGCTTCCCCTACCAACTGTTCATTGATATGGGGATCCTGCGGCGTTCCGTAAACCTCAGCGGTATCAAAAAAGGTGTATCCCATCTCCGCTGCCCGCCGCAGCAGACGCACTGCTTCCTTTTCTTCCGTGGGTGCGCCATAGGCGTGAGAAAAACCCATGCAGCCCAATCCCACTGCGGAAACAGATAAATCCTTACCTAACAATCTCGTCTGCATCGTTTTCATCTCCTTATGTCTTTATTATAATTCCTTGCGCTTTAAACAGAAGTCTCCATTTGTTTTGCAGTTAAAACCCAAAGGTTATGACTTTTCATCCGGCTGTTTCAGCCTCTTCCAAGTATGTGCATACATGCCCAGCGAGACAGGCAGCATAATGATCTCCACTACCAGTTGGGTCCAGATCATGCCGTACAGTCCAAAGACTACGTTCATCAGCATGAGCAGCGGAATATTGATTAGTCCCTGGCGGCTGAATGTGAGAGCTGCCGATTGCACTCCTTTGCCCATGGCCTGCAAAGTATAGCTGATAAGAAAATTTACCGACGTCAGCGGCACCGCCAGACAGGCAATGCGCAAAAACCGGGCGTCCAGAGTACTGGTCTGCTCCTCTGGAATAAATAAATGGAGAATTTGAGGTGCGAAGACCGCAAAGCAGGCCACGAAGCACGCGGATATGATCAGAGCTGCTTTCCAGGAAAACACAGAAACCCGACGCATCCGCTGGTAATTTTTTGCCGCATAATTATAACCCACCAAAGGCATAAATCCCTGACACAGCCCCATGGAGACGTTAAGCGGAAACTGGTCAATGCGCTTTACAATGCCATATGCCGCCACAGGTATGTCCCCGTAACCGGAAGCGAGCCGCACCATCACCATATTGGAAGCGTTTCCCAAGGTAGTGGCCAGAGCCGAAGCCAATCCCACTGAAAAAACCGGTCCTGTAAACCGGAACGTAAAATACCGCGGGTTGAGTGAAACTGCCGTTTTGTCTCTAAGCCGCAAATACTGAATGACAAAGAACACTACCGATGCAGCGTTGGAAAAGGCAGTTGCAATGGCCGCTCCCGCAACATCCATATGGAATCCGAAGATAAGGATTGGGTCCAATACCACATTCAGGATGCCGCCGAACATCATGCCGGCGCTGGCCTGTCTGGCATGCCCCTCGCTTCGCAGCAGATGGCCCAGTGCCAAGCTGATCATCGTGGGGACCCCGCCCAATACCACCACCCAGAACAGATAGCTTTCCGCATAGCCAAAAGTATCCGAACTGGCACCCAGAAAATTCAGCAGCGGGACGCGGGCCAGATAGGTACCCAGTGAAAATACCAGAGTTACTGCCCCGCCGCCCCACACACTGAAAGCGGCCACATGTCTGATGTCTCCGCGTTTTTGTGCTCCCAGCATTCGGGAGATGAGGCTGCTTGCGCCCAAGCCGAACAGATTGCCCAGGGCAGTGAGCAGATTGAACCAGGGCGACACTAGGGAGACCGCCGCCACCATAGTGGGATCTCCCATCTGGCCGATGAAAAAAGTATCCGCCAGATTGTAAATCATGGTGACTACCTGACTGATGACAGTGGGAATCGCGAGAGTTGCCACTGCCTTGGGCACGGGCATCTCTTCAAACAGATATTTTTCCGATTGTTCCTCCATTATTTCCAAATTGCCTTCTTTCTAAACGAGTAAATCGACGGAAAACAGACCCCTTCCGGCTGACCGCCCGGATCATGGATCTCGTTTTTTATATAGACTGGCCAGCGCGAAAAGCGTCTTTCATTGCTTTTGTCCGCGCAACTTCGCCCTTTCGATAAACGCCGGCTCCATATATCACACCCCGTACCTTAGCATTCGGCAGACAGTCGGTAAATCCGCGCAGGCTGTCTATGGTGCGTTCCATTGCCTCCGCACCGGCGGCGGCAGTGGCAATGAGGAAGAATTCCTTGTTTTTGATCTCCATATACCTGGGCAGTGTACGGTCTATCATGGTTTTCATCTGTCCGTCCATGGAATAGAAATAGACAGGCGTTGCCAGAACAATCACATCGGCATCGATCATTTTTTCCAGAAGCTGCGCCATATCATCCTTCTGCACACAGCTTCCCGTTCCTCTGCAGGCATAACAAGCACGGCAAGGAGCAATCTTCCAATCCTGCACATAAATCTTTTCCGCCGTATTGCCAGACTCCTGTGCGCCGCGAATTAATTCGTCGCACAGCAAATCCGAATTTCCGCCTTTTCGCGGACTTCCGGCCAAAACCAAAACTTTTTTATTCATTTTTACATTCTCCCTTCATTAGCTGCAAAAACTTCCGACAGCCATTCGTCATAGGCAGGAATCCAATCCCCGCTGGCTCCGAAGCCGTGAGGCATATCGTCCAGCTGCAGCCGTTCTACGGCAACACCGGCTTCCTCTGCTGCATCCGCGTTGGCAAGGAATTGTTCGTAAAATGGATCACGAGTGCCGTAGCAGTAGAAGGTAGGCGGCAGGTTGCCGGAACGCAGCAGTTCTACATCCGTAGTGCCAACGCTCAGCCGGCCATAGAAAGAATAGATCATTCCGCAGGCCGCTGCGTCTGCGGATATTTCGTCCAGCTGATCCGGTACATAATCCGGGTCCAGCGCGGTGCCATTGACTTGCCCGTCAAAATTCAAAAGCATCTCTCCGCTCAAAATTCCACCGGCAGAAAACCCCATCACGGCAATGTCGTCTTCGGCAATGCCGTATTCCTCTGCATGGGCGCGGACAAACCGTACTGCTCGTGCCAGATCCAGTGCTCCTTCCTGCTGTGTATAGGGACGCAGGCGGTAATCCACTACAAAGCTCTGATAGCCAAGGGCGCTGAGTGCCTCGGCCACATCCACGCCTTCCGGCTGGTCGCTGCGGAACTGAAAAGCTCCTCCGGGACAAATGAGCACTGCACCCTTGACGGCAGTCCCATCCGGTACCGGAAAGCTGGTAATGTAGGGCCGAAAATCCGGTTCATCCGAATAAGCTCCATTGTTTTGCGTGTATTCTGTGACGGCAGGCGCATTGTCCTCCTCCCAGAGATACAGTACCTGCTGGACCTCCGGGGTCACCAAGGCAGTTGCAACGGTATTACCGCCGTCGCTTTCCGGGACAAAGGCCTGATCGGACAGATTTAATCCTTGAGCCCACTCCGTAATTTCCTGTTCCCTGGTGTCCGCGGTAAACAGAAGTGCACTTTCCCCCAGCAGGGCGCCGGGCTGAAGCTGCGAAATCGCAGAAAAAATGGCGTCGGAATCATTTTCACTGCCGCTCACGAACGGAATAATGGTTTTTGCGCCAAATTGATTGGTTTTCAAAAATTCCTGAATGTGCTCCGGCAATGTACTGTTCTCTGTGTCAAACCCCAGCAGAATAAATTCGTAGACGGCAAAGTCTCCGTCTGCTTCTTCTTCGATCTGGAACAAATCGCCGCCCACCGCTTCCTGGAGCAAGGCAGCCGTTTGTGCTATGCAATCGCCGTCCTCCGCAGGCGCATAGGCAATCAGAATATTCGATTGGCTTTGCTGTATACCGTTCTGCTCATTTGAAATGACCGATTGAGAGGAGGGTTCCCGGCTATTGCTGCACGCGGCCAGACATAAAGACAACGTAAAAGCCAGAAATACAGGCATAATCCGTTTCATCGGGTATGTCTCCTTTCCGTCATTTTCTTACAGGCCCAGTCCAGTCAGCCAGCTCCGCACGTCTTCTTCACTCACTCTGGATGAGAAACGATGCCCTTCCTGCCAGTCGCCGGTTCCGGCCAGCTCCGCCAGAAGCTGCCCGCTTGCCCCCAAACCGGAAGAAGAGGAGGTGCAGAAAGGAATGACGGTTTTTCCGGTAAAATCGTTGGCCTCTACAAAGGTATCTACCGGCCACGCGGCGATTCCCCACCAAATCGGATATCCGATAAATACAGTATCATACTCGTCCCAATTCTCCACCGTATCCGCTACCAATTCTACATCACGGGCATCCGGGTTATCATGCTCATATACCACCCGGCTGTCCTCATCTCTCCAATTCAGATCCTCGTTGGTGTATGGGTCTGCAGGCTCTAATTCAAACAGGTCACCGCCGGTGATTTCAGCAATATAGTTTGCCGCTGCTTCGGTATTGCCGGTAGCTGAAAAATAGACTACCAGGGTTTTTCCCGTTTCAGCATCCGTTTCCGGCTGCGGCTCGCTTTCCACTGCGGCAGAGGAAGACGGAGTGCTTGCCGGTTCGGAAGCCTGAGGACTCTCCGATGGAGACGAATCCGGTGTGGCAGATGGAGTGGAAGGGCTTTCGCTGGTGCATGCGGCAAGGCTGAATACCATCATAAGTGATAAAAATATTGCGGTTAATTTTTTCATTGTGAGTGCTCCTTTCAATCATAACATTCCTGGAAGATTTCCAGGATTTCTTCATGGGTCATTTTCTTATAGCTTCCTGCCGAAATGCCGCAGGAATTGGCAATCTCCTTTAATTGAGCCTGGTCAGTGCCCAATTCTTTTAACGCAGCGGGCAGCCCGATTTCCCGGATAAAATCGGCCAAAGCGTTGATTCCTGCAAGGGCCAGTTCCTCCTCATCCATTCCGTCACGGGCAATTCCCCATACATTTTCCGCAAACCGGACAAACTTGGCAAGTCCATCCTTATAGATATGCCGGTAATACACCGGATGCAGGACCGCCAGACCGCAGCCGTGATTACAGTTGGTATAGGCCCCAAGCTGATGTTCCATATTGTGACACTCGAAATCGCATTTTTTTCCCATTTTGATGATGCGATTTTCTGCCATAGTGGAGTCCCACATCAGATTGCTGCGGGCAGTATAGTCTTCTGGATTTAAAATGGCAGCCCGCAGGTTGCGGATGACGCTTTTCATCAGTGCCTCCATGATATCATCGGACACGTTATCCTCATTGGGCTCACTGAAATAGGTCTCCATAATATGACTTAAAATATCAAATCCGCCGGACACCATCTGCTTCACCGGCACGCTGTAAGTATAGGTTGGATCCATCAGGGCAAAGCGGGGATTCAGTTTCGGATAATCACGGCCGGTTTTTATTTTCTTCTCTTCGTTGGTGATGACTGCGCCGCCATTGCACTCGCTGCCGGTGCCTGCCACTGTGACGATAACTCCAAGCGGCAGAGGCTCCGCCTCGATAACGCCGGGACGGGCCCAGAAATCTTCCCAGATATCACCTTCATACCGTGCGGCCAAAGAAATGGCCTTGCAGCAATCCATCACGCTCCCCCCGCCGATCCCAAGAATCATGTCCGTCTTGCTTTCCCGCGCCAGATTTGCACCTTCCAGCACTTTGGCATAGGTTGGGTTGGCCATAATCCCGGAAAACTCCACAATGTTTTTTCCGGCATTGCGCAGTATCCCGGCGACCTCGTCATATATGCCGTTTTTTTTGATCGACCCTCCGCCATAGGCCAGCATGACCGTATCATAGGGGCCTGTCAGACAGGAGAGATATTCTTTTACACAGCCACGGCCGAAATAGACCTTTGTGGCGTTTTGAAAAATAAAGTTGTTCATCTATCACATCTCCTTCCATAGAAATCCTTTTTGCTTTTTATTTTCCGGGGCGAAGCGGACCGTAAAAGTAAGAAGCCGTAGCGCCGCCGTCGATCAGAAAATCCGCACCGGTAATAAATGCGCCCTTTTCGCTCATCAACAACTCTGCTACATTGGCAATCTCATCCGCTGTGCCAGGGCGGCCCGCCGGGCATTTTTCAAACATGTTCTGATAAAAATCTCCGCGCGGTCCGTTGAATTCGTCAATGGCCAAAGGCGTTACTACGATTCCCGGAGAGATAGAGTTGAGGCGTGCTCCCCTTTCGCCCCATTTGACCGCTTCGGCCATAACCCGTTTTTCATTGCACCGCTTTGCCAGCTGATAGGCATGAAGCGTGTCCCGGATATTCTCCGGCTGAAGTATATCTAGTTCAAGCAGTTTCTCCGCAGGAGTACAGGCAAGCTGTTCATCCTGTTTTGGGGAAAGAGCAGGCATTCGGTAACCTGACTGACTGGAAATGGTTACCCCTGTGCCGCCGGAAACAATCACTTTTCCCACTTCCTCCAGCAAAACAGCAGTGCCATATAAATCCACCTTCAAAATTGTCTCAATCGGGGCCTGGCTGGGAGAGACTCCCGCAGCGTTGACCAGCATGGCAATATCGCCGTATTCTTGTGCCTTCGCAATCAGATCCTGAATGGACTTGCGGGAAGAGAGATCCATCTCCATAGCCATCGTGTCAACCCCCGCATCTTTCATAATCCCAGCGGTATTCTCCGCATTTTTCGGATTTTTGTCGCCGATCGCAATTTTCATGCCCGCTCCCATTCTGCGGGCTATCGCCATGCCGATCTGGCCCGCTCCTGTCAAAATCATTACTTTTTTCATATCAAACTTCCTTTTCTTCTTTAGCAAATGCTGGGATAGCTGAACTGCATTTGCATAAAGTTTTCTACAACAATAAAATTAAAAACTCACATCTGCGCTTCCCAAAAGGCAACCGCCTGGTCCAGCCATCCTTCGGCCGCGGTGCCGGTGCCTAGGCCAAAACCATGGTGCAGGCCCGGATAATGATGAAATTCAGTTGGAATTCCCAGTGCATCCAGCTCCTGAATACGCCGCTCCATGGTATGCCAGTTGGCGATTGCGTCATTTTCTCCCACGCAGGCAAAGGTGGGCGGATCGTTTTCGGTGTAATCGGTATGTCCAGTGTACTGCATAATGACTGCACCAGGCTGAGGCAGGTCATCGCCGCCGAATGCTGCCGGGCCGTAGGAACCCAGCCATGCCGCCATCCTTGCTCCGGCCGAACCGCCCCAAAGCGAGTAGCATTCGGTGTCCACCTGCAGCTCTTCGGCATGTTCAAAGATAAAGCTGATGGCCCGCGCCAGGTCTTCGCAGGCGGTCTGCGCACCGGGGCGGTAAATCAGAGCAAAGGCATTGTAGCCTCGTTTTGATAATTCCAGTGCATGCGGAAAACTATCCTGCATGGCTCCCACATATGCAAATCCGCCTCCGGCGCTGCACACAGCAAAAGGAGCACCCGCGTCTCCCCGGAAGAAGAAAAGTCCTGTATCCTCTTTTCCCGGATCCTCCGCCTTTTCTTCTTCGGTGTAAATGTCATAAAATACAGTATCACCTGCTTCTGCATGCTCTTTCAGGTAATTGACGATCTCCACCGTCTTTTCCGGGTCAATGTTGTTATACCAAGTGAGGCGGAGGTCTCCGAGAGTATCTCCGCTGTAGTAGCCGCTGTCTACCGGAAAGATCAGCCGGCCGTAGTCTCCAAACACAGGCTCATTTACAACTTCCTCGATTGTGGTATCCACCGTAAAGGGTTCGCCGGCACCATTTGCTGGCTGCATGGAATCTTCTCCTCCAGTTTCCTGCCGGCTGCTCTCGGCCGATTGAGTCTCGCTGGTTATTCCAGGTCGCTGGCCTCCGCTGCATCCGGTGAAACAAAGTACCAAACAGAGTGCCGCGGCAAGGACCGATTTCTTTTTCATTTTCTCACCCGTCTTTCGTATTCCTGTTAATCTCATTATAAAAAAATCGAGACCTCCGCAGAAGTCTCGATTCGTTATTCAGTTTATACCAAAAGGTTAATAGTGTTAATCGGTTTATGCTTTTAATGTCTTTTCCACTGCGCGCAGAAATTGTTTAACCGTGGAAGAAGGCTGAGGAGAATGCAATAACCCAAAGGGAATGGAGTAGCCCCAATCCACCGGCATAATTTTCAGCAGCGGATGTACATACCGCCAGTTTTCCACGGCCATCAGCACACAGTTGTTGTTCTCACATTGGTTAAAGACCGCTACATCGTAAAAATTAAAATCTACAATATGGATCTGCGGGTGGTTCTTCCAGAGATCGTCGCGCAGCAGATCCACATAATGACTCCAATTCCGGCGCATGAGCATTAAGTTTTCTCCATACAAATCCTGAACTGTAAGCTTTTCCTTTTGGGCCAGCCGATGGTGGACCGACACGGCGCAGCAGATGGGCTCTCTGGAAAGCTCCAGTCCTGCACATTGACGGAGGGTCAACATAGTCCGATCGAAAATACCTGCCACCACATCGATATTCTGTCCCAAATTAGCTAAAATCTCGCGTGCATTCTCCGGAGTATTGTCGAAGGGAATGAGCTGGAACTTTATGTTAGGACAGTATGCCTGCAGCTTGGGCCACAAATCCACCAACACCTGGGCCGGAGTCATAGGTGAAGTGCCGATTCGGATGACATCCGTGCTTTCCTGCATGGCGTTCCTGGCACGAGTTACGGAATCCTTACAATATTGAATGATGTATTTGACATCCTGAAACAAGGATTTCCCGGCTTCGGTCAAAACCAATCCGCGGTGAGTGCGCACAAAAAGCTGCAAATTCAAGCTCTCTTCCAAAAGATTAATCTGTTTGATGACAGCCGGCGGGGAGATGAACAGCTTTTCAGCAGCCTTATTAAAACTTCCTGATTCTGCCACACATAGAAAAGTATCCAGTTGCGGGTTATACATACATTTACCCTTCTTTCTGTCTCATAATATTGCCGAATTTCCCGGTTACGCAGGCTATCCGCATTTTTGCGTTCTTTCAGAGCATTTTGGGCCGTTCAAAGTGCAGGATCTGCTCCGTACATCTGTCCATCGTTTTTTGTTTTTGAAAACTCCGCTTGACAGGCAATTCCTGGACCGATCCATTTCTGAGCTTTCGAAAGCAGATGTTTTCAAATAATTCCAATCAAATATATTTTATTTGCTTTCTTCTGCTTTGTCAAACCCTCCAATCAGAAGGAGACCCCAATTCAGCAGTCAATCAATAATATCCACAGTCTTCCTAATATGTTATAAAAAAATTCCGGGCTGCTCAAATGAGCATCCCGGAATTAAAAATGGGGAGGTAAAGCGATTAAATGGAATATTTCGTTTTCATCTGGTAAAGGATCACTGCAATCTCAGCCCGTGTAATATTGGCTTTGGGCATGATCTCTCCGTCAAAACCAACAATAATTCCATTGGAAACCAGTGTTGCAGCGAACTCAGCTGCCCAATCGGAAATCTGTCCGGCATCCGAAAATGCCTCCAGGCACGATAAATCACCAACCGGTTCCACGCCATAGCGTTCTATGGCTTTTGCAACGATTACCATTGCCTCTTCCCGGGTAATGGTTTCGTCTGGACGGAAATTGCCATCCCATCCAACGACCAGACCTTCCGCTACAGCAGCTGAAACATCTTCAGCATACCAGGCATTTTCATCTGTGTCGGCAAAGGGAAGCTCTCCGACTCCCCTGAGTCCAAGCAATCTCGACATCATCGAAGTAAACTCGGCTCTCGTAGCGTTATTGCCCGGTCTTACTGTATCGTCTACATATCCGGCAATGATACCGTCCTCTGCCAAAGCAAGAATTGCTTCTGCCGCCCAGTGATCGTCCGGCAAATCAGTAAACGATATCGTATCATCTTCCTCGTCTTTTCCAGGTCTTGGCGAATTCGGAGGCACTTCCTCTTCTTCGCCGGAAGGAGTTTTGTTTTCAACGGTAACTGTGAATTCCTGTACGAGCTTATTTCCTGCGCTGTCCTCCACTGTTACTTCGACTGCATATTCTCCTGCCGCCACACTTTTTGCCAGATACAGGCTGTTTCCAATGATTTTAAAGTTTTCTTCTTCCGCAGGCAGGGAAATTGTCCATTCGGAATCATCCGGATCTGTCACAGTAAAGGTACCCACCAGATCGTTTCCTCCGCCGGTATTGATAACCGTATCATAGGAAAGAGCAACAGCAGACGGAGCCAGATTGTTGTTTGCTGAAAGAGGAATTTGGAACGCTTTGCCCTCCGTAATATCATAAACAAAGCCCTGATTAAAATCATTGCTGTCTACATAGCCGCGGATTGGGGTAACATCTCCAATATCAAGAATAATCGATCCATTTCCGCCTTCCGAAGCAGATATAATACGGTAAGCAGCGTTATAGGTTCCGTCATTTTCAATATAGATATATTTCCCTGCCAGATCAGCGGGATCAACCGCTTCATTGGCCTGAATGGTAATGGTATTCTCCACTGCCAATTCTTTTGTAAAATCGGTTACAGTACCTGTGACAGCTGCAACTCCTTCATTGGTCGCATCTGCAATTCTGGTTCCGTCATTCAGGTAATAGCGGGAAGTCTCACTGTCTTCACTGTCCTTGCTGTAAACACCGAAGAATCCCTGGAACGGAATTGTGACATCGCCGTCCACTACGGTATATTCCTTGCTTTCATCCAGCGCGTTGATAATATAATCCACACGGCCGTTGGTCAATGTTACTTTCACCGCACGCACATCCATATCAGAAGCTTCGGATGCGCCATCCATTACGGTCAGGGCTTCAATCGACGCGATGTTGCTTTCGCCGCGGTACGGTTCAATCACAGCGGTAAAGCAGCTGTCGAGATCCACACCGCTGCGCTCGGCAAAGACATAACGCAGTGCAGATGGGTTTCCTGGTTTATTTTCCGGCGGTTTTGCGTCGGCCAAAGTCACCTTATCAAAATCTCCGAGCATGGTGAGCTTGAGATGGATATCCGTTGGCATGCTGGTTCCTTCGCCCAAAACATTCCAAGTATCCAAAATGCTGTAATCAGCTGTAAAGCTGCCTATCTCACCTTCCTGCGTATCGATATTGAAGAAATATCTGGCTCCGGTCAAGTCTTCCACATCACAGTTATCCGGATACGGCTGATCCGATCCGGCCAATGTCCCGACATAATTGCCGTCTGCATCCGCCTGTTTGATCAGATCAAGCCCCGTCGTTTCAATGCCGCTGGTCTCTGCCCCGTGGAAGCTGTAACGATGGGTATTTCCGCCGGAAACGCGGAACAGATCGATCACATAACTGTTCTCCTCGTCAATCCGGATCATCGCCGAGGTACGGCGGTACTGATCGGTTACACCGCTGTAGGCGGCTTCATCGGAGACATCAAACAGCTTGACAAAATCAGTGGAATCAAAATGCTCCGGCTGTCCGACAATCTGCCCGGTCTGCTGGGTATTGTTGACCATAACCGTATTATGAGCGGTTGTATTGCCTACCAAAGACCGGCGGTGTTTATCATTTTCATCGGCAAAACGCGGATATCCCAGATCTGGCATTAAATCGATCCCAAACGCATGCAATCCAATATTTAAAGCATCTTTATGGCCATGTGATGCTTTTTCATATGTTCTGCCGTAGTACATCCACAAATCGCGCTCTGTAGTCGGAACGGCTTCCCCTGCACTTTGCGTTGCAAGCGTCATCGTGCGGAAGCCTGCCTTACCAAGCGTAGCGTCAGTCAGAACAAACCGGATGGTATTGGTTCCTTCTGCGATATCTACTGTTCCTGCTTTTCTCACCTGAATGCCTGATCCTAAGAAGGAAAGCGGATCTTCCAGTTTGGTCCCATTTACATAGACATCATATATGCCATAGGTTCCCGCGGTCCACATATTGATATAAAGGACCCGGCTTCCGGCGCTTTCCGATTGGAATGTAAATTCAATGTAGTCGCCTTCCTGCGAAGCTTCCAGCTGCAGAGTGGAATTGGAGTCAAAATACTTGGTCAATACTGATTCCGTATGCGGCAAATTACTAAAGACATATTCGTCGCCCGTTACCTGAACTGTGGTTCCTGGCTCGCCATCTCGCAGCGCGGTAAATCCAAATCCGGTTAGATTCGTTGCTCCCAGATCGATCTCGCCTTCCGTGTCGATAATATTTTGAATCTGGGCGGCGATTGCCTCCGGATCTTTGTCAAAGATGCCAAGCTTGATATTGTCACTGCTGTTTGCATTGAGCAAATAAGCAACCTGTGCATATTCCGTATCTCCAAATTTGGAAAAGGCCTTAACCATATTCGCCAAAGTTACCTGCAGGCTCTTTCCTCCCGCTGTACCCGTATCTCCAATGGAGGGAGAGTAGTCCGTTGACAGGATCAAAGGATACATGGAAGAGAACATCTTGCGGAATTTAACATTATCATATAAATCATAGGAAATTTCTGTGCCGTTGATGGTATAGCCATCCAACACATCCGCTACTTCCAGGTAGTTTCCCAGCCACAGAGAGTTATAGCCGGGTGCGCCTTCGTTTCCATGGCCGTCCCGGTCAACGCTGTTAATTAATTCTGCACTGATATTGCCGCCGGTTACTGCATAGGCAGTTGTAGTTCCGGCCTGGAAGTCAAAATCCAGCCACTCCTGCGATTCCGGCATGCTGTCCAGAACAACTGCCGCATAAGCCAATGTAGCCTGATGCATACCGCTGTTGCCGCGGATTTCACCGCGCTGAACGGCCGGGAAGATCTCGCGGACAATGCCGTCTTCGATGTTAACGCGAACGCGTGCGGCATTGGCTTTGCCCGAATTTTTGGTTGCAAGGAAATTCAATGCTTCTGTACAGGGCTCTTCTGCATCGTCGGCCAAAGCCGGATAAAACGCATCGTAGGCCTCCAGAAATGCCTGTGCAAGCGATGTTTCCCAGATCGAACCAATTGCCTTTCCGCGGTTGGAGTTGCCGTTGCTGTTTAAATATCCATCCTGGTAATTCCAGATGTCCAGATCTAAATCCGGATAGACGTCTGCGATGCGGTCGAGCAGGATGACGCCCTTGTTCGCATAAGCGACGTCGCCGGTATAAAGATAAGCATCCCGCAAAGCAGTCAGCGCATTGACAATAGCGCCTCCATGCCACAGTCCCTCATGATTGTAGTAGGCAACAAACGTATATTTCTGTCCGTCCTCTGCAATATAGCCGGTACCATCGTCAACACCCCAGCTTTCGCCTTTTTCCGGATAAAGGATATTAACAAGGTTGCCGGGTTCACCCTGGGCAATCAGTTCGTCGTTGTGCGCTTTCGCCAAATCAGGGTTAAATAATCCATTTTCATCCAGGCCGCCCTCATAATATGCCTCAAAATCATTAGTTGGGAATACCATTTTGCAGTTCGGACAAGTCAGCTTCCACGGTTTTCCGATGGAATCAATCACATATGGATAGTTTCCGTAGTCATTGACCGCTGAACCGCAGTTTAAGCAGCCAACAGTCTGGGGGCTTGTAACAGCGTAACTCCTCGGAATCATCTGAGAAGTGACCATACCCCAGAGGGTTTCGTTGTCCATGTTTAAATATGTTTCGGCAGAATTAATGGCACTTTGCTGAATATCAGAAGCCCAGCCGTATTTTTCAATATTTTCCCGCGCATTGGCACGATCCTCGTCCGTGTATATTGTAGCACGTTCTTTAGCCGGGTCAAGCTCATTGACATTCACACTGACCTCAGCCGTTCTGGTTACATCGCCAAATGCAGCGGACACGGTAATTTTTGCAGATCCCACTGCTTTTGCCACCAATTTCCCTTCTACTACATCAACACAGTCGCTATCACTGGATAGGCTGATTGCAAGACTGGAATCCGCTATCGGCGTGCCATCGGCTGCATAAGCCGTTACAGAAACGGATGTCGTGTCGCCGACATACAGTTCAGTGGAATTGACTGAAGCCTCGATCCGGTCCAGTGTAAGAACCCTTACCGGAAGCTCGGCGGTATAATTCCGCCCGTTGCTGTTTAAAGTCAGGCGGATTGCAGTATTGCCGGCCGCAACACCGGTTACTTTTAAACTGTCTCCATCCGCAGCTGCTGCCGCAATATCTGGATGGAGCGATTCAATTGTCATGCCCTGAACGGAAATACTCTCCAGCGAGCCGTCTGTTTTCACGGTTTGAATGACAGGATTCGCAGAATTTCCAACTAACAGGGTCAAAAATTCATCGGCAAATATGAGATTACACAATTCAGCCGTATCCGTTACCAGGACTGGAACCGTCTTCTCAAAATATTTTCCATCCAGAATCGCTTTTACGACTACTTCTGTATCACCAGCACTCACTCCTGTTGCCTGAAAGACTCCTTCTTCGATCTCTTCCATTTTGAGAATATCGGTATTCTTGCTCACAACTTCATAGAGATTCCCCGCCAATACTACGGGATTTCCATTGGAGTCCAATGCCTGGAACGTTAAATTGCCGCTGGTTCCAACCATAAATCCAGTGCGCCCGTTTTCCCCCTGAAGGGAAATGGAGACAATTTCCGCCGGCTCCCGATTGTTTTCCGCAGAGACGCCGACAAAGTTCGTCCAATCTTCATCAACAACCTGTTCCCCGATCGGAGAAGAAAACCAGCCGTCGAGCTGATCCAGTGTTTTCCCGCTCTGAAAATCTTCCTGGAAGATTACTTCCCCATTTTGGCGGATCACAAAATTGTCGTAATATGCCATACCGTCATGGACTTTGCTCTTTCCAGTCAAGTCTCCCAAATAACCGATGTAATTTATGACCTGATCTTCCGGATACTCGAGTTCCGTTTCGCCATTGGAAAAGGTCTGTTTTACGCCATTGATATAGAAAGAGAAAGTTCCGTTTTCAAATTTCAATGTCAAATGGTACCATGTATCCCCCTGGAACGAGTACGGCAGATTATAGCCTTTGCCATCTAACGTAAACGTCATCCTGGCACCGGTCTGTTTAATTTGCGGCGACAACGGTCCGCCGGATAGTTCCCTGTCAACTCCCTTTATCACTTCTTCGGAATAGGCTGCAAAAACCCAGAAATCATTCAAAGCATCTGCTGACGGATAATAATAGTCGAAGCTGATAGTATAATCACCAGACAACGCCGGTACTTTTGTGTGCGCCCGGCCATAAGAAGATTTTAACGTACCGATCTGAAGCGAGGCGTCCTCAGCTTGTGCTGAAGCAGTTGTAAAAGTACGCACATACGGCGTTTTCAGAATATCCCCATCAGCCGCAGAAACTCTCGCTGCAATGGTTAGCTGGTAAGCAGTATCCGCGGCAAGGGCAACATTCGGTGTAATCAAAATGCTGCTGCCGGCAGCCTGAACTGTTACGCCCAGTGCATCGCCGCCCGAAGCCGGAACAAGCGTAATTTTTCCTTCCAGGGATGTTAAATCTACCGGCTTGGTAAAAGAAATTACGATTCCCTCATCCAGCGGCTGTTTTGCTGCAGGAATCGCAGAAGAAACCGTGTTAAAGTTTGAAACCGCATTCTGGTTTTCGTACGCACCAATATCCGGCAAACCATCGCGCGAATTTCCTAAAATATCGGTTGCCACAAAATCAACGGCCAAGCCGGCGTCAATCGCGGGACTGCCGTCTGCAAGTGAATAGTCCCCGCCGCCCACATAATTCGGATCAGCGGCAAGGTTATTTTGGAAAGACTCCAAAGCTTCTGCCTGATCAAATGTGAACTGATGATTTGATCCATCCTGTGCAATCACGGCGGCCCCATCGGTCACATGGAATAAATTGTTGCAAAACGTATTATTGTTCAGAAAATCCGCCATTGGCTTTACATTATCCAATTCGCCAAAGCCTTTCGTCAAAATATTGTTTTGTATCAGATTTCCCTGAGGAGTAGCATTATAATATCCAATATCATAAACCGTATTGGATACGAATGTATTGGAAACAATCATATTATCGTTTGCGGCGTTATAGAGCGAAACCCCGCGCTGTCCAGACTGAAACAGATTGTTGTAGATGCTACTTCCCGAATTTTCGCCATTAACGTAAATGCAGCTCTCAGCCGTCCCTGTAAAAACATTATTATAGATTTGCACATCACTGCTTCCAGTAAACCGAATTGATACATTAGCGTCAGATGAAAAAGTACAATCATGTATTTTCAAATTATCCGCCGCATTTGCATCAATTGTAAATGGGGTTGAACTGCTGCTGGCCTTATCAGAAATAAAATTAATATGTTTAATTTCATTATTTGAGCCATTGATTTGTAAAGCGGCTCCGCCATTGGAAAATACTTTTGAAAAGGTTGTTCCGCCATTCGAGTCACCCTGGATGGTCACATTAGACGCACTTACTGTCACAGGTCCTGTCAATTCATAGGTGCCTGCGGCAATGACCAGGCTTTTGCCGTTCGACAGCGAAGCAATCCCCTTTTCCACAGTCTGGAACGGGCGCTCTTCATCTCCCAGGTTATCGTCACTGCCGTTTTCGGCATCGACATAATACACGTCGAGTTTTACTTCGTCCGAAGGTTCAAAAGCGCCAATGGCAGGAGGATTTGCTCTTGCAGTTCCGTCATAATCATCCGTAATATCGTCAACGGCCGCACCTGCCCCTGCGCAGGGGCTGTTCTTCGCAATGGTTCCGATTGTAGAATCCAGGAAGAGCGGATCGTCGATGAGATTTCCGCTGAACGAATCCAATGCAGCCGCTTCCGCAAAGGTGACTTCCGTTCCGTCAGCGTCCTTCGCAATCATGTCGGACTCACTGATTCCTCTAAATAAATTATTTTGGAATGTATTTTGTTCCAAAATGTCGCGAACCGATACTACATCATTTTTTCCTCCAACTTCCCCAATTGCGGTAGAACTCGCAAAAATGTTGTTTTGGAAGGTATTTCCTGTTGTTAAAGTATTATAATAAATAAAATCTCCATTGACATGATTCAAAAAGGTATTATTTGCAATAAAGTTGCTATTTGACTCATTGTACAGCCAGATTCCGCGTTCTCCGCTTGCAAAAATATTGTTATAGATTTTTCCGTCCGTCGCAATGTTGCAGCCATAACTGTAACCGCGGGTATTGGAAAATACATTATGGTGGATTGCAGCGCCTGTTGTATTTCCGATTGCATAGATTCCGCTTCCATCTCCCGCGCCGTCTATCTTACAATAAGAAACCTGTGGGGCTACGCACCCATTGAATTGAATGGCGTTATAATAAAAACCGGGACTTACCCCTTCACCTGCCGTTCCGCGCGTTGGATTTATGGTTAGCTTTGTAATGTTCAAATTCTCGCAGTTGTTTGCCGTGATAAGCCCTATCCCCTGTGTACCTGCCGCAGTCAGAACAGCTTCTCCGGCATCCGGGCCTGTGATGGTAATGTTATCCTTGTCCGATATCACACCTTCGCCCGTATAGGTCCCTTCACCAATGTACAAGGTGTCTCCGTCAGACAGGGCGTCGAGTCCCTTCTGAAGGGTAGCAAACGGAGTATCCTTCGCTCCGGTTCCAGCAGTATCGTTGCCATTTAATGCCACATATACTGTCTTGGGTACAGGTTCGTCTCCGCCATCCTCCGGGGCGGCGAAAACAGGGGCCGTCGTCAATAGCATCGCAGCGCAAAGCAGCCACGACAGCCCTTTTTTGAGTGTTTTTGATCGCATTCTCCCATCCTCCTTAATTTCTATCAAACAAATGGTTTCCCATTCATTCACAAAGTAAGACTTAAACTGTGCGGGGGACGATATTTCCTTCTACTATATTAAGATAGCGGCCTTATGCCATCCGTGAGTCAAAAACAATGCCGTTTTTTAGTTTCAAAACAATACTTTCCAGCACTTTTTGGGGCTTATCTCTTTTTTATTATATTAACCAGCCAAATAATTGATCAAAGCAAATAAGAATGATGCGATTTTCCAGAAAAGTATAAAAAATAAAAATTGGCCGGTTCTCATTATGAATCGGTCAATTTTTGAACAGGCCCTTGTATAAAGGATTAGAATTGTACTGGCTTATAAGGAAAAAATTATATGACAGCCGCCGCATTGTTTAATCCCGAAATCTGATATTACATATAAATACTTTCGTATTGGTTAAGATGTTCAATGAATAGCTTGTTGTTTAAACTAAAATTAGTTATAATATAAGAAAATTATTGATTTTTTCTATAAAATTATTAGTAAATTCTATAAAGATTTTAAATTTGCTTGCTTTTAAATAAAATGATTTTATAATGAAGACGGTAATATGTCTGAATTAGTATACTTTTTCATTATGAAGAAATAGTATCCATAAATAATGTATTTTTCGACTATTTGTAGAAATGCAATAATAAAATTGAATTATTTTAATATAAAATAGACAAGAAAATATACGTCCAATAAAGTATGCTATATTGGATTCATCTGCTAAATTAGCTTTCTTCGGTTAAAAATCCAATTCCTTTGAGCATAATGTCCTCGGCCATTTTTGCCGCTTCCTCCGCCGGTATGACCATACCGTCATCGAGCCATTTCTGCAAAAGGCCGATACAGCCGGAACAAACAAACGAATAAAAATATTCAATCTTTTTGGGAGAAGCGTGTTCAAAGTATTTGAGGTAGGATTCCACGCATCTTTCCCGTCCCAGGTTGATCAGCTTGAGGGCAAACGCTTTATCACCATGTTCTCCTAGCGTTACGGCACATAAATCTGAATTATTCTTTAGGCATCGAAATATCTCCGTAGTAATTTGAAGCTGGGTCAGCTGTCCGTCAGCACTAAGCGGCTCTAATGCCCGGTTAAACTCCTCCAGCATTTCTTCCTCAATTTGATTGCGCAGATCATATAGATCTGTATAGTGGGAATAAAACGTACCTCTGTTGATTCCGGCCTGCTCACACAGTTCTTTGATGGAGATACTTTGAATGGGTTTTTGTTTCAGCAAAGTGGTAAACGAATTACGAATCAGCATTTTCGTCACGCGGGCTCTATGATCATTTGTAAACTTTTTCAAAACTTCCCCTTCTTTTCAACAGCAGCTGTCCGATCTGTTGTTTATCTGTCAAAATAACCTTAATCTGTTCATTGTTCTTTTACGCAGTCAATATTATAATACAATTAGAAAAGAAAATCAACACCGTGTTAAATAAATGAAAGGAGTGTGTTGTTCACGAACAAATTGTATATTATTACGGGAGCAAACGGACATTTGGGAAGCACGATCATCCGTCTTTTGGAGAAACAGCATTGTATCGTCCGCGGGCTCATCCTTCCTACCG